>DATNLS010000170.1:0-6918 GCA_035602775.1 Candidatus Acidiferrales bacterium | reverse complement strand
AATGGGCCCCCGCAACCGGAGATGCCATTATAGATTTCTGAGTGCTCAAGCGGTCGGGATTCGGAACAACTAGCGCCTTGAGTTCAAGTTCGGAATAACGGACCGCAGGGGAAACGGGATTCTTCGAGCCACCCAACCCGTTCCAGCGTCCTCAATGCGGAAGCTCAAGTAAAACGCTACCCGCGCAATGGCATCGTGTCAACGGGGGCTCACCAGCGGCGAGTTCGAAAATCCTAAATTTTCCCCCAGAACGCGAAGCCTACTGCGCCGAGGATGCATACAAACGATCCCACATAGTTCCAGCGCGGCACTTCTCCCAAATATAAGAACGCGAAGATCGCGAAGACCACCAGCGTCACGATTTCCTGGATGATCTTGAGTTGGTAGGCCGTGAATTCTCCGTAGCCGATTCGATTTGCGGGGACCTGAAAACAGTATTCCAGGAACGCGATCAGCCAGCTCACCACGATCACGAGCATCAACGGCCGATCTCTGAACCGGAGATGGCCGTACCAGGCAATCGTCATGAAGGTGTTCGAACAGAAGAGCAATAGAACGGTTAGCATGCCCGCTATTGTTAGCGAACCGCCGGTGCTCGTCCATGATCAGCCGCATCGCGGCAAACTATCTCGCGGTCAGTTCAGCTCGATCCATCTACGAAGCTCTTGAGCATTCGCAGAAAATAATTTCTGCGCGAGATACTCGACGAAATCGATTGGGAGAGGCGCCGTGAACTCGAGCCGCTCGCCGGTCCTCGGATGCGTTAAAGAAAGCGCCAGCGCGTGCAGCGCCTGACTATGAAAAAATCCGCCGCCGGCCGGTTTGCCGCCATACAGAGGATCGCCCAGGCACGGATGCCCAATCGACGCGAGATGCACGCGAATCTGATGCATCCTGCCGGTGTCGGGTTTCACCCGCACAATCGACGTTCCCACTTCCTCGGCGTCCGCCGCGTCGAAGCGCGCGAGCACCGCGATATGGCTGACCGCGTCGCGCGGAGTATTCGATCGCACGGACATCCGCTTGCGCTCGATCGGATGCCGTCCGACGGGCCGCTCGATCGTCACCCGGTCGCGCGCGACTTTGCCCTTGACGATCGCAAGGTAGGTTTTTTTGACGGTGCGTTCTTTGAACTGCCGCGAAAGCGCGGTGCGCGAAAACGGCGTCCGCGCGACGACCATCACGCCCGACGTGTCTTTGTCCAGGCGATGCACGATGCCGGGCCGCAGCACGCCGTCCGGCTCGGCCATCGCGGCCAGCTCCGGAAATCGCGCCAGCAGCGCGTCCACCAGCGTGCCATTGGGATGCCCGGGCGCCGGATGCACCGTCATCCCGGCCGGCTTGTTGACGACGATTACTTCGTCGTCGGCGAAAATCACCGGAATTTCAGGCGCGTCGCCTTCCTTGTAGATCGAAGGATCGTTCGCGCCGGCGGGAATCGCGGCGACCTCGACGCGGTCTCCGGTTCGCACTCCGCTCGACGCGCGCGCGACCGCGCCGTTGACCGTCACCAGTCCCGCCTTAATCATCCGAGCCACCTGAGAGCGCGAGTATTCCGGCGCCAGGCGCATCGATACGAACACGTCCAGCCGGATTCGATCGTGCTCGGCGCCCGCGGCAATTGTCGTTGGCAAAATCACGAGCGCGATTTACCGCGTCGACGCACAGATCACGGCGTCGCGGGTGGCGGAATCGGCGGTGCAGTCAACGGCACTTGCGCAGTAGGGGCGTCAGGAGCGGGCGGCGGGCAGTTCTCGTTGGAGCTGGTGGCGGTCACGACGCCGTAGGTCGTCTTCTGACAGCCGGTCGAAGTGTCGGGCCTCGAATAGAACCAGCATCCAGCCAGCGCCGTCGAGAACAGCGCAACGATTGTCATCGCGAGAATGGCTTTCATGCGTACCATCTTACTCGAAGCGATGCGGCAGCGGATGCGCCTTCTCGTACGCGGCGATTCGATCCTCGTGCACGAGCGTCAACGCGATATCGTCGAGGCCTTCGAGCAGGCACTTCTTCTGATGCGGCTCGATGTCGAAATGCGCGGTCCAGCCAAAATCGTCGGACACCGTCTGTTTTTCGAGATCGATCGTAAGCCGATACGCTTCGTAATCGCCGGCCGCGCGAAAAATATGGTCGACCTCGTCAGCCTTCAACGTTACCGGCAGAAACCCGTTTTTCATGCAGTTGTTGTGAAAAATATCGGCGAACTCGGGCGCGATCGCCGCGCGAAAGCCCGCGTCATCGAGCGCCCATACCGCATGCTCGCGCGAGCTGCCGCAGCCGAAGTTGTTGCGCGCGACCAGAATCGACGCGCCCTGGTAGCGCGGCTTGTTCAGCACGAAGTCCTTGTTCTCGCTACCGTCAGGATTACGCCGCCAGTCGATAAACAGTCCCGCCTTCAGCCCCGTCCGCACGACCGCCTTGAGAAACTGCTTCGGAATGATCTGATCGGTATCGACGTTGGCACGATCAAGCGGCGCCACAATCCCAGTAAAATTTTTGAATGCCTGCATCGCGATCTCCTACTTAACTAAACTCCAACCAGGGACGAAGTCCCGCATCTTTCTCAAATACCAAGGTGCGGGGTTTAACCCTGCCCAGGGAAGCGTGAAACCCAGGAGGGGTTTCACATCAAATAAAGTGCATTTCCTCACCCCTGCCACTCCCGAACATCCACGAAATGCCCCGCTATCGCCGCCGCCGCCGCCATCGCGGGACTCACCAGATGCGTGCGGCCGCCCTTGCCTTGACGTCCCTCGAAGTTGCGATTGGACGTGCTCGCGCATCGCTCGCCCGCTTGCAGCACGTCGGGATTCATCGCGAGGCACATGCTGCATCCCGACTCGCGCCACTCGAAACCGGCTTCCGTGAAAATCCGGTCGAGCCCCAAACTCTCCGCCTCGGCTTTCACTTCCTGCGAGCCCGGCACCACCATCGCGTGAACGGTCGGCGCAACTTTGTGGCCCTTGACGATACCGGCCGCCGACTTGAGATCGCTCAGCCGCGAGTTGGTGCACGATCCGATGAACACGCGATCGATCTTGATATCCTCGATTCGAGTGCCCGGCCGCAGCGCCATGTAAGTGAGCGCGCGCTCGACCGTCTCACGCTGTTCCTTGTCGCGAATCTCCGCGGGATTCGGCACGTTTCCGCGCACGTCGGTGACCATCCCGGGATTCGTGCCCCATGTCACCTGTGGCGCGAACGTCGCCGCGTCGAACGCCACACTGCGATCGAACTTCGCGCCGTCGTCACTGCGGCATTCGAGCCATCGCGCCGCCAGCGCGTCGAACTCATTGCCAGTCGGGATATACCGGCGCCCGCGCAGATACTCGATCGTCGTTTTGTCGGCCGCGACCATCCCGGCGCGCGCGCCGCCTTCGATCGACATATTGCAAACCGTCATCCGCTCTTCCATCGAGAGCGCCTCGACCGCCGCGCCGCGGTACTCGATCACGTGTCCCGTCGCACCGTTGGTCTTGATCCTGCCGATGATACCGAGGATCAAATCCTTGGCGCCGACACCGGTGCCGAGCTTTCCATCGACGCGAATCTCAAACGTCTGCGGCCGCTCTTCCCACAGGCACTGCGTCGCCAGCACGTGCTCGACTTCGCTGGTGCCGATTCCGAACGCGAGCGCGCCGAACGCGCCATGCGTCGCGGTATGGCTGTCGCCGCAAACGATCGTCATCCCAGGCTGCGTAAGCCCAAGCTCCGGCCCGATTACGTGAACGATTCCTTGCTCGCGCGATCCGATATCGAACAGCTTGAGCGCGAACTCCGCGCAGTTGCGCCGCAGCGTCTCGATCTGAAGTTTCGAATCGACGTCGGTGATCGGCTTGCTGCGATCGGTGGTCGGGACGTTGTGATCCTGGGTGGCGTAGGTGCGATGCGGCGCGCGAACTTTGCGCCCCGAATGGCGCAGGCCCTCGAACGCCTGCGGCGATGTGACTTCATGCACCAGGTGCAAGTCGATGTAGAGCAGGGAAGGCTCGTGCTGCTTTTCGCGGACGACGTGGTCTTCCCAGATTTTCTCGAACAAAGTTTTTGCGGCCATTTGCGTTTCAACTCCCGCCGCGTCGGCGGCGTAAAAATTCTAGTGCGAAAATCCGATGCATCAAACCGCGGCCGCGCGACGGCCATTCCTGCCACGCGAATACCGTTCGATCCGATCGGACAGCTTGGTCGCAAACTCGCTGAATGCGGCCAACTCATCGCGCGAAAATCCCGTCCAGATAGCCTCGATCGCCGCCTGGCGCGACGCGCGCAGCTCGGCCAGCGTCCTGGTTCCTTTGGCGGTCAGCTTGTAACTCCGGTTCCTGCGGTCGGCCTGCCCAATCGCCGCCGAGACCAGCCCGCCGTCGAGCAGTTGTCGCAGTATTTTCGAGACCGCGGCCGCCGAGCTATCGCGGCTGCGCGCAAACATCGACGGAATAAAATGCTCGGTCGAGATTTCCTCGAGCACGCGCCACTGCTCGATCGTGATCCCCGCGTCGCGCGCAAGCACCTCGCGCCGGCGCCCAAAAATCTCCGCCAGCCCGGTCATTGCCTCGATCGCACGGAAGATCGGATCTCGTCGTCCAACTGCTTGCATCAGGCAAGATATTAACTATAGTTAATTAATCTTTGCAAGCGGAGAAATAGTCGATAGGGGCTCTTCTCTAACCGCGATTGTTCCCCCTTCCCTCGAGGGAAGGGGTTAGGGGTTAGGTTCCTATTTGATCCTTCTCGTCGGCGCGGCGCGCTCCGCTCTTGCCAGCCCGCGCGTCACCGCCTCATCGCCGAATTTCTTCGCCACCGAATCGAGCGCCCGATTCAGCCGGTCGCGCTTGCGATCCTCGACCGGCGCTGACTCGAACAACCCGAGCTGCGAATTATCGGCGCGCTCGAGTTGATGTACCTGCACTCCTGCCAGCCGAATCTTTTCCTTGCCCCCGACCTTCGACAGCAACTGCGTCGCAACCCGCGAAATTTCCGGCCCGTCGTTAGTCGTACCGTCAAGCGAGAAACTGCGCGTGATCAGTGGATACCGTCCGCCGCCGAGCGGACGCGCAATTTTCAGCTTGAGGGTCACAGTCCGTGCACGCACGCCGTCGGCGCGCAGCCGCCGCGCGATCGCGTCGCCATGCGCGATCAGCACGCGCCGCAATTCATTCGAGTCGAGCGCCAGGTCCTGGGCAAAAGTGTTTTCCTCGCCGTACGACTTGCGCTGCCAGTCGGCGATCACCGTGCGTGAGTCGTTACCCGACGCGAGTTCGTGCAGATGCGGCCCCATAGTGCCGAACATGCTCTTCAACTCCGCCGGGTCGCGCCGCGCGAGGTCGCCGACCGTCCTGATTCCGCATTCATGCATCCGCGAGAGCGTCACGCGTCCGACGCCCCACAGCCGTTCGACCGGCAGCGGCGTCAGAAATTCGCGCAATTTTTCCGGGCCGACCATCAGCAGGCCGTCAGGCTTCGACATGTCGCTCAGAATCTTCGCCGCCATCTTGGTCGGCGCGACGCCCACCGACGCGACCAGCCCGGTTTCCTCGAACACGCGGCGCTTGAGATCGCGCGCGGCGTCACTCGGGGGGCCGAGCAGACGCTCGGTGCCGGTGAGATCGATGAACGCTTCGTCGAGCGAGAGCGGCTCGACTACAGGACTGAAGCTCTCGAACACGCGGCGCACGACGCGTGAGATTTCAACGTAGCGGTCCATTCTGCCGGGCACGAAAATCGCCTGCGGACAGAGCTTGCGCGCCTGCCCGGTCGGCATCGCGGATCGCACGCCGAATTTGCGCGCCTCGTACGACGCCGAGGTGACCACGCCGCGCGCGCTGCGTCCGCCGACGATCACCGGCAAGCCCCGCAGCGCAGGATTGTCGAGCACTTCGACCGACGCATAGAACGCGTCCATGTCCGCGTGCGCAATCACGCGCGGCCAATGTGCCGCGCTGCAGCCGGTGTGCTCCTCGATGCTCATTTCGTCGTCGAGAGTTCCGCGAAGATCGCATCCGCGGCAGTTTCGCCGCTGCGCACACAGTCGGGAATCCCGACCCCGCGATACGCCGCGCCCGCAATTGCGAACGCCGGAATCTCCGCGACCGCGCGCTCGATCTCCGCGACGCGCGACAAATGCCCGACTTCGTACTGCGGCATCGAATCGGGCCATCGCCTGACTTCGGTGAATCCCGGCGCCGCGCTCACTCCGAGCAGCGCGCGAAATTCGTCGCGCACCGCGGCGACCATCTCAGTGTCGCTGAGACTCATCATTTCGCGGCTCATCTCGCCGCCGACAAATGCGCGCACCAGGATTGCGCCGGCCGGCGCGCGGCCTTCGAACTTGAAGCTCGAAAAGCTGCCAGCGATTATTCGCCGATGCTCGCCCGACGGCACCACGAAGCCGAACGCGCAAGGCGGTCCGTCGAAATCGCTCTCGCGAAATGTGAGGTTGACCGTCGCCGCCGACGCGTAGCTGATCTCGCCGAGCATCTTCGCCGCCGCGGGTGCGATCGTCGCCACGATCTTCGACGCCGCATACGCCGGCGCCGCGCAGATCACCGCGTCGGCGTCGCTCGACTCGCCGCTCGCGAGCGCGAGCCTCCACGCGTCTCCATTTCGCGCCATCGCGACGACCTCGGCAGTTTTGCGAATCGACCCGCCCAGCCGCGATACCAGCGTCTCGGACAGCGTCGCCATCCCGTTTCTGAAGCTCTGGAACATGCTCCAGCGCGCGCCGCTCACGTCCGACCTCGACGCACGCGTAGCCTCCGCCGCGCGCATGCCCTTCACGACACTGCCGTGGCGGCGTTCCATTTCGACAAAGCGCGGCATCGTCGCCGCCATGCTGAGCCGTTTCGGATCCGCCGTGTAGATACCGCCTGCGAGCGCCTGCGCGACGCGGTCGAGCACCTCGCGCCCCAGCCGCCGCGTCACGAA
>DATNLS010000101.1:0-4028 GCA_035602775.1 Candidatus Acidiferrales bacterium | reverse complement strand
CGTGCTTTGCTCGATTGCGCCGTTCGGCCAGACCGGGTCGTATCGCGATTTCGTCGCCGACGACACCGTGCTGAGTGCGCTCGGCGGGATGCTCTACGTCAACGGCTTTCCGAATCACGCGCCGGTGCGTCCGTTCGGCCTCCAGGCCTATCATTCGTCGGCGTACTTCGGCGCAATTGCCGTGATGCTCGCGCTGCTTACGCGCGATCGCACCGCCAACGGGCAGTGGATCGATCTCAGCATGCAGGAGGCCACCGCAGCGGCCGTCGAGCACGTCGCCGGCGGATACTTCGAACGCAACGAGGCCGAGCCGCGCCGCGGCACTCTGCACTGGAGCCGTTTCTTTCGCGTCGGCAAATGCCGCGACGGGTACATCATGCATTGCACGCTCGGCGACTGGACCTCGCTCATCGAATGGGTCAAGTCCGACGGCAAGGCGGCCGACCTCGACGACCCGAACTACCAGCAGCCGATGTATCGCTACCTGATGGCCGAGCATGTGTTCGAAGTGCTCGACGATTGGGTCAAGGACTATCCGCGCGACGAATTGCTCGAGCGCGCGCAGCTGCTGCGCCAGCCGTACGCGACCGTGCGCCCGCCCGAAGCGCTGTTCGACGACGAGCAGCTCATCGAGCGCGGCTACTTCGTCGAAATCGAGCATCCCGAGCTCAACCGTAAATTTCGCTACCCGGGCGCGCCGTATCTTTTCAACGGCACGCCGTGGCGCGTCACGCGGCGCCCGCCGCTGGTCGGTGAGCATAGCGGCGAGATTTTGCGCGACGAGCTCGCGATGGCTCCTGAAGCGATCGCCGTGCTCGCCGCCGAAGGGGTGATCTGAGCGTGTGCGCGATGCCGTTGGACGGCGTGCGCATCCTCGACTTCACTTGGGTCGTCGCCGGGCCGGTCGCGACGCGCATCCTTGGCGACCACGGCGCGCAGGTCGTCAAGGTCGAGCGCAAGGATCCGCCGCCGATGGGCAATCGGAAACTCGGCCTGCAATGCGACCTGCATCGCAGCAAACTTTCGGTCGCGCTCAACATGCAGCATCCACGCGGCGTCGAGCTCGCGCGCCGACTCGCCGCGATGAGCGACATCGTGATGGATAATTTTTCGGCGCGCGTGATGCGGATGTGGGGGATGGACTACGAAAGCCTCACGGCCGTGAAGCCCGACATTATCTGCATCAGCATGTCCGGCCTCGGACACACCGGCCCGCGCTCGAGCTACGTCAGCTACGGACCGACGCTGCAAGCGCTAACGGGATACACGCACCTGATGGCGGAGCCCGACGGCACGCCCGCCGGCTACGGCTACTCGTACGCGGACATGTGCGGCGGATACTCGGGCGCGCTCGCGGCACTGGTCGCGTTGTGGCATCGACGCCGCACGGGCAAAGGCCAGTTCGTGGACCTGTCGCAGTTCGAGGCGGTCGCGAGCGTGATCGGTCCCGCGCTGCTGGACATCTCGGTAAACGGCCGCACGCAATCCGCACCCGGCTACAATTCGCAGGAAGGACCCAGTGCGCCGCACGGCGTTTACAGATGCCGCCCGCTCGACACAGACGACGACCGATGGCTCGCGATCAGCGTGCGCACCGGAACCGATTGGCGTCGATTCGTCGTCGCGATCGGCTCTCCAGAGTGGGCGAGCGATCCAAAATTCCGCACGCTATATCTGCGGATGCAAAACAGCGCCGAGCTGGACGCCCACGTCTCGCGATGGACTATCGAGCACAGCGCCGAAGAGGCAATGGCAATTCTTCAACGCGCAGGCATAGCAGCAGGCGTCGTCGAGAACGGCATCGACCTATGCGCGCGCGATCCTCAACTGCAAGAGCGCGGCTTCTGGCCCGAGGTCTCGACCAAAAAAGGCCCGCCGACTCACGTGACAGGAATCCCGTTCAAGCTGTCCGGCGTTTCGGGAGAAGTTACAAGGATCGCGCCCGAAGTCGGCGAGGACTTCGACTACGTCCTCGGCGAGCTGCTAGGTCTGGGCAAATCGGAGCGCGAAGAGCTGGTCGCGGAAGGCGCGGTTTGGCCGTGAGAGAAACGTAAATCACTTTATTGAATGTGAAACCCGCGGTGGGTTTCACGCTTCCTTCGGCAGGGGTGACCCCTGTACCCAGTATTCAGAAAGAAAAGACGCGGGGCTTCGCGCCTGTTAGAACTTTTCGCGAAGAACGGAAGATGCCTACGCGGCGGCTTGTAGTTGCGATTGTTCAGGCTTCGACGTTGCCAAGGCTAGCATTGCCGCGTAGCCGGGTTGGAGTTCCATTCGAGGGGCGTAGCCTTTTGCCAGCAGGATTTTGTGCGCGCGTGGGAGGTTGTAGCACGGGACTGCCATCAGCAGGTGATGCTCGAGGTGGTAGTTCACGAAGTACGGGGCGACGAGCGCGCGCATCAGCCAGTTCGCGTGGGTCGTGCGCGTGTTGCGGAATGGGTCGTCGTTGTCGGGCGCCATCGAATGCTCGGCGATACTGCGGATGCGCACAACCAGCTCGTGGAACGTCATGTACGGGAACACCCACAGCGCGGGGAATAGCCACCAGTGGCCGGTCGCCGCGAGTATCGCGAAAATAATTGCGTTAGTGACGATTGCGCCGTGCAAGCGCTTCCAGCCCATCGCTAAGCGCTGCGAGACCGGCATGTCGGCGCGTCCGAACGCGCGGCGAAACAGCGCCGCCTTCTGCTTGTAAGCGGTCTGTCCGGTGAGATCGCGAATGACCTTGCGACGCATACTGCTGCGCGTGATCGGGAACGGTGCCGTCAGGCCGAGGTCGGGATCGTTTTTCTGCTGCGTAAAGCGATGGTGCCCGGCGACGTGGTAGGGGCGGTACGCGTACATGTCGCCGAACAGCGCGTAGTCCGTCAGCCACGTCCCGGCGAAGTCGTTCAGCTTCATGTTGCTGAAGAGCAGGCCGTGCGACGCGTCGTGCGACAGGATCGCGAGCCCCAGTTGGCGCGCGCCGATTATCAAGGTCGCGGCGATGAAGGTCAGCGGATTCGGCCACCATACGAACAACGCCATCGCGCCGAAAATCACGGCCCACGCGTGAAAGATCATCCACGCCGCGCGCCACTGCGATTTGCGCTTGAGCATCAGCAGTTCGTCGTCGGAGAAAACGCTACGCGCCTGGAACATGATATCCTCCAATCTTCCGTAGGCCCGCGCCGGCGGGAAGTATCAGGGTTCGGTCGGTCACGGATTTGTTTGTAACAGATAATGGCAACGATTGCAAATCCTCGTTATGTACCGCGCCACCTCACCGCGCGCGAGCTGGTAATCGATTTTCTGTCGAATCGCTACCCGCGCGAGATGTCGGTGCAGGAAATTGCGGGCGTCGGCAATGCGCTCGGCTTCTCCGAGCAGAGTCTGCGGATGGCGCTGACGCGGCTGGTCGAGCAATCGGTCGCCGCCAACACTGGGCGCGGGGTCTATCGCTTGAGTCCGTCGGGCGAGGCGATGCGCGATGAGGTTCGCAAGTGGCGCAATCTCGATGACCTCGCCAAGCCGTGGTCGGGCGGGTGGATCGGCGTGTTCGACGCCGCAGTCCCGCGCAGCGATCGCGCCGCGCTACGCCGTCACGAGCGCGCGATGCGCCTGCGGGGATTTCGCGAGCTGCAGACCGGTCTGTGGGTCCGTCCCGCCAATCTGCGCGACTCCGTAGCCGAACTGCGCGAGCATCTGCGCGCGTTGGGACTTCATCCTGGCGCGTTGGTTGTTGGCCTCAACGATCTCGACGATGAAGCGCGCGCGAAGGCGACCAGCCTGTGGGACACGGCCGCGATGCTAGCGAGGTACCGCGCGCTGGCCGATGAATTGATCGCGAGCAAGCGCAAGCTCGAGCGCATTCCGCTGGACACGGCGGCGGCGGAATCGATGGTGCTCGGCCGCGACGTGATCCGGCATATCAATCTCGATCCGGTGCTGCCTGAGGAGCTGATGCCAGGCCGCGCGCTCGCGACCTTGATCCGCACGATGAGCGATTACGATCAACAGGCGCGGGCGCTCTGGCGCCGCTTCATGCG
>DATNLS010000333.1:0-9324 GCA_035602775.1 Candidatus Acidiferrales bacterium | reverse complement strand
CTCAAGCTCGCGGTGCCGCTGGCACGCGCGGGAGTGCCGATACTGGGCACCAGCCCGGACGCGATAGATCGCGCCGAGGATCGCGAGCGCTTCAACGAGATGGTCGCGCGGCTGAAACTCAGACAGCCGGAGGGAGTGCTGACGCGCGGGCTCGAGGATGCGGTCGCGGGCGCGGCGAAGGTCGGCTACCCGGTGCTGATTCGGCCGTCCTACGTGCTCGGCGGCCGCGCGATGGAAGTGATCCCGAATGAAGAAGAACTGCGCCGATACGTGATGCAGGCTCTGCAAGCCTCCGAGCGGCATCCGCTGTTGATCGATCGTTACCTGCAAGGCGCGATCGAAGTGGATGTGGACGCGATTTCTGACGGCGAGATTGTCGTGGTCGGCGGAATCATGGAGCACGTCGAGCACGCAGGGATACATTCGGGGGACAGCGCGTGCGCGATTCCGCCGACGACCTTGAGCCCCGCGCTGCAGAAAGAGCTTATCGCGCAGACCAGGATGCTGGCGCGCGAACTCGGCGTGATCGGGCTGATCAATATCCAGTACGCGATTTACGCCGGTGAGGTTTATATCCTCGAAGTGAATCCGCGCGCGTCGCGTACGATTCCGTTCGTCAGCAAGGCGATTGGCGTGCCACTGGCGAAGTATGCCGCGCTGGTGATGGCCGGGAAGAAGCTCAGCGAGATCGGCTTCACCACGGAGCGCGTGCCGGCGCATGTCGCGGTCAAGGAGTCGGTGTTTCCTTTCGGGCGATTCCCGGGCGTCGACACGATTCTCGGACCGGAAATGAAATCGACCGGCGAGGTGATGGGAATCGACACGACGTTCGCGATGGCGTTTGCGAAGGCGGAGCTGGCCGCGTCGTCGAATCTGCCGGACGCGGGGTGCGTGTTTATCAGCGTCCGCGACGAGGACAAGCCCTATCTCGAGCCGATAGCGCGGGGGCTGGCGGCGATGGGATTCGATCTGATCGCGACGCGCGGCACCGCGAATCACATTCGAAATCTCGGGCTCGAGTGCGAAACTGTCAACAAGGTGCTCGAAGGCAGCCCGCATATAGTGGACGCGATGAAGGAAGGACGGGTCGCGATGGTCGTGAACACGCCGGACGCGGGTGGCACGAAAGATTCGTTCTCGATTCGGCGCACTGCGCTGGAAATGCGGTTACCGTATTTTACGACGATGGCTGGCGCGAAGGCCGCGGTCGAGGGGATCTATGCGCTGAAGCATGAGAAGTTCGAGGTCCGCGCACTGCAGGACTACCATCGGGAGTAGAGTAGAGGAAGGGTAAATCACTTAATTGAGTGTGAAACCCGCGGTGGGTTTCACGCTTCCTTCGGCACGGGTGACCCCTGCACCCGGTATTCAGAAAGAGAAGATGCGGGACTTCGTCCCTGCTAGAGCTGGTTAGGGCGGAGGCGTCCGATTCTTACGTCGCCGCAAGCAAGCTGTAGATGAATCCAGAACCCTCACAGCACCTCTCCCGTAAAGTAACGGGCGAGGCACCGGAAAGACGGGCGATGGGAAATGATACCGCCGTCGCTTTGATGCCTGGTATTGGGCCGAAGCGCGCGGCGGCTCTGGAAGCGCGCGGGATCGTCACGGCGGGGGATCTCGTTTTTCATTTGCCGGTGCGCTACCAGGACTGGCGAGAGCGATCGTCTGCGAAAGATTTGCGTCCGGGGAACGTCGTCGTCATCGAAGGCAACCTGGGCAAGATTTCCGAACGGCCGATGCGTGGCTCGCGCTGGCGGCGGCTTGCGTCTGGATGGCTCGAGGTGAGTGGGCGGCAGATTCGCGTCGTGTGGTTCAACCTGCCCGCTTACATGCGCGGATATCTTCCCGGCGGCGAGCGCGTGTTGGTGCGCGGACGTGTCGCTGCCGGAGCTGACGGCGGAATCGAGATCGTGCAGCCCGAGTTGCATCGTCTGTCGGATGGCGATCCGAAAGCGATTCGCCCCGTGTACCGCTTGCCTTCGATTGTTGGGCAGCGGCTGCTCGCGAGCCTCGTGGCGCGCGCGCTCGCCGAAGCGGGCGATTCGATCGGTGGCGCGATTCCCGACGAAGTGCGCGGCGACGTGCCGACTATTCGCGAGGCGCTCACTTACCTCCACGATCCGCCAGCGGACGCCGATTTTGTCGCTCTCGCGAATGGCGACTCGCGCGGTCATCTGGCGCTTGCGTTCGATGAATTGTTTGCCTTCGAGTTGGCGCTTTCGATCGAAAGGGTCCGTGGCGCGCGACGCGTGGGGATTGCGCTCGATGGCTCGCAAAGCCTTGGCGCGAGAATGATCGAGGAGCTGCCGTTCGCGTTAACCGGATCGCAGTCGCGCGCAATTGAAGAAATTGGCGCCAACCTCGCGCGGCCCAACCAGATGAATCGCATGCTGATGGGCGACGTTGGCAGCGGCAAGACGCTCGTGGCTTTCTGGGCGATGATTCGCGCGATCGAATGCGGGCATCAGGCGGCGATGATGGCGCCGACCGAGCTGCTCGCCGAGCAGCACTGGCGCGGCTTCGCGCGCATCTGCGGACGGCTCAACATAAGGCACGCGCTACTGACCGGGAGCGTTACGGCTGCGGCGCGCAGCCAGATTTTGCGCGGTCTCCTGAGCGGCGAGATCGATGCGGTGTTCGGAACGCATGCGCTGATCCAGGAGCGGGTGCGGATGCGCGGGCTCGCGCTCGGCGTTATCGACGAGCAGCATCGATTCGGCGTCTTCGATCGCGCAAAGATAAAAGCGTTGGGGCCGAAGGCGAATCTGCTGATGATGACGGCGACGCCGATTCCGCGCAGCCTTGCGATGAGCCTGTTCGCGAATCTCGACGTGTCGTTTCTCGACGAGCTGCCTGCGGGACGCACGCCAATCACGACCGAGGTCCACACCGAGGATGATATCGCGCGCGTGCACGACAGTTTGCGTTCCGAGATCGAAGCCGGCGGACGCGCTTACTACGTCGTGCCGTTCATCGATGGCGACGAGGACGAGGCAAAGTCGGTGGCGGCCACGGCGTTGCGCCTCAAGAAAGGGGCGCTACGCGGCGCGAGAATCGGCACGATGCACGGCAGGATGACCGCAGCGGAAAAGGATCGCGCGATGCGTGAATTTCGCGACGGTGCAATCGACGTCCTGGTCTGCACCACGGTTGTCGAAGTGGGAATCGACGTGCCCGAAGCCACGATGATCGTCGTGGTCGCGGCTGAGCGATATGGCCTTGCTCAATTGCATCAACTGCGCGGCAGAGTGGGGCGCGGCGAGAAAGCGTCGCGCTGCTGCATTGTCGCGTCGAGTGACGCGGACGAAGCGGCGCTGGAACGCCTAAGGGTGATGCGTGAATGTACGACAGGCGCCGCGGTCGCGGAGGCTGACTTGCGGCTGCGCGGTCCGGGCGATTTGCTCGGCGCGCGGCAGACCGGGGCGCTGCCGCTGAAATTCGTTCATCTGATTCGCGACCATCGCACGATCGAACGCGCGCGCAAGTTGGCCGACGAGTGGATCGCACGCGATCCGTCGCTGGCGAGCCGCGAATCGGAAGGTGCGCGCGCCGCGGTGAGAAAAATGCTGGCGCTTGGGTTCAGTCTCGGCGATGTGGGCTAGGGCGGCGACCTATTGGAGGAGCGAGTTGCCGGACGGCTCGATGCGCGCGCTGACGCCGCCGGTTTCGATCGCGCTCGCATTCCAGATTGCGGGCGCGAGCGTCTCGAAATAGTCCGCGCCCTCGCCGATCACGACCAGCACCGCGTTGGAGCGCACGTCGATGCGATGCGGGGTGGAATCGCCGAGCAAGCGGTCGAGCAAAGTCTGGTAGACGACGGCGAAATGGCTGGCGACCTGCGCGTCGCTGAATGCGAGCATCCAGATGACGTTCACCGCGTGACTCTCCTGCAGGATGATCATTCGGTCCGCGACCCATCGCGAGGCGAGTCCGAGTTCGTTGGATTGCTTACCCAGATTGCGCTCGAGGATGATGCGTAGCAGCAGCTCGCCGTACGTGTCGTCGTCGGCCTTTTTCCAGCCGCTCATGATTCTGTCGTAGCCGGCTAGCTCGATTTGCGGCGCCGGCGCGGCGCTGTCGAAGTAGAGCTCAGGATGCAGAATCTGGTGGCTGGACTGCGGCGGCTTGCGATAGAGCGCGTCCACTGCCGTCCATCCACCACGCCGATAAGCCTCGGCGACGAAGCGGACGCCTTCGGAATATTGGAACACCAGTGGCACGCTAAGACCTTCCGGTGTACCGGGCGCTTCGGCGGCCAGAGCCTGCGGGAGCTGCTTGAGATTACTTGCGACCGCGTTCGCCGTGCCGTCGTCCATACGGCCAACTACGTAAGCAAAGCCGGCGATGGTCGCGTCGCCCTCGGCAACACACTTGAGCGCGAGCCCGCGATCGTCGTTGTCCTTCACCTGATCGAGACTCTTTTCGAGATCGAAGTTCTGATCCTGGAGCGCGTGCGTCAGTTCATGCGCGAGCAGCATCTCGCCAACGACATCGCGCTGAATCATAAACTGCGCCGCGCTGTTCCAGATGCCCAGATCGGCGCCGCCCTCGACCAGCACCATCTCTTTGCCATGCGGATCGTAGAAGCCCGCGACCTGGCTCCTGAGCAGCTTGAGCGACGCGGCCTTGAGATCGAGCCCCGGTGGATAGAGACCGGTGACCGCTCCGGCGACCGAGTCGGCCGCGAGCTGCTTATCGGTGTAGTCGCGCATCATGTCGGCTTCCATCATCGATTCGGCTTCGTCCGGCGTTTTCACGACGAGCGGAACCGGCTGCTTGAAGCGCAGCTGGCGAATATCCTGGATGCCGGCCTCGATCCTGGCGGCGTGTTGCTCATTGATCCGCCCGCCGTTGACCAGCGAGTAGGCGCATCCGCGCAGAAAAATCAGCGCGGCGATAGCGCAAACCGGCCACCAGAGCCGTCGTGCGAAGTTGGTGGTGCGGCTGGTCATTCGGTGATGATTACGACTGGAAGTCCAAATCGGGCGGTGTCGGACGCGCGCGCCTCGGCCGCCGCTCGAGTCGCAAACGCGCCCATACGTACACGGTAGTAGCGGTGCTGCTCAGCATCAAGGACGTCGACCACGTGGACATCGGCGTAGGACGCGGTCAACCTGCTTCGAACCTCCTCCGCGTTCTGTTGATTCGAAAATGAACCGACCTGGACCCAGTAGCGCAACGGCGCACCGACGTCGCGCGTCCCGGCCGGCTTACTGATGAGCGCGATGCGGACGCGCGCGGTCCCTTTATCGAGCATTCCGATCATGCGCGCCGCCTTGTGCGAGAGATCGATCTTGCGGCCTTTCAGAAACGGCCCGCGGTCGGTGATCGTCACTTCGACCGAACGACCGTTGTCGAGATTCGCGACCATCACGCGGCTGCCCAGCGGAAACGCAATCGAGGCCGCGGTGAGATCTTCCTGGTCGTAGATTCCGCCCGCCGCGGCTTGGTGGCCGTGGAATCCGGGGCCGTACCACGACGCCAGCCCAACAACCTCCGGCGTTGGCTGAGCTACGGCAGTTGCTGGGGGTGGCGGCGCGAGTTGCGCTGGCTGGCTGATCGCGCATGCGGCGAAGAGAACGCTCAGCGCCATCGCCAAAGCAATTCGTTGTCCCGCTCTATCGATTCGAATACCAGGCACGCCGAATCCAAATTACAGGAACGCATCTGTCGCGGCATGACCCGCATGTTGAACGATGTCGAGCAGGGCGCTTCGGGAGCCGTTGCCGCCGTGGTAGCATCTCGGTTGTTGAACGCAACCGCTGGATAAGGGCCGGGATGCTGCGGACGAGGCAGGAGCTGGAGGATATAGAGGCGCGCACGCTGGCGCCGTATGCGATGGCGTCGCGGGCCAGCCGCGGGCGCCGCTTTCCCGAACCCGAGCATCCGATGCGCACGGTCTTTGCCCGCGATCGCGACCGCATCATTCACTCGGCCGCGTTTCGACGCCTCGAATACAAAACCCAGGTTTTCGTGAACCATGAGGGCGACTACTACCGCACTCGCCTGACCCATACGCTCGAAGCCGCGCAAATCGCGCGCACCGTGGCGCGGGCGCTCGGCCTCAATGAGGAACTCGCCGAGGCGGTCGCACTCGCGCACGACCTTGGGCACACGCCGTTCGGTCACGCCGGCGAGAAAATACTCAACGAGCTGATGACGCCGTACGGCGGCTTCGATCATAACGCACAGAGCCTTCGCACCGTCGATTGGATCGAGATTCGCTACCCGAATTTTCGCGGGCTCAATCTGAGCTTCGAGGTGCGCGAGGGAATCGTCAAGCATTCGCATTTCCAGACCCGTCCCAGCGCGCAGGAATTCGACACGACCACTTATCCATGCGTCGAAGCGCAAATCGTCGATCTGGCCGACGAGATCGCGTACCTGGCGCACGACGTGGACGACGGCCTCAAAGCGCAGATGCTGTCGGTCGAGGAACTCAACGCGTCGGGGCTGTTCAGAGAATCGGGCGCTGCGGCGCGCGACGCGTCTCCGGCGGCCGAGATGCGTGTGCTTCGTTACCAGACGGTCATCAGGATGATCGACGCGATGTCCACCGACCTGATGACCAATCTTGCAGGCGAACTGGAGCGCAACAGAATTCGCAGCGTCGAGGAAGTGCGCAAGGCGGGCAGGGCGCTGGTGGCTTTCGGTCCTGCGATGGGCCCGAAGGTCGATGAGATCAAGCAGGTGATGCGCGATCGGTTGTATCGGCACTATCGCGTCAGCCGGATGACCGAGAAGGCGGGCAGGGTGCTCGCGGCGCTGTTCAAGACCTACATGACCGAGCCGCGCCAGATGCCCGAACACGTAGTCGCGCGGGCGGAGCGCTACGGCGAACCGATTTCGCGGGCAGTCGCCGACTATATCGCGGGGATGACGGACCGCTTCGCGCTCGACGAATACCGCAAACTTTTCGATCCCAATGAGCGCGTCTGACCAGCAGGCGCCGCCGAGAGCGACGCGGTCGCGCGCGCGGCGATCGCTCGTGATCCGGCGCGTCGATCACGTCGGCGATCCGGTGGGCCTCGCGTTTCTCGAGTCGCCGGAAACCAACGGCGACGCGGTGCTCGAGCGGATTCGCGAATACCTGGGCGACAAGCTGAAGGTCGTGAAGGCGGAAGTCTCGCACGCCGAGATCACAGTGGAAGTCGAACTGCGCAGATGGCCCGAGGAGGGCGCGCGGATGGCGGCGGCCGCGCGCGAACTATACGAGAAGGGAGCCAGGCGATCGGCGCTGTCGATGTATCGTGACGCGCTCGACCTCGATCCGCTGAACGCCGAAGCGACGATGCGACTCGGCCTGGTACTTGCTGAGCAGGAAAAATTCGCGGAGGCACTCGACGCGCTCAAGCACGCGCGCGAGTTCGGCGCCTCCGGCGTCGAGCTGCTGGTCGCGATGGGCCGATGCGCCGCAGGATTGGATCGCAGCGCGAACGCGATCGCGTACTACGAAGAAGCGCTGAAGCTAGCGCCGCGCAATTTCGTAGCGCGCAGAGCATTGAGCGCGCTGGGGCACAAGCCGGCCACACCAGCCAAGGAATCAAGCGCTGTACGGAGCCGCCGCGATTAGCTAAAACTGTGCGGAAATCCGGCGGCTGCATCGCGGTCGATCTGCGCCGGACACAATCACACTTGATGCGAGGAACGTCGGAGCACTCAATGATTTCAGGCCTTTTTGGATTTTCAGCCAAACATCGTAGTTTACATAATACTTCTTATGCGAAGTTGTATAGCAGCATGAAAGCAGGCATCTGCGCGTTCGTAGTCGCATCGATTCTGTTGGCCGCCGGCGGCGTGGCCCTCGCACAGGATTCGCCGGGGCTCTCCCCGCTTGCCGCTGCGCCCGTGGCTACCGATCCCACGAGGGACGTGGCGCTCAAGACTTATCTCCAGAAGCACTTTAAGATCCCCAGTGCCGAACTGATCAAGCTCGGTCCTGCTTTCAAGACGCCGATTGACGGGCTGTTCGCGCGGCAACTGATCGTGAGCAACCAGGCGGGACAGAGCATCTCGACCACGCTGTTCTTCGACAAGGGCGAGTCCAAAGCGATCATCGGGCAGTATGTCGACACCGGTATCGAGCCGTGGGGGCGGGTCAACATGGGCAGCGTAACCCTTGACGATCGGCCGACGCAGGGCCCGGCGAACGCTCCGATCACGATCGTCGAGTTCGCGGATTTCGAATGTCCGTTCTGCGCGCATGCGTTCGGTGTGATCGAGACGCTGGTCAACACGACCTACAAGGGCAAGGTGAAGGTGATCTTCAAGGCGTACCCGCTGAACGTGCACCCGTGGGCGATGAAAGCCGCGGAGGCGGCCGAATGCGCGCGGCTGCAGAACCCGGCGAAGTTCTGGGATTTTGCGCGCTATTTCTACACCAACCAGGGAAGCATCAACGCGAAGAATATTCAGGACACGGTGGACAAGTTGGCTAAGGCGCAGAACCTCGACGCGCCCTCGCTCAAGGCCTGCATGGACAATCCCCAGACCGAGGCCCGCATCAAGCAGGATCAGCTCGACGGCAACACGATTCACGTCTCGTCGACGCCAACCTTCTTCGTCAACGGCATCCCGGTCGTGGGATTGCCTGACGGTAAGGTGCTGGACTTCGTGATCGACTCGGAGCTGGCGGGAAAATCGTCGACGGCAGCCGCGAACTGACGCCTAAGAGCGAGCCGCGAGCCGGCGCCCTGCCCTGATGCCGGCGAATGCTCAGCCGCGCGGGCGTCGAGGCGAGGACGAATGCGCAAACGCCGGCGGCTCTTCCTCGGGATGCGCGCGGAGCCCCTTCTGCAGCAGGCGCAGCGCCGCGGCTGGATCGTCGACGAAGGTGAACAGCTCGAGATCCTCGCGGCTGATCGTGCCGTGCCGCACCAGCGCCTCGAAGTTGATAATCTCCTTCCAGTATTGCGATCCGTAGAGCAGCACCGTGATCGAGCGGTCGAGTTTTTGCGTTTGCTGCAGGGTCAGTATCTCCATCATTTCGTCGAGCGTGCCGAAGCCTCCGGGAAAAACCACCAGCGCCCGCGCAAGATGCGCGAACCACAACTTGCGCATGAAAAAATAGTGGAACTCGAAAGACAGCCCGCGCGTGATGTAGGGATTGGGCCGCTGCTCGTGCGGCAACCCGATGTTCAGTCCAATCGTCCTTCCCCCCGCGTCGGACGCGCCGCGATTCGCCGCCTCCATGATGCCGGGGCCGCCACCTGAGCAGACCACGTAGCGGTGACAGTTCGAGCGCAGACCCTTCGACCAGACAGTGATCAGTTTCGCCAGCTCGCGCGCATCCTGGTAATAGCGCCCGAGCGGACCGTCCGGAGT
>DATNLS010000320.1:0-2336 GCA_035602775.1 Candidatus Acidiferrales bacterium | reverse complement strand
AGGGACTCAGAGGCGCTTGCATAAGCGATATTTGCATACGGTCCTGGAATTCTCAATCCAGTCGCCTGATGCGTTCTCCAAAAACTCCATTTATGCTGGGCAGATCAACGGCCAAGTACTGCCAATCATGCCGGTGAGCGTTTTGCTGGTCGTACTCTTGGGAGCACTCCTGCACGCGAGCTGGAACCTCCTCGTCAAACTTGGGCGCAATACGCACATTGCGACCGCCAACGTGTTCATCGGATCCGGCGCCCTCGCGGCGATGGCGCTGCCGTTTCTTCCGTTTCCCGCGCGGGCAAGCTGGCCCTACCTCGCTGCATCAGTCGTAGCGGAGCTGATTTACGGCATGCTGCTGGCCACGGCCTACCGCACGGGAGATCTCAGTCACACGTATCCGTTGATGCGAGGTACCGCGCCAATGCTGGTCGCGTTCGGGAGCTTCGCGTTGGTGGGCGAGCGCTTGTCGGGGCTGGGGTGGACCGGGGTGTCATTGATATCAGGCGGAATCCTATTGTTGATCTTCGACGCACACTTTCGCGGTCGATCCGCATCCGCGACGCAATTCGCGCTGCTCACTGCATTCGTGATCGCGTCGTATACGACTGTCGACGGCGTCGGCGTCCGCGTGTCCGGAAATGCAATTGCCTACGCATTCTGGATCTTTTTCCTGACCGGCGTGCCATGGTTGATCTGGACAGCGCTTCGTGGCCGTGTGGATCGATCGGCGCAGCTGCGCCGCCAGCTGCCACTCGGCATCGTGGGCGGCGCATGCTCGCTCGGCTCGTACGCGATCGCGCTGTGGGCGATGACTCGCGCACCCGTTGCGGCGGTAGCCGCCATCCGCGAAACGTCGATCGTGTTCGGGATGGTACTCGGGGCGCTCGTACTGCATGAGCGAGTGACTTGGATACGCGCGCTTGCGGCGATCGCGGTAACGCTCGGTGTGGGCGTGATACGCGCGGGCTAGTCGGGTGACCTGACCGCAGGGGGCGCGCAGGGAGCTCGAAATTGTTTCGCGGATCCATCAGGTATCAGATTGGTGCAACGCAGCATCAGGGTATCAGCGCGGCTGAGCTCGCGATGAATAAACTTGCTCTTCAGCATATCTTTGATTATAAATATGTGATCACAAAATAGGGGATGCCGATGGCCAGCCGGACACACTTCGGTTTCATGCCTATTGCGCGCGAGACCGTACAGGAGCGTGTTTATTCCGCGCTGCGCGATCGGCTGATGCGAGGCGGCTTTGAACCCGGGCAAAAACTCAAAATCGCCAAATTGGCCGAGGAATTCGGTACCAGTGCCATGCCGGTTCGCGACGCCCTCAATCGATTAGCCGTTGAGCGGGCGCTCGAGACATTACCGAGCCGCACCGTTCGCGTACCCGCCTTGTCGAAGCGTGCGCTGCAGGATTTGCGCGAAACACGATTTGCGATCGAGGGCCTGGCGATTGCGCGCGCCGCTTCAAACATGACCGCGGAATCATTGGCGACGCTCAGACAGCTCATCGAGGCGCAAACCGAGACCGATGCGGAGCACCAATCGGAACGCAGCGCGGAACAGAATCGCGCATTTCATTTTGCGATCTACCGGCAATCCGGTTCGACGGTGTTATTGCCCATCATCGAAAGCCTGTGGCTGCAGTTCGGGCCATACCTCCGGGAGGCGTCGGAACGCTTTGACGGCGGCGACGGGCGCGGCATCAACTATCACGTCGAGATGCTCGACGCGCTGTCCCGCGGCGACGGCGTCGGCGCGCGCGCGGCGCTCGAGGCGGACATCGGCCGCGCGTTCGATCTGGTGATGAGCGATGAATCGCTATGGCAGAGCCGGGACGGAGTAGCGTGATCACGACCGCCGCAGGCCCAGAAGACCGCGCAGAGTTCGAATTGTATGATTTGCGTATCGAGGTCATCGGACCGCCCGATCAGCGCATCTATTGTGGGGCGCGATTGGGCGATTATTTCGAACTGCAGGGCGAGATGTTGAGGCTTCCGCCCGGCCAGGGCTTCTCGATCTATTCGTTGGCGGCTTTGTTACCGTTGCTCCCCGCCAAGCAGCGCATCACCGATCCCAACGATTGGATGTCGACCGACGCGGAGATTGCCTGCCCCGACCCGAATTGCCCGACCCGATTTCGGATCACGCGCGTGGGAAAGCGCCGCTTCGTTCGTTCGGAGGTTACTGCGACAACGCTTACACCCAAGAAGCCGCCGTGATTCCGCGCTTCTCGCTATCCGGCGAATATACGATTTCACGCATCGTCAAAGGCGGCTGGCATCTTGCCGGCGATCATGGAGCCGTGATCGATCCGGATCAGGCGCGGCAGGATATGG
>DATNLS010000381.1:0-7034 GCA_035602775.1 Candidatus Acidiferrales bacterium | reverse complement strand
TCGAGGGCAATACCAAGCAGCGGGTCGAGCAGCAGACGCATGCGGAGGCAGTGGCCGCAGGGCCGCCGCAGCGTTTCGATCCGATTCAGACGCCGCTCGACTATCTGTTCTATCCGGTGAAGGCGGGCGCGATTTATTTTGGGGCCGGTCTGAATTGCGCGACGAGCGGGAACTGCCAAAAACCGAACCTTCCGGCGCCGTCGGCAGGCTAGCCGTGAACCCTTCGACCAGTCACCGGATAACGTAAACGCTGAAATTTAACATCCGGCTCCAACTTGTGGTGTAATCCGCAAAGTCAGACTGTTATCGCAAGCATCGACGAACATTAGGCAATTTCGACTCCTGGCCCGGAGTGACCTCCCGCTGTGGACTTTATGTGCATAACTGTGAGACTGTTGGTTGCATCGAAAGCTGAACGAACGCTCAGACTGAGATACGGTGGCTAAAGGTATCCCGACGGCAGGCCCGCCAAGCTGGCAGCCAGACGGGTTACGTCTACAACGCAAAACCCTGACGGGCACGAGTGGTGGAACACGAACTATGAAGAAAGAAACTCTCGGTCAAGTTCTCAAACAGCGGCGCGGAGCTTACGCCTACACTCAGCGCGAGCTCGCGCGCAAACTCGGGGTCAAGGCCAGCCATGTCGCTTACCTCGAAAACGGACGGCGCCGCCCTTCCCTGTCGCTGCTGTCGCGGATCGCGGATACGCTCGAGCTCGACAAGCAGCGGCTGTTCCTGCTGGCGCATCCAGAGGCGCAGTGGATTGTCGGGCAACAGCGTGAGGCGTCGCCGGCCAAGCGCAAGGAAGATGCCTGGCGCAGGTTTGCGGGCGATCGCGGAACGCTGGCGCGGCACAAGGTCACGGAGCGCGAACTCAAGGTGCTGAAGAACGTGAACATGCTCGGCCGGGTGTCGGGGCCGAATATGTACCTGTTTATTCTGAACGCGATTCGCCAGGCGGTTGACGAAGAGTAGCCGCGCTCGCGCTTCGGGGGATTTTCAAATTCCCTTGGCTTCAGGCACACCGATCCCCTTGAGGAATTCGGTGCGTGCGGCCATGGGATCGCGCGCTACCACCTTGTTGTAATCGGTCATGATGGTTCGCGCGTCCGCCGAGCACATCAGCTGCGTCATCTCCATTCGCTCGACGTAGAGTCCTGACTCGAGGTCGCGATCGACGCCGAGATAAACGGCGCGCTTGATTGCCGCGATTGCGCGAGGCGGGCGGCTGGCGAGCGTTCGCGCCCATTGCATCGCAAACGGCATCAAATCGTCGGGCGCGAGCACACGGTTGACCATCCCCATTTTCTCGGCGTCGCGCGAACTGTAAACATTGCCGAACAGCAGCACCTCGAGCGCCCTGCCCCGTCCGATCAGTCGCGGCAGGCGCTGGGTTCCGCCGCCACCGGGCAATATCCCGAGCACCGCTTCGGGCAGTCCGATCTGATAAGGGCCGTCGGCGGCGAGGCGAAAGTCACATGCGAGCGCGAGTTCGTAGCCGCCGCCCATGCAGTCGCCGTTGATCGCAGCGATGACCGCCTTAGGCATCAGCATGATCCGGTCGAGCATACGATGGAACCCAGCCGACGCGGCGGGAAAAGTCTGCGCGCAGAGGGCGGGGTCCGCGGCCATCGCGGCCAGCTCGTCGACGCTGTAGTGCGTGATGAATTTACCGTCGATTCCGCCGGTGAGAATTATTGCGCGAGTATTGGCGTCGTTCTCGGCGCGGCCGACGAGCTCGAGCAACTCCTGCGACATGGGCGCCGTCATGTAGTTCATCGAAGGATTCCTGATGGTCCAAACCTGAACGTGTCCGTGTTGATCGACGTTAAAATGTTTCATCGTTTTTTCTCCCTGGTCCGCGACTAACGCCCGCCGTTTGCGATGTCAACCCGGTTGAGGGTGCGCATGCTATGGTCTAGGCTTATAGGTGTGCAGTTTCGATGAAGATCGATATCGACCTCAAGTCCGGATTTCTGCAGAACCTCAAGCGCGAAGTGCTCGACTCGCTCAACACCGAGGAGCGCGCGATCATCGAGGTTTCGACCGGCGAGATGGGCAACAAACCCGACGCGGTGAAGCTTGGCTGGCTCAAGATGCGGACCAAGGAAAGCTGGACCAAGCAGCGTTATACCAAGGCGCTCGGGCGCACGATGGAGAAGTTGCGCGAGGCGGTCGCGCTGGCCGAGAAGAATCGGAACGGCTGAACGCCTGAATCAAGGCTCGATCCGCGCCACCCGGCGCTTGCCTACCTCGAGCACCTTGTGCTCGCCCGGAACGAAGCGAAAATTCACGTCGGTAATCGTGCGGCCGTCCACCCGCACCGCGCCCTGGCTCACTAGTCGGCGCGCCTCGCTGGTCGAGGGCGTGAATTGCAGCTGCTTCATCAGCTCGCAAATCCAAAGTTCCTCGGCGATTCGATAGACCTGCGCGTTAGCGGGGACTTCGCGGCGCTGATGCTTGCTCTCGAAGTATTCCTCGGCGCGAGTTGCAGCGGGCGCACCGTGGTATTCGGTGACGATGGTGCGGGCGAGACGCTTCTTCGCTTCCATCGGATGCATCGCGCCGGACTTCACTGCCGCGATCTCGTCGGGCGTAGCGTTGGTCAGCAGCTCATAGTATCGAACCATCAGCTTGTCGGGCGCCGACATCAGCTTGCCGTACATGTCCTCGGGCTTTTCAGTCAGGCCGACGTAGTTGCCCAGCGACTTGGACATCTTGCGCACGCCGTCGAGGCCTTCGAGCAGCGGCATCGTGATCACCGCTTGCGGCGTCTGTCCGAAATGGCGTTGCAGATCGCGGCCGACCAGCATGTTGAACTTCTGATCGGTGCCGCCAATTTCGAGATCCGCTTTAAGCGCGACGGAATCGTAACCCTGGATCACGGGATAGAGCAGCTCGTGCAGGAACAGCGGCTCCTCGGCGGCGAGACGTTTCTCGAAGTCGTCACGCTCGAGCAGGCGGGCGACGCTCAAGGTCGCGGCGATTTTGATCAGCTCCGCCACGTCCAGGCCATTCATCCACTCGCTGTTGAAGCGGACTTCGGTGCCCTCACGATCGAGAATCTTGAACACCTGATCGCGATAGGTATTTGCGTTGCGCTCTATCTCGTCGCGCGACAAAGGCTTGCGCGTCTCGGAGCGTCCGGTGGGATCGCCGATCATCGCGGTGAAGTCGCCGACCAGAAAAATTACCGTATGGCCCGCGTCCTGAAACTCGCGCAACTTCCTCAGCACGAGGCTGTGGCCAAGATGCAGATCAGGCGCCGTCGGATCCGCCCCGAGCTTAATCCTGAGCGGCCGTCCGAGCGCGAGCTTGGCCGCAAGCTCGGCGGGAGAAATGATCTCGGTGGCGCCGCGGGCCAACGCGGCTGCCTCTTGCTTCGCCTGATTTTCGTTCACAGTCCGCTTCGTCAATTCCGTTCGCCGAACGCCATTGGTCCTCAAGCGTACAGGAATTTTAACGGCGCGGAATAGCCCGCGCGCGACTCGCAGTCTCGCCGGCCGCGAGCTATCGGCGCTCGGCCGCGCGATCGCCCTGAAGATGGGTCCGTTTGCGAACAGCCATCAGCCTTCGATGTTCACGCACAGCTTTCACCTGGCGGACAGGGATCATGCAGAGTTCGCGCAGTCCCCGCTTCACCACGCCGAGGGCGTGCTCGTGGATCAGGCCGACCTCGCGCAGGCGAAATTCGCGCCCGGGGAACTCGAGCCGGCTGGCTTTGCGCGCGTGCGACAAGGTCCTCCGATGCACGCCGAAGCAGGTCGGACCGTAGAGTTCGCTAAGCAGCCACAGGGCGACTTCGTCGAGACCCAGCATGCACCACCCGATGCATTGGTAGTCGTCGATCGCGTTGAGCGCTACCGCGCACACATCGGCTGGCAACTCGTCGGCGACCAAACGTCTGGGGCGGCCGCTGTGCAGCAGCTCGCGCAGACGGAAATAAAAACGCAAAGCTTCCTCCGCCGTCCTGAAGCGGGTCTTGTGTTCCTCAAACATGGCAGCCTCTTACCCATGATGAAAATTAGGAAGACCGCACGAAGCGTGTGGCCGACGGGGCTAAGCCGGGGCCCTCTCGCATCTGCACGAACAGCGCTGCCATTCGAGCGCGACGCGACAATTTTACTGTACCAACGCAACGAGGGTTCCAATTGGTTGATGCTTAGCGCGGCGCCAGTCTCAAAGTCAACAGAATGATTATGGTTTAAGACAATTTGTTACTATCGCAGTCGCTCAATAAACTCTAGCCGCGTTGATTGTAGCGATTCATCGCGGCTTCGAGTCCCTCCGCGGCGATCGTTTCCACCGCGCTCACCGCGCGCTCGAGGATCGGCGCCAGTGCCTGTCGTTCGCCGGCGGTCATTGGGCGGAGCAGGTAGTCCTTGTTTTCGTCGGTCTTCGGCCGCCGGCCGGGCTCGATTTCCATTTCGTCGGTAAACCCCAGCGGCCGTCCGATTCCGATTCTGACGCGGATGAAATCCGTGGTTCCGAGCGACTCGGCGATTGAACGAACGCCGCGGTTGCCCGCGTCGCCGCCGCCTTGCTTGATTCTGAGGCGGCCCGCTTCAAGGTCGAGCTCGTCATGGACGACGATCAGATTCTGCGGAGCAATTTTGAAATATCCGAGCAGATCAGAAATGCATTCGCCGCTCAAATTATAAAAAGTCTGCGGCTTGACGAGGATGGCCGGCTTTTCGGCGAGCGTGAACTCGGCGGTTACGCCTTTGAATCTGCGCCGGCCCAGCTCGACGCCTTTCGCTTTCGCGATTCGATCGATCGTCGTGAAGCCGGTGTTGTGACGCGAGCGCGAGTACTCGTCGCCGGGATTTCCCAGCCCGGCCACGACCCATTGAATCGACGCGCGCGATTGGGAGTCGGAATCGGATTTCCTGCCACGAGACGACCGGAAACTTCCGAACAGACGCTTGATGGCCGCCATCGAATTCAACCGCTCAGGCGCGAACGCGGCGTTTCGATTTCGAGGGAGTCAGGAGGACCAACGGCGCGAGCGCTTTGAACAGCGCGTCCATCTCGGCCGGAGTTCCAATCGAGATTCTAAGTGCGTCCTGCAACAGCGGCGTCGCGAAATGCCGGACCAGGATTCCAGCCCGTCGTAACCCGCGCGCGATGGGTGCCATGTCGCGGCCCGGCATGCGCGCCAGCACGAAGTTGGCCTGCGACGCTGGCACCTCGAAGCCGAGCTTGCGCAACACGGCCTCGGTGCGCGCACGAGTCCGTACCACCTTGGCGACGTTGCGGCGCATCCAGGCAGCGTCGCGCAGCGCTTCGGCTCCGGCGGCCAGCGCGACCCGGCTCAAGTTGTACGAATCCTTGACCTTCATCAGCGCGTCAATCACCGACGGATGCGCGAAGCAGAGACCCAGCCGCATCCCGGCCAGCGAGTAGGACTTCGACAGCGTGCGCAGGACGACGACGTTGCGATGACGCCGCACCAGGCCGAGCGCGTTCTCGCCGGCGAAGTCCACGTAGGCCTCGTCGATCACGAGCAACCTGCCGTCGAGCCGTTTCGCCAGCGCGCCCAGTTTGCGCGATGGAGTCGAAGTTCCCGACGGCGAATTGGGACTGCACACGATCGTGAGGTTGGCGCGCGCATCGGCGAGCGCGTCGAGCGGCAAGGCGAAGTCGGCGCCAACCGGGCAGTGCAGGATGCGGGCCTCCTGCACCAGCGCCAGGGTGTCGTAAAGCGAATAGGTCGGGACGGGATAGGCGACAGTGTCGCCTTCTCCGAGCGTCGCGCGGAACACCATCGCGAGCAGTTCATCGGAGCCGTTGCCGGCGAGGATCATGCTTCGCGGAATCGAGTAGATTTTCGCGGCGCTCGCCACGAATTCATCGGCACGCGGCGCCGGATATAGGCGCAGTGCGGACCCGGCCATCGCCTTGGCGACGGCGCGGCGCACGCGCGGCGATGGAGGATACGGGTTCTCATTGGTGTTGAGCTTGATCAGGCGCTGACCGGGGCGCGGCTGCTCGCCGGGCCGATATGGCGCCATGTTTTTGATCGATTCGCGAAACATGTGCGAATTATGAATCGAGCGGCAACTTGATTCGACTACCGCTTCGCGACGAACGATAGCACGCCTCGATCGCTTCGACCGCGCGCAGTCCGTCGTTGCCGTCAGGGAAAGGTTTCGCGCCGCCCTGAATCGCCGCGATAAAGTTCTCGGCGAGCGCACGAGAGGGAGCCAGCAGATCGTGCGGATCAAAACGACTCATCACGTCCTCGCGCGAGAAGCCGGGCGCCGGACTGCCGTCGGCTTTCAGAATCGAAATGTCGTTGCGCGGAAAGCCGGCCATCACCCTGCCCTCGCTACCATAAATCTCGATCGCCGAGAGCGGCGGCATGCTGCTCCAACTCGCTTCGACGACGCCGAGCGCGCCCGACTTGAAGTGCAGGAGCATCGCGCCAGTGTCATCGACTTCGATCTGCTTGGCGAGAGTAGCTACCTGGCCGGAGACGGAATCGATCTCGCCCATGAACCAGATTGCAAGGTCCGCGACGTGGACACCGAGATCGAGCATCGCGCCGCCGCCCGCTTCCGAAGCCGTCGTGAACCATTTCTGTCCCGGCGCCCAAAACTGAGGTCCGCCATGCGAAAGCCGCGCGCGGATGAAGTTCGGCTGGCCGATTGCGCCACTGGTAAGCGCGTCCTTGATGGCGCGCTCGATTCCGCCGAAGCGCCGCTGCATCGCGACCATCAGCACCCGGCCAGCTTTCGCGGCCGCGTTGACCATCTTGCGCGCCTCGGCCGCGGTTGGCGCCATCGGCTTTTCGACGAGCACGTGCGCGCCCGCATCGAGCGCCTTGACGGTAAATTCACAATGCAGATAGTTCGGCGTGAAGATGCCGACCGCGTCGGGGCGCTCGCGCGCCAGCATTTCGTCGAAGTCGGAATAGATTTTCGGACGGCTCGCGTCGTCGGGCGCGAGGGTTCGCGCAATGCGTTCGGCTTTGGCGGCGGTGCGGGTCTGTATCGCGACGATTTGCGTGTCGGCAACGCCGGCGAGCGCAG
>DATNLS010000378.1:0-4663 GCA_035602775.1 Candidatus Acidiferrales bacterium | reverse complement strand
CCGCCGGTAGGTGAGGGTTCCGGGCCACATCACAACTGCCCGACCGTGCGCTCTGGAAAAGATCAGAATAGCTTCTTCAACTGATCCAGCGGATTCGGCGGAGGATTGGAGTTGCCGCCGCTATTGTTGTTGCCCGATCCGCTGGAACCACCATTGCTCGAGTCGCCGCCGAGAAACTTACTCAATCCTCCCGGCAAGCCCTTCTTGCCGAAAACTTTGCCCAGATACTTTTGACCCTGTCCCTGCATCGCGTTGCCTCCCGCCCGCTGCGCGAGCTGCGTCACGTCGGGCAGCACCTGCGGCTTGGGCAACTGGCCGACGACTTGCAACGGGATGTCGACTTGCCCGTCCTTGTTCGCGATGAACGCGACTTCCTTCTTCTGCTCGATCAGCTCCTTACTGAATTGCGGCGAGAGCAAGATTCGTCCGGCCACGTCGACGTTCTTGTCCATGTCGATCCAGCCGTCGCCGAGCAGATTGTAGTCGAGCGTTTGCATCTTGACGTCGTGCGACGTGATTCGTTCGTCGGCGAGCACGAACGTGAGGCTCGCGAGCTGGATGTCCGTGTCGGGGTCGCTGAAGAGCTCGGGATGATTCTGGACGACCTCCTTCGGCACCAGGTTTCCGATCGCGGGCAGGTGCTGCACCTTCTTGAGCGCCTGGCCGCCGATGTTGACGCCGATCAGTTTGCCGTTGGTCAGCACCAGCTTGCCGCTGCCCTTCAGCGTCGGCTTCATCTGGTCGAAGGGGCCGACTTTTCCGGTGACGTTGATGTTTCCGCCGAGCGTTCCGCGAACCGTGCCGGCGGCCTTGGCCTTTTGCGCGGCGAGTGCCTGCTGCACGTCGAGATTGGTGAAGCTGATCGACGCCTCCATCGGCGCCGACGGCTCGAGCCGGGTGTCACCCGTCGCGACGATGTCGCCCGCGAACGCCTTCAGCTTGAGCATCGTCACCCGCGTAATCTTGTTCGCCAGTGAAATCGACAGCCGCAATTTCTGATACGGAACATTGGCGAGGTTGCCCGACGGCGATGTGATATCCGAATCGAGCGTGGGACCGGTCATCGATCCAATCGAGAGCGCGCCCTTAGCGAAGACCTGGTTCAGCACCTCATCGGGCGGCCGCGACGGCACGAGATCCGCCAGACGAACCGAGGCCGCATTCAGCTCGTAGCTCATTACCAGCGGCTGGAACTGATCGACGTGCGCCTTCAGCGTCGCCTGCTGCGCGCCCAGGTTGAATGTCAGCGGCCCGAAATCGGCGCTGGTGCCCGCAAGCTGGATGTTGCCGGTGATATTGCTCAGCGGCGGCAGCTTCTGATCGGGTATCAAGAATCCAAACCCAGCGAGCGCGACCGTGCCGTCACCCGAGAGCTTGCGATGCGCGAACGTCGCGCCGGCATGAATCTCGGTCTTGCCTGCGACGTTGTACTTGCCGATCACGGGAACGATTTTCGCCAGCGAAGCGATATCGAAGTTGTTGGTATCGAGGTGTGCCGAAGTCGTGCCGCCGCCGACTTTGATATCCGTCGCCTTCGCCTCGAGGTCGCCCAGGGTGACGTTGGCGAGCGTCACCGCAACGCCGGAGTCCGTCTGCGAACCCTCCGCGGAAACTTTCAGCGGCGTGTCGGCGGGCTTGGTGAACGAGTCGCCGAATGCGATCCCGGGCGCGCTCAAATCGCTCGAGACCGTAAATTTAATCGATTGAATATTGCCGTCGGCCGTCGCCTCGAAGCTGAGCGGGCCGGAAACCGAAAGCTTCGGCGGTATCAGCTTCGCCAGCATCGGGATCGTCTCGAGCTGCGACAGGAGAATCGGGCCGACCTTGGCCTTGCCGGTCAGCGGAATCGCGTCGATATCGAGAACCCCGTTGCTGACCAGCGGCCCGATTGTTGCCGAGAGATCAAAGTTCTGCTGGTCGGAGAGCGCGGCGAAAGTGAACGCGGCCGTGAACGGCGCCTGGAAGCCGAAGTCGCGCACCTTGAGATCGATATTGTTGACGGTGGCCGATTCCGGCGCGCCCTCCGTCTGAAAAGTCAAAGTGCCATCGTTGATCGAGAAATTCCGCACCAGCAACGATCCCAGCGCCGCGGGCGCGCGGCCCGCCTCGGCCATCGGCGATTCTTCGTTCGCGCCGCCGCCTTTTCCGCCGCCCCCACCCTCATTCTCATTCTCGGCTTCGCCTTCGCCTGACTCTTGTTCGGTGTGGATTTTTTTCCGGCCCAGCGTCGAGACATTGAAAGTACCGTCGCGAGTCTGAACGATTCGGATCACCGGCTTCTCGAGCACGACTTCGGTGACCTCGATCCGCCGCGCCAGCAGCGGCAGGAGTTCCAGGCGGGCATAAACGTTGCTCGCCTCGATGAACGGCTTTTTCGAGATGTCGGGATCGTCGGCCACCTGGACGCCAGTCACGTCGGCCATGATTCCCCAGCCGAAGCTCACCTTGATGTCGTCGGCGTGAATCGGGCGGCCGAGTGCGGTGCTGACCTTGTCGAGGATAGTCTGGCGGCGCTCGGCGATGATCGAGTTCAAGTTGGTGGCGGCATAAAAGAGGATCGCGCCGGCGAAAATAACCACGGCGCCGACAATTGCGGCGGCGATTACAATGACTCGACGCATATGAGGATCCTCATTAGCAACTCCGCAGTAGCCCGCGACACGCCGGCAAGTCTAGTCGATGCGCGCCGCATACGCATCATTTTGACCCTGCGATTTTATCTCGCAATCGCTATAGGCGCGCCGGTTTGAACCGTATCGCATCATCAGCGTAGTCTGTCATCCATCCCGATCCTGCGAACTTCTTCCGATGGCAAAGAAGCAAAAGCATGGCCGCCTCGACGAAGAACGAGACGGCGAACGAAAGGCGATGCCCGCGCCGGAACGTGTCTTCTCGTCGCCATTCAAAGATCTGAAAAAGATGATCGTCGAGAGCGGGCGCACGGTCGCGACGACGCCTCCACCGGTCAAGGCCAAGGCCACGATTCCCGCGAAGCCGGTGGTCGAGAAACCCGCGCAGCCTCCTGCGGAACCGATCGACGACGAGTCTTTTTTTCGGCAGGCGCTCGAAGGCGTACGTCCGCTGCATGCCAACGGTAAACGCCGCTCGCGGATCCCGATTGAACCGCCGACAACTCACACGATCGTCGACGAGGATGCGGAGGTTATCGCTCTGCTCTCCGACCTGGTGTCAGGACAGGCGCCGTTCGATATCACAGAGTCCGACGAATACGTCGAGGGATACCGCGTCGGGCTGGACCCGCGGCTCGTGTCGCAACTCCGGCGCGGTGAATTCGCCGTGCAGGCGCATTTCGACATGCACGGAATGATCCAGAGCGCCGCGAAAGAAGCGCTCAAGGAGTTCATCATCGCGTCGGTGCGCAAGGGGCTGCGCACGGTGCTGGTCGTGCATGGACGCGGCCTGCGCTCGCCCGGCGGCCATTCGGTGCTCAAGCATCAGTCGGCAGGATGGCTCTCGCATGGCGCGATCGGCGGTCACGTGCTCGCATTCACCAGCGCACGTCCCGCCGACGGCGGCGCGGGCGCGACGTACGTGCTACTGAAGCGCGAGAAGAGCCGCGCGCCCTTCGATATTCTGCAGGGCGCCAAGCGAAGATAGCGGGGAACTCGACTAATTCAATTTGAAACCCGCGATGGGTTTCAAACTTCCTTCGGCAGGGGTGACCCCTGCACCCAGTATTAAGAGAAGATGCGGGACTTCGTCCCTGTTAGAAGGGTTGGTAGGAAAATGGTGGTGTGCGCAGAACCTGAGAGCGAAAGGTTGTCCTCAACATTTCGCGCTTCTCACTGGGTGCAGGGCTCAGCCCCGCCGAAGGAAGCGTGAAACCTACCGCGGGTTTCACATTCAATAAAAGAAAACGGGGCCCGGCTGCGGGCCCCGTTGTACTGATACTTCCTCTCCTCGCTAGATCTTCGCCTGCAGGAAGAACGCGATCACCAGTGCGTACAGAGTAAGTGCTTCGATGAACGCCAGGCCGATGATCATCGGGACGAAGATCTGGCCGGCGCTGTTTGGATTGCGGCCGATCGATTCCATCGCCGAGGCCGCCATCCGGCCCTGTCCGAGCGCGCTGCCGAATGCGGCGATGCCGATGCCGATGTTCGCGGCGATCGCGATCAATCCTGCGCGAAGCGGTGCGCCAGTGTCTCCGCCGGCCGCCTCTTGCGCCATCGCGAGCAGCGGTGACGCGAGGATGGCCATCCCGGCCATCGTCACTATCGTTCCAATCCTATGTCGTAACATCTCGATCCTCCTTCTCTTTCGCGCGCCCCGGGTGCCGCGTCCGGCCACCTCTCTTCCTCTACCACCTCAAATTCCGGTCGGAATCCCTGGCACGAAAAATCCTTGCTAATGGTCGTGGCTTGCGGCGAGTCGAACGTAACTCATCGAAAGAACCACGAAGATGATCGCCTGGATCACACACACGATCGAGCCAAGCGCGTAGAACGCGAGCGGTACGATCAGGCGCGTCAGGCCGGTGAAGATACTGAGCACGGTATGGTCGGCGAACATGTTGGCGTAGAGACGAATGCCGAGCGAAAAGGGACGGAACAGATTATCGGCCAGCTCGATCGGCAGCATCAGCACCGCCAGCGGCAGGTACGGGCCGAGAAAACTCTTAAGGTACCAGACGCCGTTCGAG
>DATNLS010000393.1:0-10696 GCA_035602775.1 Candidatus Acidiferrales bacterium | reverse complement strand
GCCGCGGCGCATCGCGCACATCGCTTCGATTGCCATCGGCGCGTGATTGGAGAAGCCGTTATTCAGGTCGGGGCCTATCGGCGCCATGATTTCGAGAGTTTCATCGAGAGCTGAGTAATCGGCGGGATTCATTTTTTACCTGTGATCATTCTTCGTCGAAGACGTGCTCGCCGCGATTCAAGCGCAGTGCGATCTGATAGGTCTGCGCCTGCGCGCGAGCAGTAGGAGCGTGGGCAGCGAGGTAGCGCGTCGTTGCGATCAGAACGTGCGCGGCTGCGGGAGTTCCTTCGAGGATCGAATGCTGTCGGACGGCGGCCTCGAGGTCCTGAATCGTATGGAAGTCGCGATCCTCGCGCAGCAACGCGCTGCCCAGTGTCGCGAGAAGTGCGTCGGGATCTCCGCCGGCGCCGAGGTACGATGCGACGAGCGCACCCGTCTGATTCACTTGCTGTTGTCGATCCAGCAGGGCCGGCAGCTCGACCAGTTGAGCCGCGCAGCTTCTACCGTTGCCGTTCAGATCGGGCAGCTTCGCGGCGGGCACGTTGAGAAATCGATCGAGATAGACCGTCATCGCGGCGTCGAAGATTCCGCGCACCAACTCCGGCGAACCGACCCGGCGCACCGACTGATGAACGGCGTTGGCGAAGGTGAAACTGTGATGCGCCGTGTCCCAATCGCCAAATTCGTTGCTGGTCGGGAAGCGCGCAATCCGCAGCGCCGCCGCGTAGGCAACCGTGCCACTGAGATCCGCCGGCGCGCATCCTTCGCGCAGGGCGTCGAGCATCGAGTCGACGATAGCTTGCGGATCGTCGCCGAGGATTACCGGCACGAGCGCGTCGCGTCCGAATTGATCCGATGAGCGGCTGGCGCGCCGGCCCAGATCGAGCGCTCCGGGAATCGTCTCGAATGCGTTTTCGAGAATCGCGACCATGTCGACCGGATTGCGCCACGAATTGGATTCCTCCATGCGATCGCCGGTGGCATAGCCGCGCGCAAGGCTCGCGAGCACCGGCTCCGCGAGATCCCATCCCGCGTGATCGAGCGCCTCGAACGCCTTGTTGGTGAAGTCGAGCGTGTGGCCGCCGTCGAGATAGCGATGGTCGGTCGCGGCGGCGAACATCATGTCGGCCACTTCGCGCGGCGCGGCGCCGGTGCGCACGGCCGAGACGATGCATCGCTCGGCGCCCTCGGTGTCGCGAACCTCGACAAATCTGCGCAGCCATCGCTTGATCTCCGCGAGACTCGCGCCGTTGCCCGGCAGCGGGCGCATCTCGAATCGCGGCGGATGACCGTCGGAGTCGTTGGCCACCGAGCACAATCCGTGGAACATCGCACGCGCGCGATCCTCGTCGCGCAGGCGTGGCAGCAGGTTCATCATGCAGGTGAGAGTGGTCAGGCCACTGCCCCAGCCGTCGCGGCGGTAGTGGGTTCCGAATTCGAGTCCGATCCGAAACGCCTCGCGCGCGTCGCCGGTCTCGTCGAGCATTGCAATCACCGACTTGCCGATTACGAGCGAGATGTCGCGCTCGAGGCCGTCGTGCAGGCGCTCGACGCGATGCCGGTGCGAGTCGCCGCGCGGTGCGAGATCGATCAGGACGTCGCCGCCCTCGATCGTGACCGGGAACGCGCGCACGTCGTCGGCCCACAAGTCGAACGCGCCGCCGCTGTGCAGGTCGAAGCGCGCGTGATGCCAGTGGCAGGTGAGGATGCAATCCTTGACGGTGCCGCGATCCAGCGGGAAACCCATGTGGGGGCATCGATTGTCGACGGCGAAAATGCCCTCGGGCGTGTGGAAGAGCGCGATCACGTGCCCGTCGAGGTTGACAGTGATGCGGCCGCCCGCGGGAAGGTCGGCGAGCGATGCGGCGCGTACGAAGGTGCGATTCGGCGACTCGGCAGCGTGCGTGTTCATCGATGCGATCCTCCTCGATGGGTTCCTGCTCGCGTTCGATGATTAGTAAAGTACTCGCTTTACTAACTAAGTCAAGCGACAACTTGACTAATATTTTTCGGCCGGTACCATCTCATACCATGCAGCATGACGCGCGCGCGGAGGAGGGCGTCCTCTTCCAGCTCAAGACTCGGGGGCCGCAAGCCGCGGCACAGGTCGCACGCCGCCTTGGCGTGACCGCGATGGCCGTACGCCAGCATCTCTATCGCCTCAAGACCGATGGGTTGGTCGAATTCACCGACGAGCGCCGCAAGGTTGGGCGGCCGGCGCGGGTGTGGAGATTGACCAGCGCCGCCGCCGATCGGTTTCCCGACACCCACGGCGATCTGACGGTCGAGATAATCGGCGCGGTGCGGGCGGCGTTCGGCGAGGCGGGGATGGACAAGCTGCTGCGCGAGCGCACGCGCCGGCAGATCAACGAATACCGCGCGCGGCTGCGCCCACAGGGAACTTCGATCGCAAAGCGCGCGCTCGCGTTGGCCGAGATTCGGCGCGAGCAGGGCTACATGGCCGAATGCTCGCGGATGCCCGATGGCTCGATGCTGCTGGCGGAAAATCATTGCCCGATCTGCGCCGCCGCATCGACCTGCCAGGGCTTATGCCGCGAAGAGCTCTCGCTGTTCCGGTCCGTGCTTGGCGACAAGGCGCAGGTCGAGCGAATCGATCACATACTGGCAGGCGCGCGCCGCTGCGCGTATAGAATCACCGCAGCGGACTAGCAGCGGGCGTCGGTCACGGCGCGTCGAGGCTGAATGCGACCTTGAGATCTTCACTCGCGAACGGATAGACGTGGATCATCCAGCCGAAGATCTGCTTGTGAAAATTTCCACCCACCGCCTCGCAATCCGCTTCATTTGAAATCGTGCCGGTGAAGCCGAAGCGCGGATCGGCCAGGTAGCCAACCCGCATGCGGATGGCGTCGCGCGGGCCAGTGCTGCGGCCAAACTCATCCGGCTCATGCGACGCCGAGGAAATATCCGGGCGCATCCGGGCGGCGACGTTGCCGTTCATCACGTCGGCCTCGGTCACGCCGTTCGGCAGGCAAATGTTGGTGTGCGCATGCCAGTGCGAAAGGCTCAGGGGGATCAACGCGTCGAGCTGTTCGGGAGTATCGCCGGCCGGCGCGTCGTACATCGCACCGACCAACTTGTATCCGCCGAAAGTTTTCTTCTCGTAGAGGAGCGAGCCGGGGCGCGCGAGATCGAAGTCGCCCATGTATTCCGAGGCCGTCCGCTCGCGATTGGCGAAGTGATAAACGTCCTGCGGCACCGACTCCATGTAGGGCTGGTAGCCGTCGGCGATCGCGGCCTTGTAGTCCTCGTACTTCGAGAGCTTCGCGCGCATCGTCGAGACGATCAGTTCGCCGCGCTGCGTGTCGGCCGGCGTCGTCGGCCGCGACGCGGTCATCGTCATGTGGTCGGTCATCTTCATGTGCGAGCCCATCTGGCCCATCGCGCCGGTGCCGCCACTGTTATTGCCCGAGTCCATGTCCATCCCGTCCATGTCGTGGGCGACGGCGAACGAGACCAGCGTGGCGACCAATGTGACGGCGACGAACAAAGATATGAATCGTGTTTTCATGGCCTTACCCTCGGACTATCTCGTAGAATGATACTTCGCCGCGGATAAATCGAGCAGCCGAATAAACCCCTGAACGAACGGTTTGTAGAAAAGTCCCCGTCTCGGCTAGGTTGGGGCGATGGACGAGGACGCGACCGTGTCGGCTACGGATTCATCGCAGGCGCCGGCGCATCATCGCGACGTCACGGTCGAGGGCGTGGGCGATTCGCTCAACGCCGAAGTGAAGTATGGCGCGTTGCTATGGCGGCTTTCGGGAGAAGATGACGCGGCGCCCGATCCGGTGTCGTCGTTCCTTGGCGCACTCGGTGGATGCCTGCTGATGTCGCTCCGAGTTGCTGCGCGCGTGCGCAAAGTTGATCTCGGCCGAGCGTCGGTGCATGCGCGCGCCAATGAAAAAGGCCACGTCAAAGAAATTAAAGTAGAACTTCAAGTTGAATTCAGCGGCAGCGACGAGCAGCTTCATCGGCTGGTCGAAGTCGCCGAGCGCGGCTGCCACATTCGGAATTTGATCCGCGACGACGTAACTTTCGCACTCACTGTTACGAGGATTTGAGGGAATGGGCGAAATAAATCTTTACCAGTATGCAATCTCGCCGTTCTCCGAGAAGGTGCGGCGCGTGCTCACGCACAAGCATCTCAAATGGCATCCGATCGATTGCCATTACGAGGACAAGACCAACCTGCTCGCCGTGACCAAGGGCGCGTGGACCCGAGTGCCGGTGCTCGAGTGGGACGGCGAAGTGGTTTATAACTCGGCCGACATCATCAAGTGGCTGGACCGCAAGGTGCCGGCGAATCGCGTGATTCCCGACGACTCGCGCCTGCTGGTCGAGCTGGTCGACAATTGGGCCGACAACACGTTCTTCATGCCAATTTTGTTTTTGACGATTCCCGATTTGCTCGACGCGGCGGGCGACGCGAAGCTGAAGGCGAATCGCGAGAAGCTGATCGGGATGACGACGGCGCAGATGCGCGAGCGTCAGGCGCCGATGAAGGAGCAACTCCTGGGCTATCTCCGGATGATCGACGATCAGCTCGCGGGCAAGGATTTTTTCCTGGGCGGGAGCTTCACGATGGCGGACGCGTCGCTCTACCATCCGCTGTTTTTTCTCGCGCTCAATCCGTCGAATTTTTCGATGGTGAAAGATTTCAAAAACGTCAGCCGATGGCACGAAAGGATTCGCGATCTCGCGTAGAAGGAGAATTCAATGGCGCGCAAATTAGCAGTCGGAGTTAACTGGCAGGGCAAGCCGGATTTCAAGGGCACGATCGAAAAAGCGAAAATCGCGGATGCCGCGGGCATCCATTCAATCTGGGTCGCCGAGGCCTGGGGCCGCGACGCGTTCACGCTGCTGACCCTGCTCGCGGAGCATACCAGCAAGATCCAGCTGGCGACTTCGATCGTGAATATTTACTCGCGAACGCCGGCCGCGCTCGCGCAGCATTTCGGCACGCTCGACGAGCTGAGCAACGGCCGCATGATCATCGGCCTCGGCACCAGCGGCCCGCAGGTGATCGAGCATTTCCACGGCGTTCCGTTCAATCCGCCGTTGACGCGGATGAAGGAGTACGTGGAAATCATCAACATGATTTTTGCGCAGACGCCGCTCAACTACGAAGGTAAGCTGTTCAAGCTGCAGCGCGGCTTCACCATGCGCTTCGAGACTCCGCGCAAGCACATCCCGATCTGGATCGCCTCGCTCAACAAGAAGAGCGTCGAATTCACGGCCAAGAAAACCGACGGCTGGCTGCCGGTGATGATCCCGATCAACTCGCTCAAGAAAGCGATCGCGGATTTCCGCGAGATCGCCACCAGCGCGGGACGGAATCCGCGCGATGTCGCAGTGAAGGCTCCGGGACACGTGACCGTAACGGCCAACGTCGAACGCGCAATAGCCGGACATGCGGCCAACGTCGCGTTCTACGCGGCGCGGATGGGGACTTTCTATTCCGAGCAACTCACGCGTTTCGGTTTCGGCGACGACGTGCAGAAGGTCAAGCAGGCGTGGGATGCGGGCGGCTCCAAGGCCGGTACTGCGGCGTTGTCGCCAAAGTTGCTGGCAGAGTTGGGTTATATCGGCGGCATCGAAGGCGCGGTCGAGCGGCTCAAGGCGCAGGACGAGGCGGGCGTCGACTTGCATCCGATCGACATCGACGCGCATACGCCGGGAGAGTTCGAGAAGACCGTCGCGCGGCTGCTGTGAGTGGGGAAGGGGAGATCACTTTATCTAATGCGGAACCCACCGTGGGTTCCGCACCTCCTTGGGCAGGGGTGACCCCTGCACCCAATGGTAAGGAAAAGAAGATGCGGGACTTCGTCCCTGTTAGAACTTGTTAGAAGGCGCTATATCGAACTCGTCACGACATTGATTCAGGAGGCTCAGAAAAAAAATGAAAGCTGCAGTGTTCGAGGCGACCAAGAAACCGCTCGTCGTCAAAACTATTCCCGATCCCGAATGCGCACCGACCAGCGCGATTATCCGCGTCGAGGCCAACGGCATCTGCCGCTCCGACTGGCACGCGTGGTCGGGCGATTGGACCTGGATGGGTCTGTCAGCGCAGCCCGGCGCGGTCCTCGGGCATGAGTTCACCGGCGTCGTCGAGGAAGCCGGCAAAGACGTGCGCAACTTCAAGAAGGGCGCGCGCGTCGTGGTGCCGTTCAGCCAGGGCGACGGCACCTGCGAGTACTGCCGCAACGGGCAATCCAACGTATGCCTGACTCCGCTGCTGCCGGGATTTTCGTATCACGGCGGATTCGGCCACCTGGTCGCGGTGCCGTTCGCCGACATGAACCTGGTCAATCTTCCCGCCAGCATCGATTTTGTCGAAGCGGCTTCGATGGGCTGCCGCTTCATGACGTCGTTTCACGGCGTCGTCGATCGCGCGCAGGTGAAGCCGGGTGAATGGGTAGTGGTGCATGGATGCGGCGGCATCGGGCTGTCGGCAATCAACATCGCGGCCGCCACGGGAGCCAACGTGATCGGCGTCGATCTCGATTCGGCCAAGCTCGAGCTCGCCAAGGGCATGGGCGCGGCGCACGTGATCAACGCGAAGAAAACCGATCCGATTAGCGCGATCCTCGATCTCACCGGCGGCGGCGCGCACGTGTCGGTCGATGCGCTCGGGGTCGCGGCCACCTGCCGTAATTCGATCATGAGCCTGCGCAAGCAGGGACGTCATCTGCAGATCGGGCTGACGACCTCGGCCGAGCAGGGCGAAATTCCGGTGCCGATCGATCGAATCGTCTTGATGGAACTGCAGCTGATCGGATCGCTCGGGATGCAGGCGTCGCACTATCCTCAGATGCTGCAAATGGTCGAAGCGAAGAAGGTCTCGCCCAAAGCGATGGTGACGGGGACCTGCGGGCTCGACGGCATCAACAAGATTTTCAACGAGATGAATACGTTCCAGAACGTCGGCGTGACGGTAATCAACAATTACAACTAGACGCGCGCCTTCGCGCCGAGTGTGAACTAACCGCGTGAGAGGGTCCTCGTGGACCCTCTTCATTTATGGAGTTGCAGTTTGATGAGAGTAAAGATCCGGACGATCGCGCTTGCATTGTTGCTGGCGGCGGCCGCGATGCCGGCGGTGTCGCGAGCGCAGGATGCGTCCAAGGGTGTCAAGGTCGAAATCACCGGGCTTCGAAACAACAACGGGCAATTGGTCTGCTCGTTGTGGTCGGGGCCCGCGGGCTTCCCGCGCGACGACTCGCACATCCTGAAGCATGTCACGGCGCCGATTAAGAATGCCGGCGGGGAGTGCGTCTTCGGGGGAAATTTTGCAGCCGGCGACTACGCAGTCACGCTCTTCCACGACGAAGATAGCAGCGGCAAGTTCAAAACTAATTTCGTCGGCTACCCGCTCGAGGGCTACGGATTTTCCAACAACGTCGTGCCGCAATTCAGCGCGCCGACATTCGACCAGTGCAAGTTTCACTACGATGGCACCGGCTGGAAGCAGATACCGGTGAAGATGATCTATAGATAGTGTGGATTCATGAAAGCAGTAGTCGTTGAAAAGCCCGGCGATGAAAGCGTGCTCAAGCTCGGCGAAGTTCCCGAGCCCGCGATCAGGCCCGATGAAATTTTGATTCGCGTGCGCGACGCCGGGGTGAATCGCGCGGACCTGCTTCAACGCCAGGGATTCTACCCGCCTCCGCCAGGCGCGTCGGAAATCATCGGCATGGAATGCGCCGGCGAGGTCGTCGCGGTCGGCGCCGCCACGTCGGGCTGGAAAATCGGCGATCGCGCGATGGCGTTGATTCCGGGCGGCGGTTACGCGGAGAAGGCCGCGGCGCACTACGGCTCGGCCATGAAAATTCCCGCCAAGCTGAGCTTCGAGGAAGCCGCCGGACTCCCCGAAGTGTTCCTGACGGTGTTCCTGAATTTCTTCATGCTCGCCGGAATCAAGCGCGGCGAGACCGCTCTGATTCACGGTGGCGGCAGCGGTATCGGCACCGCGTCAATTCAGTTGCTGAAGGAAGCAGGCGTGCGCGTGATCGTAACCGCGGGCTCCGACGAGAAATGCGATCAATGCCGCAAGCTCGGCGCCGACGTCGCGATCAACTATAAGAGCGGGCCATTCGCGGCCGCGGTGAAAACGGCGACCGAAGGGCGCGGCGTCGACGCGATTCTGGACAGCATCGGCGGCAGCTACCTCGCAGGAAATATCGAATCGCTCGCGCAAGGCGGGCGGCTGGTGCTGATCGGCTTGATGAGCGGGACGCGCGCCGAACTCGATCTCGCCGCGGTGCTGCGGCGGCATCTGAAAATCTTCGGATCGACTTTGCGCATGCGTTCAGCCGGCGAGAAGGCGCAGATAGTCGCGGCGTTCCTCGGGCAATTCGGCGCCGCGCTCGAGGCTGGCAGGTTGCGCCCGCCGATTTACAAAGTGGTACCGGCTGCCGACGCGCCGACCGCCCATCGCATGATGCAGGCGAGCGAGCACTTCGGCAAAATCATTCTCAAGTTCAACTGACAGGTTTCTTGACCTGATCGCGCCGCCGCATTAATCTCGCGCCTTAGCCAGAATTCGGAGAACCCCGTGAAAGTCACCCTCATCATCCCAATCAAACATCTACCTGCAGGGTGAGGGATACTTCGAAAGCCGGCTTGAAAGAGCCTCGGGCGTCGAAGCCCGGGGCTTTTTCTTTTTCTGCGCGGTACGCCGCGCGTGAGATTTTGCGATGGACTTGAACGAAACCGACAATCAATCGATCGGCGCCGCAGTGCGCCGCAAGAGCGTACTATTTCGACACTCGGACTTCATGAAACTGTGGACCGGAGAAACGGTCTCGCTGTTCGGCACGCGGATGGGCGACGTCGCGATCAGCTTTGCCGCCGTGATCGCACTCAAGGCGACTCCATTCCAGATGGGCATCCTCGCAGCGGCCGGAATTGTGCCGACGCTGGTGCTGGGTCTGTTCGCGGGCGTGATAGTCGATCGCGTGCGCCGGCGCCCGATTCTAATCGGCACCGATATCGGCCGCTTCATCGTATTGGGCACGATTCCGGTCGCAGCGATGTTCGCCGCGCTTACGATGGTGCAGCTCTGCGCGGTGATGCTCGCGTACTCGGCGCTCGATCTCTTCTTCGATGTTGCCTATCGGTCCTACCTGCCGTCGCTGGTCGAGCGCGAAGATCTGCTCGACGCGAACAGCAAGCTCACCGCCAGCGCGGGAGTCGCGGAAGCGGGCGGCTTCGCGCTCTCCGGCTGGCTGGTTGAATGGCTGACGGCGCCATTCGCGATTCTGATCGACGCGATTTCATTTCTCGCGTCGGCTCTGGCGATCGCGATGATTCGCAAGCCCGAGCCCGCTCCCGCGCCTCGCGCCCGCGACGCCAGCGTGAGTCGCGAGATCGCCGACGGCGCGCGCCTGATCTTCACCGACGGCCGTCTGCGCGCGTTCGGAATCAACGTGATCGTGGGCGGTTTCGCGAACAGCCTGGTCGGCACGCTGTACATGCTGTTCGTCGTCAACGCGCTCGGGTTCCGGCCCGGCGTCCTCGGCGTGATCTTCGCGGTCGGTGGCGCGAGCTCGTTGTTCGGTGCATTGGCCGCGCGCAGGACTGCTGAGGTGCTCGGCACCGGCCGCGCGATGGTCGCTGGCCTCGCGATCGAAGGCGTCGCATATATGCTGCTGCCGATTGCGCGCGGCAGTGGCGCCGCGTCGGTGGCGTTGCTGGTCGCGCAGCAGCTAGTCGGGGACAGCGCCGCGACGGTGTACTTCATCAACGCAGTCAGCCTGATCCAGACGATCACGCCCAAGCAGATGCTGGGCCGCGTCAATGCGAGTCTGCGCTTCGTCCGCCTCGCCAGCGTGCTCTGCGGGCAGCTGGTCGCGGGAATCGCCGGCGGCGTCATCGGCCTGCGTCCCACGATTGCGATTGGGGCTGCGGGCTTGTGGGTCACGGCGGCGCTGCTCGGATTTTCCGAAGTCGGCTCGCTAACCGGGATGGAGGAGCACGCCGCAGCGTCGGTCTCCGAGTGATTCGAAACGGGAAGCGGCGAGATTCGTGCAACTGATGGGCGTTGGCGCGGGCCATCTGGTAAGATTCTGCGCTGGATAGCGTGAATCGTAAACCGATCAAACCCAACGCGCTCAAAGCGGGCGATACAGTGGCGGTTGCTGCACCGGCCGCGGCGATCGAACGGGCGCATCTCGAGCGCGGCGTCAACGCGCTCGCGGCGATGGGCTATCGAGTCAAAGTCTCGGAGCGCGCGCTGGCGCGTTCGGGGATTTTAGCCGGCGACGATCGCGGACGGGCGGGCGAGCTCCAGGAATATTTCGCCGATCCCGAGGTCAAGGCGATCTTTTCCGCGCGCGGCGGCTACGGCTGCGGACGATTGCTGCCGATTCTCGACTTCAAGGCGATCGCGAGTACGCCTAAAATCTTCGTCGGCTTTTCGGACGCGACCTTCCTGCTCAACGCGCTGGTCGATTTTGCCGGAATGATATCGTTTCACGGACCGATGGTCGCGATGGATTTTGCCCGAGGCCTGAGCCCGCGCGCGCTCGAGCACTTGCAAGGCTTGCTCAGCGGCCAGCTCGACGGCTTCGAGCTCGAAGCGCACGAGGCGATGCATCCGGGGATCGCACAGGGCGAGGTTATCGGCGGATGCCTGTCGGTGCTGGTGGCTACGATCGGCACGCCGTTCGAG
>DATNLS010000350.1:0-12302 GCA_035602775.1 Candidatus Acidiferrales bacterium | reverse complement strand
GCACCGCCAGTGGCGAGCCGTACGACCCCAAGGATTTGACGGCAGCGTCGAGCACGTTACCAATTGGCTCTTCAGTCATGGTGACTGATCCCGCAACCGGTCACTCTGTGAAGGTGCGCATAAACGATCGCAGTCGCAAGGCCCATGGCCGGAGCCTCGATCTGTCGAAACATGCGGCGGAAGAACTCGGTATGACGAAGCGGGGTGTCGCTCGAGTTAAAGTCAAGCGGGTCGATTCTGAACCGGCGAAAAGCGAATCTCACGATGCGCCCGCAGGCTCAGCGACTCCGCAATCATGAAGGCGAAGCACCGCCGAGGACATAATAGATGAGCGCGATTGTATCGACCCGATACGGAAAACTGGAAGGTGAGGAACAATCTGGGCTGACGGTCTTCAAAGGAGTGCCGTTCGCGGCCGCTCCCGAAAATGTTCGGCGATGGTTGCCGCCTGAGAAACCGCTGCCGTGGACGGGCGTTCGCGATGGGCGCCGCTTTGGCGCGGTTGCGCCGCAAAACTCGGTCACCAACCAGGCGCTCGCGGCGATGAAGATCGATCAGCAGCAGTCGGAGGACTGCCTCAATCTCAATTTGTGGACGCCGGCACTCGATCGCGCGCGGCGGCCGGTGATGGTCTGGATTCATGGCGGCGGATTCACGATCGGCGGCGGCTCGCAGGAAATTTACAACGGCTCGGTTCTCGCCAAGCGCGGGGACGTGGTCGTAGTCACAATCAATTACCGGCTCGGGCCGCTTGGCTTTCTGCGCTTGAACGACGTCACCAACGGACGAATCCCGTCGAGCGGCAACGAAGGACTGCTCGACCAGCTCGCGGCGCTGCAATGGATGCGCGACAATATCGCGGAATTCGGCGGCGACCCGGACAACGTCACGATCTTCGGCGAATCAGCCGGCGGCATGAGCGTCGGGGCGCTGCTCGCGATGCCGTCGGCGCGCGGCCTGTTCCACAAGGCGATCCCGCAGAGCGGATCTTGCGACACCGTATCGTCCATCGCGCGAGCGAACCGGACCGCCGAGCGAGTGCTGTCGAAGCTGAGCGTGTCCGCGGGCGACGCTGACGCGATCCGCGCGATTCCGGTTGCTCAATTGCTCACCGGAGTGTTCGGCGCTGACGGCAAGACGCCCGATCGCGAGCTGGGGATGGCGTATCAGCCAGTGGTGGACGGCGCCGTTATACCGCGCGAGTTGATCGAGATGGTGGCGCAAGGATCGGCGGCTGGGGTCGCCGTGATGGTTGGGTCGAATCTCGAGGAATGGAAATTGTTCTCCGCGATGGATCCGTCGGCGCAGAGACTCGACAAGGCTGGCCTGGTCGCACGGATGAGCAAGCGGATGACCGCGGACTTCGCGAGCTCCATCATTGCGAGTTACGAGCGAGCGCGGACGTCCGCGGGCGCGTCGATTACGCCGCCGGAATTATTCTCAGCGATCGAGACCGACCGCGTCTTCCGCATGCCGGGCGTGCGACTGGCGGAGATCCACGGACGCAGCGAACGGCGTGCCTACAACTATCTTTTCACCTGGCGCTCGCCGGCGATGCGCGGCGCGCTGGGGTCGTGTCACGCGCTCGAGCTCGGCTTCGTTTTTGGCACGAATCATCTGGCCGGGATGCGTCGTTTTGCGGGCGAGGGTCCGGCGGCTGAAAAGCTGGCAATCGAGATGCAGGACGCGTGGATCGCGTTCGCGCGCGACGGCAATCCCGGATGGGCCGGCTACACCGAGGCGCGGCGCGCAACGATGCTGTTCGGCGAAACCAGCAGCGTCGCCGAGGCGCCGTTCGAGGAAGAGCGTCGCGCATGGGACGGAGTGGGCAGCGGAATTCTCGGCGCGCTTTGAGAGTTGTGTTTGCTCACGCGGCGATGAAGCTACGCAGCACTTCGAAAAATCGATCCGGCTGATCGGCGACGATGCCGTGACCGGCGTCGGCGAAGCGTTCGAAGCGGGCAAGATCGGGCGGCAGCGCCGCGACGATTTCCTCGGAGCATGGCGCCGGTGTCATCGGGTCGTCCTCGCCTACCATCACCAACGTCGGACATTGGATCCCATGCAAGTCGGAGATGAAGTTCATCGTCTCCCTCTCGCCGCGGCGAAATTCGGCCATCAGGCGCGCGTTCCATATCGTGCGCGCGTTGACGTCCGGATCGTGAGGACTGCGGCGATAGAGCGGACCGCATAAACGCAGGAACTCGCGCGTTGCCTCTCGCGTCGGATCGTCAAGAAAAGCTCGCGCCGCCGCGCCCGCGTCCGCTCCGCCCAGGCGCTCAAAAACTTTTACCTGTATATCCTTCTTGCTTGACGACGCTGCCGTGCTGCAAAGAATCAGCTTGGCGGGATGTTGCGGATGGCGCAGCGCGTAAGACATCGCGACGTAACCGCCGAACGACACGCCCATAACGATTGGCCGTTCTATCTCCAGCGCGTCACACAGCGCCTTCACGTCATCTCCCCACTGCGCAAGCCGCCATCTCGCCGAGTCGTCGCGCCCGTCGCTGCGCCCATCGCCGCGATGGTCGAAGTAGACGACTTGCGCGATGTCAGCGAGCCGCGAGTACGCAGGCTTGAAGATCGAATGATCGGCGCCCGGACCGCCGTGCAACATCAGCACCGTCGGCACCTCGCGCATCCGCGGACCGTCGGGCCGCAACTTGGCCCCTTCGACATCGAAGAATAGCCGACACCCGCCAATATCAATCCGCAATTTGAATTACCTCAGCGGTCGGTGTGACTGAAGACTTTTCCGTCCTTCATTACAAACATCACTTTTTCGGTGACCCTGATATCTTCAGCGGGGTCGCCCGGTACCGCGACGACGTCGGCGCGTTTGCCTGCCTCCAGGGTTCCGATTTTGCCGCCGCGGCCGAGCAATTCCGCGTTCACCGAGGTAGCGCTCTTGAGCGCTGCGATCGGGCTCATGCCGGCCTGCACCAGTAGTCCCATCTCGCGAGCGTTTATTCCGTGGCGGCAAACGCCGGAATCGGTGCCAAGCGCGATAGTCACTCCGATCTCGAGCGCGCGCCTGACCATCCCGGGCGCCGCTTCGATTGCCTGGCGGGCTTTGACCGCCAGCTCGGGCGGCAGTCTGTCCAATCCGCGCCCGAGTTGATGCTGGACCAACAGCGTGGGCACCAGGTAAACCCCGCGCGCCTTCATCGCTTCCAGCGTCTCATCGCGCAGAAAAGTTCCGTGCTCGATCGAATCGACCCCGGCTTCGATCGCGTCGCGCGCCGCCGAATCGCCGTGACAATGTACCGCGACTCGCTTGCGCAGCCGATGCGCCTCATCCACCACCGCCGTCATTTCGTCGAGCGTCAGCTGCGGCGTATCGACCTCGTCGGCCAGTGACATCACGCCGCCCGACGCGCAGAACTTGATCACATCGGCGCCGTACTTCACGTTGAAGCGGACCGCCTTGCGCAGGTCGGCCGGGCTGTCCGCGATGCCATCGGTGTAGTCAGACTCCCTGCCAGTGGCGCGGAAGTGCAGGCCGGCATTGCGATCCGAATGGCCGCCGGTCGCGCCGATCAGATTGATCGCCACCAGCATCCGGGGACCCGGGAGCAGCCCTTTGGCGATCGCATTGCGCAGGCTCACGTCGATAAAGCTGTCGGGATACAGACAGCCCACGTCGCGCACCGTGGTGAAGCCGCCTTCCAGCGTGACGCGGGCATGGACCGCGGCCTGGTAGGCTTTTTCCGCGACGTGTTGCCGGAAGCGATCGATGAAAAACTCGTTGTAGGATTTCACGCCTACTGTCAGATGAGTGTGTGCGTCGATAAAGCCCGGGCACAGCGTCGCGTCGCCGAGATCGATCTTGTCCGCGCCGGCGGGAATTCGCAGGTCGGGTCCCGATGCGAAGATTTCTTCGCCTTCGATCAGGACCACGCCGCCGTTTTCGACCCGATCCGACTTGCCGTCGAAGATTCGTGCAGCTTTGAGAGCGATAGTCATTTTGATATGGACCTTGCTCCGCACGGGCGCGTGAGGAGCTTGCTCGTCCTTAGCTTCTCACTCGGTGCTCGCGAAGGTAAGAGAGAGGACGAGAGGTATTTACGATATGCATGCATGCGCCGCGGCCGGGGCCGGATTTCTGATAGCCGTACTGTGGTTCGACCTGATGTTCGACGTGCAGACGCGAAAGCACTCCGGCGACACGATCCCAGCCGAGGTGCTCGCATCGATTTCGGCGTACTACCGGCGCGTCACTATCGAAGCGTATCCGATGAACCGGGCGATCGCGGGCGTGATGCTTCTGACCGTATTGGCGATCCTGGTTGAAATTGTGCATAGCCACCATCCTTGGTGGGTCGCATGGATCTCGCTTCCGGCCGTCGCGAGCGCGATCGGCCTGGCCCGCGCGAGAACCATTCCCAATGCGGTGCGCCTGGGAAGAGCGGTGGTCACGCCAGAGACGCAATCCCGTCTCGCGCGCGCGATCTACCGCGATCATCTTTACTGTCTTGCTGCGATGAGCGTAGTGCTGGCGCTGCAACTGACCGCGGCGCTTTAACCTTCGGCCTTCTCGCTTCCTAGGCGATGCCGAAGGCTGCCTTCTCCTTGTCGATCACAGCCTTGAAGCTCGGGCGGTTGTGGATTTCGCGGACGTAGGCCGCGAGCTTCGGCCATCGCTTTTCATCGACGGTGCATCCTGCGAACTGGAAGTTCACGAAGGCCGTCGCGACGCCGATATCGGCGATCGTGAAACGGTTCGCGATGAGGAATTGCTTGTTGCCGATTTCCTCTTCGAGATAGTCGAACAGCGGCGGTACTTCCTCGTCGAGCACTTTCTTGATTGCCACCTCGTCCGGCGGCTGATTGAAGAAGCGCGGCGCGATCACGCGGGGAAAGAAAATCTTCGTGCCCAGCACCGGCGTAAGCCCGCCGTCGCCGAACTCCTCGAACCACAGCGCGCGCGCATACTCGTAAGGATCGTTCGGATAGAGAGCAGGTTCGGGATGAGTGCGTTCGAGGTAAGCGATGATCACCGACGAGTCGGCGAGCGTGCGATCGCCGTCGCGAAACGCGGGAATCTTTCCGAGCGGACTGATTTTCCGGTACTCGGGATTCGGGAGGAACGGTATCACCTGCTCGTGATCGTAGCCGATGCCCTTCTCGGTCAGCGCGACGATAGCTTTGCGCACGAACGGCGATCCGAACGCTCCATAAAGGGTGGGCATACCGGCTCTCCTCGATTCGTCTTGAGACGTCGTTCATGAGATACAGGTGATCGCGCGCACTGGCAACAACAATTCGCACTACTCACGGGAGACTCACCAACTAGAGCACTTTCGCTCCCAATTGCGGGAAGACTTTCGATACCTTGCCGAGCAGGTAGTCGCCGTAGGTGCCGCTGACGGTGGCCAGGTCGCCGCCATCCCATCGCCGGCCGTGACGGCGCCGCTCGATGGCGGTGGGATCGGGCGTCAGAATGTTGATCGGCTCGAGCACCGCGTCGAAGCTCGGATCGAGGAACAGCGGCATCGAGATGCGATCGTGCGTAGAGACGTTGCGCACGCGATGCAGCGCCGACACGTAGCGCCCGGCCGTCAACCGCTCGAGCATGTCGCCGACGTTGCAGACGAACGAGTCCGTCACCGGCGGCGCCGGCAACCATCGATCGTGATGCCAAATCTGGAGACCCGCGACCGCGTCCTGCTGCAGCAAGGTCAGGAGTCCGTAGTCGGTGTGCTCGCCCACGCCAAGTTCGTTCTCGTCGGCGCCAGGGGTTGAAGGCGGGTAATTGAAGATGCGGAAGAGCACGGTCGGGTCGCGGGTGTAACGCTCGTGGAAGTAGTCCCGCGGCAGGCCGAGGCCGGTGGCGATTCCGCCAAGCAGCAGTTGGCCGACGTCAGTGACCTCATTTATATAGGCGTGCAGCGTCTCACGGAATCCAGGCAGCGCCGGATAAAGATTGGCGCCGTGCAGCGGCAGGCCGGCGCGAACACGCGGGTCGTCCGCGCCCAACTCGGTACCGAAGTAGATTCCTTCCTTGCGATCGGGACGGCCGGAAGTCAGCTCACCGTCGACGGGAAAGTAGCCGCGCCACGCGCGCCCGCCGTGCGCCATCGCGATCGTCATCTTCTGTTCGAGCGGCGAAGCGAAGAACTCGCGCGCCAGCGTCATCATCCGCGCCGACAGGGCAGGGGAGACGTTGTGTCCCGTCACGTAGAAGAAGCCGAACTCGCCGCACGCGCGGTCGAGAGCCTCACCGATGCGAGCGAGGTCGCGTGACGCGAGGTCGATGATGGGCAAGGTTTCGATTGAATTGGTCAACGGCGTTTCACTCGAGACTCTTCAAGAAATCACGCAACACGCGATCCCACTTAGCCCAGTCGGCGCCACTCGCGAGATGACCCTTGTCGCTGTCGATCTCGAAGTAGGTGGCATCGACGCCCGCCGCTTTCAGTTTCGCCATCACCGCGGGAGCGATGCTTGGCGGAAACAGCTTGTCTGTGCGCGACAGCACGTAGAGCAGCTTCGCCCGAATCCTGGCGAAGTCCTTCTCGGCGTTGTAATGCGAGCGCGCCTGCGCCAGCGTAATCATCGAATTGGGATCGAACGCCTTCGCCCACGGTTCCGCCAACTGATGGATCGCAGCTTCGCGCTTCGCCGGATCGGGGAACGTGGGAGCGAGCTGAGCCTCGATGCCGTAGCGCTTCAGCGTCGCGACGCGAAGCTCGGTCATGAAGGCGATCATCTCCGCGTTGCCATAATGATGGCCGCCGTTCCATCCGGGCGCCTCGGCAAATCGCGCGCGCAAGTCGGCCACCATTCGCGCGCCGTCGGTTGCGCCGGGCGCGGTGACCACGGCGACGATACCCCGCATCGCGTCGGGAAATGTGACGCCCCATTGGAATGCTTGGTAACCGCCGAACGACAGTCCCGCGACTGCGACCAGATGCGTCACCCCGATCGCGTCGAGCATCGCGCGCTGCGCGGTGACGATGTCGGCCAGGCTGTAGTCGGGAAAATCGGGACCGTAAGGCTTGCCGGTTTTGGGATTGATGCTCGCGGGCGCGGTGGAACCGTACGACGAGCCGAGCATGTTGGATGACACCACGAAATATTTGTCGGTATCGATCGCCTTGCCGGGACCGATCAGCCCGTCCCACCATCCGGGTTCGCCATTCGCGTCGAGTCCGGCCGCATGCTGGCTCGAGGTGTAGCCGTGAGTGACGAGGATTGCGTTGTGCCTGTCAGGCGCGAGCGTTCCGTAGGTCTCGTAGACGAGTTTGAGCTCGGGCAAGACCTCGCCGCTTTGGAGGGAGAAGTTCCTGGTCGAGAAATGTTTTACGTCGACGACGCCGAGACCGCTCTTATTCGCCATGACATTGCTCCTGCGATCTTTGTAGCGCTTGCGGCCGGTTTGCGAAAGCGTTTGACAGCTTGCCGCAAGTAGCTTACAAAATTGTAAGTAATCGCCGCACGGAATTGCAAAGGAAGTCGCCCAGCATGGATACTCCCGAGTTGTGGCAGTTCACCAGTTCTCATTTCAACGAAAAGGCGCGTTGGGCGCTGGACTTCAAGCGTGTGCCGCATATTCGGCATTCGATGATTCCCGGCTTTCACGTTCCTGTCGTCATGCGAATGACCGGCAAGACGCACGTCCCCGTTCTGAAGTTGAATGGGGTTGCGGTTACGGATTCGAGCAGGATTATCGAAGCGCTCGAGCGCGCGTATCCTGAGCCCGCGCTCTATCCGGTCGAGCCTGAGCATCGCCGGCGCGCGCTCGAGCTCGAAGACTTTTTCGACGAGGAACTCGGGCCGTACATCCGGCGCTGGATTTTTCACGTCATCTTGCCGTATCCGAGATTTGTGCGCGCCGCGTTCGTATCGCACGCGAGTCCGGCTGCTCAACTCGCGCAGCGCGCGATGTCTCCTCTCATCGGCGCCGTCATGCGGCGGCAGATGAATATCAATCCCGCGACCGCCGAGGTGGCGCGCAGCAAGACGATAGCGGCGATGGATCGATTGGAGCACGAGCTGCGTCCGTCGGGTTACCTGGTGGGCGATCGTTTCACGGTCGCCGATCTTACGGCGGCGGCGCTGCTGTCGCCGCTGGTCAGGCCGCCAGAGTTTCCGTACAAGGCCGCGGGTCCGCTGCCGGAGCCGCTGGCGAAAATCAGGGACTCTCTGTCGACTCATTCCGCGTTCCGATGGACACTGCAGACCTATCGACAGCATCGCGGCGAATCGGCGGAAGTCGCAGCGAAGGCGAATGTCTCCACGGTCAAGACGGATGCGAGCCGGGCCGCGACCACCGATCGTTAGTTCCAGGAGCCATCCTGCGACGGTGCACGCTCGCGACCGGCGGCGTCGAAGCGCGGCAACCACTCGCAATGCGATCCTCGAGGCCGCCGAGCGGCGCCTGCTTGTCGGAGGCCCCGAGGCTATCCGGCTGCAGGAAATTGCCGCCGACGCCGGCATCTCGCATCCCGCGATTCTGCATCACTTCGGCAGCCGCGAAGGTTTGGTCGAAGCGATGGTTCTGCGGGGCATCGGCAAGCTTCAGGCGCAATTCCTCGAGGGATGGCCGAGCGCGAAGGAACCCGACATCGAGGGCGTGCTAGAGCGCTTTTACGAAGTCGCTTCGCGCCGGGGAGTCGCGCGGATGCTCGCGTGGCTGATTCTTTCCGGCGAGAGCGGACGGACGATGACGCCCGGAGTATTCAAGCCCGCGGCCGAGAGAATGCATGCCGGCCGGGTTCGCCGAGCACAGAAAGAAGGACGGCGCACGCCCGAACTGGAAGAGACGCTTTTCGCCGCGACCCATCTTTTTATCCTGGTGCTCGGTGATTCATTGTTCGGTCCGAGCGTCAGGCGAGCGGTGGGCCTAAGCTCGGGCGCCGAGAGTACGCGCCGATACCGCCGCTGGCTGAGCAAAGTTGTCGAGCGAATGGAATCGCGCCGCCCAGCGCCTGGCTGATTTTTGCGGTCAGCGTTTGGAATGTTGCCGTAATTAGCAATCGCTTAGATGGCGAATTCGGTTTCACTGACTCGACCGGTCTTCCAGTCGCGCGTCACCACGCGGGTTTCGGAGACCATGCAAGCGTGCAGAGGTTGTCCGCCCGCGGGCGCACGTGAGAGTTCCTTGAAGCGTTCTGAATCGACCAGGACCACATCCCCGCTGTGTGGACGCGCGACCAGGCAAGTTCCGTCTGCATTCAGATGGTACTCGCCGATGAACGTTGACCCGGTCTGCAATTTTTCTTTAGCGACTACCGACATCGTTTTGAGGTCGACACGGCATAGCGTGTCATAGTCGTCGGCAAGAAAATCGCTGGCGGAACGGATTCGCATCGCCGGATTTCCACCTCTGCCTGCGAGCTCAATTTGCACAGCCGGCTGATTTTTCCTGGTGTCAATGACGATTAGCCGCGAACTTCTCTGCACAGACACTACTACCAGGTGCGACCCGGGCAGAGTCAGACAACCAACCAGTCCCTGATATCCCAGATCATAATTCGCGTTTGTAAACCACGAGAGGTCGAGCTCGGTGACCTGGCCGTGCTCCGCGTCAATACGGAGAAGTTGTTTGCCGGTTCCAGCGGGTACGTGAGCTGCACTGTCCACTGACTTCCAAAATTCAATCTCACCAGCGAAGACCGGTTCGTCATCGTAAAATCTGACGCTGGTGAGTTCGACTTCCGGTTCGGCAATCCGTCGAACGGAAATGGCACGATCGGCACCGTCTCCATGGATAACTCTGAAGAACTCATGTTCCCCAGCCTGCAAACTCAAAAAACCAGCCTCAGCTATGCGGATCAGTTTTTCCTTTTGTTTGGCAACGTCGTATACCCAGAGAGCGCCTCGGTCGACCCACCCCATGTTATCGACTAACAGTCGCGCGCTTTTATCGAAGATCATTCCTTGACCGGTCGGCTGAAGGTCCAGAAGCGGACGCCGGTGGAGCCGGCTTCTTCGCCGTTTACGATCAGGTCGAAGCCCTGTTTCTGATAGAAGGCGACGTTGCGCTGGTTCTCGGTCTCGAGATAGCACGGGACGTGTCCTTTGTCGGCGCGCTCGAGTATCGGGCGCATCAACGCGCCGCCGAGTCCTCGACGCTGACGGATCGGCTCGACGCCGAGCAGGAACAGGTACCAGCACGCAGCTGTCATGTCGCGCTCGCGCGCCTGCCATTCGCGGCCGACCACATCGCGATAGCGCTGATACGCGTCGTTGCCGACGAGGGTCGCAGTCTCGTGCATCCCGGACGCTTCGATATTCTCGCGCGTCCATTTCGCGTTGGGCGGGAGCCAGAGCGCGACGCCTTCGAGCGCGCCGGCGGTGATATAGACTTCGCCGGTGAGAACACCGAAGCGGATCATCCTCGCGTACATGTCGGGCAGCAACCGCGCGCGTTCGATCGCGTCGGGAATCGTGTAGATCATCAGCGGATCGTCGTGAAACGCGCGCGCGAGTGTCGCCGCAGCCGCGGGAATTTGCAAATTGGTGAGTCTTGCGATTTCCAATGTCATCCCCAACATTTTCGCACACCGCGCGGCATGGATGTAGCGACCACTTCGGAGGATTAGAAGTTGTGGCCTATGATAAAAACTTCGCAATCGGAGCCAAAATGGAAATTCCGGATGAATAGTTCCGCCTCCGCATCCTCCGGCCCCGGGCCGTTCGATGTCTGCAACCACACCTTTGAAGCTCGCGACCCGGCTCGCGACCGTCTCTTTCCCTGCGATGTCTGGTGGCCCGACGAGGCTGGCGCGTGGCCGCTCGTTCTCTACTCTCACCACAGCGGCGGCAACCGTCGCTCCGCCACCTACCTCACCACGCACCTCGCGAGTCACGGCTACATAGTCGCGGCCCTCGATCATTCCGAAGTCGTCGCGCCGGAGACAGGCAGCAATGTCGAAGGTTTGATCGCGAACCGCGTTCCGGACGCCCGCTTCCTGCTCGACTACATGCTTGGCGGCGCGATTCTGGGTGTCGCGCTGCCCGATCCCGATCGCATCGCGATCGTCGGCCACAGCTTCGGCGGCTGGACCGCCCTAGCATTGCCCGAAATCGACACGCGTATCCGGGCGGTGGTCGCGCTCGCCCCTGGCGGCGCCTCGAATCCCAAGCCGGGGATTATCCCCGCCACCCTCAGTTTCAACTGGCCGCGCCCGCCGGCCACGCTCTACATCGTGGCTGAGGACGACGTCCTCACGCCCATCGCGGGCATGCACGAGCTCTACGGCCGCACTCCCGGGGCCAAGCAAATGGTGGTCATCCCGCGCGCCGACCATCTGCATTTCGTGGACAACGTTGAGCAGGCGCACGAGCAGCTCCGCGGCGCCAGCCTGCCGCCCGAGGCGTCGTGGATTTCACGCGAAATGCGCCCGATCGGAGAGCTCTGCACCGGAGAAGAAGCTCACCGGCAGATCCGGAGCCACACCCTGGCCCACCTCAACGCCGCTCTCTCTCGCACTTATCGATAGGCGGCGGCCTGGATGCTGTAGAGTTCGGCGTATTGGCCGTGTTTGGCCATCAGGGCTTCGTGGGTGCCGACTTCCGCGACGCGGGCGCCGTCCAGCACGATGATTTGATCGGCCATCCGCACGGTGCTGAATCGATGGGAGATCAGAATCGTGATTTGGCCCTGGCGACCGTTGCCTGAGTGACCGTCGCGGCGTTCACTGCGGGCGGCAGCGGCGTAGCGCTCGAACAGCGCGTGTTCCGTCTCGGCGTCTAATGCCGCGGTGGGTTCGTCGAGCACAAGCAGCACAGGATGATCACGCATGAAGCCGCGTGCGAGCGCCAGCTTTTGCCATTGGCCGAAACTCACTTCGACTCCACTGGGCCAGGTCGGGCCGAGTTGCGTCTCGAGGCCGGCATTCAGATGCGCGATGACGTCATCGGCGCCCGCGCGATTGACTGCGGCAACGACGGCAGGTTGGTCGTCGATCCGCGGGACGTCGCCGAGACCCACCGTATGGCGCGCTTGAAACTCGAAGCGGAAAAAATCCTGGAACGCACCCGCGACGTGCTCGCGCCATTCGTCAACCCGAATCCGCGCGAGGTCGACTCCATCTATAAGGATGCGTCCCTGGTCGGGCGAATAGAGCCGCGCCAGCAGCTTGACCAGCGTACTCTTACCGGCGCCGTTCTCGCCGACGATTGCAACCACCGACCCTTGCTTGAGATCGAGGCTCACGTCTTCGAGCACGTGGCGCGCCGTGCCCGGATACGCGAACGACACATGCTCGAGGCGGATGCCGTCGACGAGGCGATCGGGCGCCGGCGTGTCCGCATCCTCGGTCAGCGCGGCGGCGTAATCCTCGAGCCACGCG
>DATNLS010000249.1:0-10117 GCA_035602775.1 Candidatus Acidiferrales bacterium | reverse complement strand
GGCGTCGTCGCCGGACGCGACCGCCAACCGCTTCGCGCAGTACGACGAAAACTATCTGATCGAGTTCATCCGCCACGACGCAATCTCGCAGCACATTTCGGATTTCATCGAGGAGGCGTTCGAGCGCGACTACAACTACTTCGGCGGCCTGATGGAGGAAATCTATTGGGGCGTCGAGGCGGAGCTCGAGGAAGAGGCCTACCAGTTCCGGCGCGCGCGACTGAACGACCGCGGCTTTCCCGATTTCTTTGATGCGCAGAGCGTGTTCGCGTATATCAAGCCGGATCAGTTTCTGACGATTCGCGCCGGCTACGAACCGCCGAGCCGCGCCGACCTGCCCGACGACAACGAAGTGATCGCGCCCGAAATGGCGCCCGCGATTGCCGACGGCGACGTCTCGCTGTTCAACACCGCGCTCACCGCGGGATTCGCCTCGCAAGGGAAACGCCAGCTGCGCAGCGAGATGGCGATGGTCAGCAACCAGGTGCTGGTCGCGCGCGCGGTGGACTTTGGCGACCTGGAGGCGGTGCGCGTCGCGGTCGAGATGACCCATCACTACCTGAACCTCGCGCTCGAGCACCTGGCGGGCGGCGACCTGCAAAGCGCGATCGAGCATCTGCGCGACACGCCGCTGAAGCTGCTGTTCCGCCTCGGCGTCAGCTTGACGATCGATCTGCGCACGAGCACCGAGCTGACGCTGAAGCGACTGGGCCTATCGAGCGTCAAGGTGCGCGAGATCCCTTATCTCGATTCACCTTACAAGGAAGCGCTGGCCGGCTTCATGGCGCGGCAGCCGAGATTCTACAGCGGCCTCGACGGCAGCGGCGCAGTCGAGATGCGCGACTTTGCCAGCATCCGCGACCTGCATCTCAGCTACGCGATTCTCGATCAGATCGACTCAGCCGCCGAACTGTTCCGCGCGATGTTCGCGATCGACATATCGTCGCCAAACTTTCGCGCGCAGATGGCGGCGCGTGAGGTGCGTCTCAGCCAGCTGGTGCTGACCGGGCTCGCGCGGCTGGCGTTGGACAACCGCCTGACGATCGATCCTATCGAAGGCAGCAGACTGACCGCGATGCGCGCGGCGATCATGACCGGGCAACCGGGCGTTCTCAGCGACGAATTTCGCAGCAGGATAAATCAAGCACTGAACGAACGGATGGACGAGACGACCCGGAAGCGCACCGCCGCGTTCCTGAATTCGTGCCTGAACCTGCTCGAAGAAGAGTTCGCCCACCTGGGCGGCGAGCGCGAGATCGATGCGCGCTTTATCGAAAGCGTGCTGGTGAAAATCGGATAGGAACATATCGTGGCAATCGAATCATCAAAGGCCGAATGCAAGCAGGAAGCGGGCGTCTTTGCGCCGGTGATCGATCGCACGCGATGCGAAGCCAAAGAGGATTGCGTCGAGGCTTGTCCCTACGACGTGTTCGAGGTGCGCAAGCTCGGCGACGATGACAAGCGCGCGCTGCCGCTGGTGGCGCGGGTGAAGGCGTGGGTCCACGGCAATCGGCAGGCGTTCGCGGTTCGCGCGAATGAATGCCACGCGTGCGGCCTGTGCGTGAGCGTCTGCCCCGAGCATGCGATCAAGTTGATGCGGGTGGCTAGCGCCAATTAGCGACCGACGCCGTCCGCCGCGAGTGTGACGGTGCGGCTCGAGCCGTCGCGATTCAAGGTCAGCGTCACGCTACCATTTTTGAGCTGCGAAGCTTGCGCGCTGAAATCGTCGAGCGCCTTGACCTCGCGGTCGCCCAGCTTGATCACGATATCGCCGCGTGCGACGCCCGCTTTCTGCGCCGACGAATCGACCTCAGACACCAGCACACCGCGCGCACTTGGCTGGCCGAATGCACTCGCGAGATCGGGAGTCAGTTGTTCGACGGTCATTCCGAGTGCTCGCGCGGTGTCGGGAATCTTCCCGCCGCCCACGAGCCCGGCCGCGGCCGGTGACTCGAAGAGCTTGTCGTTGACGTAAATCGGAACGTTCATGTTCATCGCGAGCGCGATTGCGTCGCTGGGGCGGCTGTCGATCGAGTAGCGGCCGCCGTCCATGTAAATCGTGGCGTAGTAAATCTCGTCGCGCATGTCGCCGATCACGATTCGATCGACGCGGTTGCCGGTTTGTCCGATGATCGAGCGAATCAAATCGTGGGTGAACGGCCGCTCCGGTTTGATTCCGTGCAGCGCGAGCAGGATTGCTGTCGCCTCGCTCTCGCCGATCATGATCGGCAACACGCGCGACTCCTTATCGTCGACGAGCAGCACGTAGTTCGAGCCCGTGTCGTCGTCAAAACCCACTCGAGCGACCTGCACTCTGACTTCGTCGGGTGAAATCCTAGCTGCCGCGGAGGAGCTGAACGGCGAACGGCCGCATGAGCAGGCCGCCACGACGGCCGCGAGAAGCAGCAGGCAGAGATGACGCCCGCCCAGAGCCTTCATATTCCAGACTTTACCCGCGTCGTGCATCTTACGCCAAGCACGCCTCAGCCGCGGAAGTCGCGGGCGATGAGGTACAGTTCCGACGAGCCCGGGCGGCTGGCCTTGGTGCGCGTTACCTCGACCTTTGCGAAATGCTGCTTGAAGGAATCGACGATGTCCTTGAACTGCGCGCCCATGAAGAGCTTCGCGACCATCGCGCCGCCCGGTTTCAGCATCGTCGTGGCGAAGGACAGCGCGCAATCGATCAGCTCGCGCGAGCGCGCCTCGTCGCGCGCGGCGATGCCGGTGAGCTTGGGCGCAAGGTCGCTGGTCACCAGGTCGGCGCGGCCGCCAAGCTCGCTCTGCACGTTCGCGGCGACTGCCGGATCGAGAATGTCACCGGTGATCGTGACGGCGCCGGCCGGAGGATTCTTGACCGGCGCGAGATCGACTCCCACCACGCGTCCGCTCGCTCCCGCCGCGGCGACGAGGATCACGAGCCATCCGCCGGGCGCGCATCCCAGGTCAACGACGCGCGCGCCTTTGCCGGCGAGCCGGTTGCGCGCGACTATTTCCTCGAGCTTGAACGCGGCGCGCGACGGCAATCCCATCGCGCGCGCCTTGCGATAAAATTTGTCGTGTGGTTCGTAAGTCGCCACAAATTCACTCGTTCGCTTTTCCGCACGCGCCTGAGCCGCTATCGTGATGGACTCCGCCCCGAGGTTTTGAAGCTGCGACGGTCACTGTGAATCTCGACGAATTGAATCCCGAACAGCGCGCCGCCGTGCTCGCGCCCGACGGCCCGATCCTCATCCTCGCCGGCGCGGGCTCGGGCAAGACCCGCGTGCTGACCTACCGTATCGCCCACATCCTGGCCGAGCGCAAGGCGGCGCCGTTTGAGATGCTGGCGGTCACGTTCACCAACAAGGCTGCGAACGAGATGCGCGAGCGGGTCGCGGCGCTGGTTGGCGACGATGCGCGCCTGCCGTGGGTGAGCACGTTTCATTCCGCGTGCGCGCGAATCCTGCGCCAGGAAGGTCACGCGCTCGGCTACGACCGCAATTTTTCGATTCTCGATGAAGGTGATTCGACGACTACTATTCGCCGTGTGCTCGAGGACGCAGCGCTGGCCGAATCGCCGCCGCTAGAACTTGCGCGCGCGCGAATCGAGCAGGCCAAGAACGAGGCGATATCGCCCGACGAGATGATCGCGAGCGCGCAGCCGGGACGCGAGACCTCGATCGCGCAGATCTACCGGCTCTACCAGGAGCGGATGCGGGCGATGAATGCGATGGACTTCAGCGATCTGCAATTGCAGACCTGGATTCTGTTCCAGCGCTTCCCCGAAATCCTCGAGAAGTGGCAGCGGCGCGCGGCGCATCTGCTGGTCGACGAGTACCAGGATACAAATCGCGTGCAGTATCTGATCGTCAAGGCGCTCGCCGCGCGATCGGGCAATCTGTGCGTGGTGGGCGACGAGGATCAATCGATCTACCGCTGGCGCGGCGCCGACATCCGCAACATCCTGGATTTCGAGCGCGACTATCCAACCGCGCAGATTTTCAAGCTCGAGCAGAATTACAGATCGACGAAAACAATCCTGGCCGCGGCCGGCGGCGTCATCCGCAACAATACCGAGCGCAAGGTCAAAAACCTGTGGACCGAAAATGCTGCCGGCGAGCCGGTCACGTACTTCACCGGTGTGACCGAACGCGACGAGGCTGATTTTATCGCGCTCGAAATCGCGAAGTTGACGGGCTCCGGCGGATTCAGACCTGCCGACGTCGTCGTCTTCTACCGCGTCAACGCCCAATCGCGCGCGATCGAAGAGGCGCTCGTGCGCCGGCGAATTCCCTACTACATCGTCGGCGGCGTGCGTTTTTACGAACAGCGCGACGTCAAGGATCTGCTCGCCTACCTGCGCGTGCTCGCGAATCCGGCGGACGCCGTGAGCCTCGAGCGGATGGTCGGCACGCCGCCGCGCGGAATTGGCGCGAAGTCGGTCGAGGCGATTACCGAGCTGGCCGCGCGCCAGCGTATCACCGCCTTCGAGGCGATGGGCCGGCTCGAGACTTACTCGAAAGTCGCGCTCAGAATCGCCAAGCAGGCCGGGATGCTCTATTCGTGGATGCACGATCTCGCCGCGCGCATGCCCGAGCTGAGCGTTCGCGGAATCGTCGAAGAAGTCGTCGCGCACAGCGGCTTCGAGCCGTACCTCGACACGCTCGACGATGCCGCGATGCGCAAACAAAATCTCGCCGAGATGCTCACGGCGGCCAGCGCCTTCGACGCCGAGAAATCCGGCGGCGGCTTGTCTGAGTTTCTCGAACGGGTCGCGCTGGTCAGTGACAGCGAGCAGATCGATTCCAGCGGTGGACGCGCCGCGCTGATGACGCTGCATACGTCGAAGGGCCTTGAGTACCCGATCGTGTTCATCGCCGGGATGGAGGAGGGCCTGTTTCCGCACAGCCGCTCCGCCGATATCGACGACGAAGTCGAGGAGGAGCGCCGCCTGTGTTACGTCGGCATGACGCGCGCGCGCCAGTTGCTGTATCTCACCAACACGCTGTCGCGTGAAATTTACGGCGTGCGCCAGGAGTCCCGTCAATCGCGATTCATGCGCGAGATTGACCCCAGTCTGATTCGCCGTATCGCGCCGGAACGCCACGCCTCGCCGGTACGCCCGCTGTCGCCGCGCGAATCTTACGTAGATCTCAGCGACAGCCAATTGCCCGACGACGAGCCGGGGCCCGACGGCGACGGGCTCTCAATCGGCGCGCGCGTCGTTCATCCGACGTTCGGCCGCGGAATCGTGCGCCGGCGCGAGGGCCGCGGCGACGGCGCCAAGGCGTGGGTGAATTTCGAACGCGGCGGTATCAAGCTGCTGGTACTCAAGTTCGCAAACTTGAGGTTGATTGCAGACTGATCGCGCCGGTATCATTCCACGAGTGCGACCGAGACTCCCGCATCTGAAGACTGCCGCCAACCCCTGGAAGTTAATGAAGCGCTGCATTGATTTCGCGATTCGATTCTTCCCCGTCCTGTTCCTCATCGCGCTGGTCGCGATTCCAGCCGCCCACGGCGCGTGGACCGAGGACGCGTTCGAGAAACGTCCGTTGTTGGCCTATCCGCTCCCGCACGGCAAGGACAACATCATCGGCAATCTGATCACGTACCAGATCCAGAAGGGCGACACGCTGCTCGATGTCGGGCGATGGTTCGGGGTGACGGCCAAGGAAATTTCCGACGCCAACACCGGAGTCGACTGGTGGGCGCCAACGCCAGGCCGAATAATAATTCTGCCCGACGAGCATATCCTGCCCAATACGCCGCATGTCGGGATCGTGATGAACATCCCCGAGATGCGCATCTACTATTATTTTCCGTCGCCGACCGGGCCGATTCACAGCAAAGGCAAGGTAACGCCGGCCGTGTTCACGCCCGGGAAGAAGCATGCGGGCGGAGTCACCCCGACGGTGGTCTACTCGTTTCCGGTCGGCCTCGGGCGTTTCGATTGGAAGACGCCGGTCGGCAGTTTCACGGTCCGCGGGAAGACCCGCAATCCAACCTGGGTGGTGCCGCAGGACATCTACGAGGAACATCTCGAGCGTGACGGCGAAGCGGAGCACGTTGTCTCCGGCGACGATCCCGACAATCCGCTCGGCCATTACCGTATCGAGCTGACGCTGCCCGAGTACGCCTTTCACGGCACCAACGTACCGTGGGGCGTCGGCATGGAAGTCAGCCACGGATGCATCCGGCTGTATCCCGAGGACATCGAGCGCTTCTTCAACAAGGTTAAAATCGGGACGCCCGGGATGTTCGTTTATCAACCGGTGAAGTTCGGATGGCGCGGCGACGCGCTCTACGTCGAGGTCCATGACGATCTCTACGGGATGTACGCCGGCTTGTGGGCCTACGCGCAGAAGGAAGCCGAGAAAGAGGGACTGACCGATCAGATCGACATGCAGAAGCTCGAGAAAGCAGTCGAGCAGAAGTCGGGAGTCCCGACCTACGTGATGCCCGGTCCAGCGCCGGGCAGCGCGAGTTAGGGATTAGGGAAAGGGAAATCACTTTATTTAATGTGAAACCCGCGGTGGGTTTCACGCTTCCTTCGGCAGGGCTGAGCCCTGCACCCAGTATTAGGAAGATAAAGATGCGGGACTTCGTCCCTGTTCGAAGGGGTGAGGGGATCTATCTCGCGGGCGGCTGGGGCACCGCTATCGGCTTTTTTACCAGATAGAAGTATCGATGGCCCAGGCCGAACGGGCCGGGCCATTTGAGTTTTCGCACGAGTTCCATGCCTGCGATCGGTTCGCTCGCGATTGTGTATTCACCGACTTGCTGCGAGGTGATCATCGGGGTTCCGCCTTCGAGCTGCATAGTCTCGATTCCATGCTTGGGATACCGATATAGATCCTCGCCGTTGAGCACGTAGCCGGCGTCGATCGATGAGCGCGGAACGCCCTCGTGCTCGAGTTCGTTGCGAGTCGCGACGATCACGCCCATCCCACGCTGATACGCGTACGTGCCGCCGAGCGACAGCAGGCCCATCGCGAGCGTCATCGCAAATCCTAGTGCCATGACCAGCCGGCGGCGCGGCAGCGGCGCGATCGCCAATACAATCGCGCCCGCCGGCACCAGCACCAGGTAGTAGCGGTCGTTGTAGAACCACAACGGTATCGTCGCCGCCCAGTAAATTATCGCCGCTATGACGAGCGCGGCTGCACCGCGGCCGAGCGTCCTGAAAATTTCGGCAAACGCCGCGAGAAATCCCGCCGCGCCGAAGCTCGCGAGCAGCAGGAACGCGTATTGCCAGTCGCTGTCCCACGAAAAGCGATTCGGCTCGCCCCGCAGAATCAGCACGTTGTGCCATCCGCCGAAGCAACTGTACTCCGGGGTCACTGGCAACCGATCGTCGAGCCACATCAGGAGCAATGCGGATGCAAAAATTCCCGCGCCGCCGATCGCGACCCGGCGCCATCGCGGCGTCGTGAGCTGCAAAATCGCAAGCGGCGAGAGCATCGTGCCGAGATAGAGCGCGGGACCAAGCGCGCCCGCGCGCAGGTAATTCGCCAGCGGCACCCTGAAAATATAGTGAAAATGATTTTCGTCTTGCTTCAGATCCCACGGCTTCGGACCCAGCACGGTCAACCAGATCCAGAGGCCCGTGCAGACCGCCAGCGCCGCGGCGAACGGCATCATCAGCTCGAGCAATTTGATCCATCGCGCGCGATCCCAACGATTCAATCCTCGAAGCGGCAAATCGTAAACGACTATCGCGCCGACGCATCCCGCAATCGCCATCGCACCGAACGGCCGAATCAAAAAAGCGATCACCGCCATCGCCGCCGCTAGCCAGAGCCACAACTGCCCGCGGGATCCGTCGGCCTCGGCGAACGCCAGATGCGCAGCGACCATCGCGGTCAGAAACGGAATTTCGGTCATGAACGAGAAGCTCAGGAACGTGAAGCATGGATTACAGATCAGGAGCCCCGTCGCCGCCAGAGCCTGCCAGCGCGGCGCACCACATCTGATCGCGAGCGCATGGAACATGACTCCGCACAGGATCGCTAGAGTCACCGTCGAGAGTTCCAGCGACACCGAGTTGCCGCCGAATGCGTGCGCCCACGCGACGCCGTACACGACCTGCGCTATCGGCATCGTCTGCGTGAAGCCGGCGAACCTGATTTCGCCGGTGCGCAGAAATAGCCGCACGGCCGAGCCGTACAGCCAGCTATCGACCACCGGCGCGTCGGTCAGCGGATGCAAAATCCAAAGCGCGAACGCGTACCATCCCACCACCACCGCAACCGCGGCCCATCCTGCGCGCTTCATCGAGACCTGCCTTGCTCCGCTTTTAACCTATCCCTTATACTCCGAAATTAACCCGACTCATGGGATTTCGCCGATTTCAATCGAATCACACACGATGCGACAAATAGCATTTCATCGTCCGTCGATCGGACCCGACGAGGAGCGCGAGGTGATCGACACGCTGCGCTCCGGATGGATCACGACCGGCCCCAAGGCCAAGCGCTTCGAGAGCGACTTCGCCGACTATGTCGGCGCGAAGCACGCACTCGCGGTCTCGCATTGCACCGGCGCTCTCCATCTCTCACTGTGGGCGCTGGGGATCGGCCCCGGCGACGAGGTTATCACCACGCCGTTCACTTTCACCGCGACCGCCGAAATTCTCGGCTACCTCGGCGCGCGTCCGGTGTTCGTCGACGTCGATCCCGGCACCTTCAACATCAACCCGGCCCGCATCGAGGAGGCGCTCGAGAGCGGCGAGCACAAACGCGTGCGCGCTATTCTGCCGGTGCACTTTGCCGGTCACGCCTGCGACATGGATCGCATTCTCAACATCGCGCGCAACTACAATTTGAAAGTGGTCGAGGACGCCGCGCACGCGGCCGGCTCCGCGCGCCACATGGACGGCCGCGGGATGGCGAAGGTCGGCACCATCGGCGATCTCACTTGCTTCAGCTTCTACGCCACCAAGAATTTCACCACCGCCGAGGGCGGCATGATCACCACGTCGGACGCCGCGCTCGCGGATAAAATCGCGGTCGCCAGCCTGCACGGGATGAACAAGGACGCGTGGAAGCGCTACGACAAGAGCGGCTCGTGGTATTACGAAATCCACGACATGGGCTTCAAGTACAACCTTTCCGACGTACACGCCGCCATCGGGCTGGCGCAGCTCAAACGCGCCGACGACTTCATGCGCCGCCGCACTGAAATCGCGCGCGCATACAACGACGCGTTCCGCGCCGACGACAGTCTGCAGCCCGCGTATTCCGAGCCCGGTATCGAGCACGCCTGGCATCTCTACGTCCTGCGCATCCGCCCCGAGCGCCTCAAGCTCGGCCGCAATCAGTTCGTCGAGATGCTGCGCGAGCGCGGCGTCGGATGCTCCGTGCACTGCATCCCGCTGCATACGATGCACTACTATCAGCGCATGTACGGCTACCACGACGGCGATTTTCCCGTCACCGAGGACATCTTCAGCCGCTGCCTGTCGCTGCCGATTTACGCCGCGATGACCGACGACGACGTCGCTTACGTGATAGAAACCGTCCGCGCCATTGCGCGCGAAAACCGGCGCTGAATCGGGAGAACAAGAACAACTGTGCGAACATTGGTGACCGGCGGCGCGGGATTCCTCGGCTCTCATCTATGCGAGCGCTTACTCAACGACGGGCAAGAGGTCATCTGCCTCGACAATTTTTTCAGCGGCAAGCGCGCCAACATCTCGCACCTGCTCGGCAACCGCAATTTCGAATTCATCCGCCACGACGTGGTCGAGCCGATTCTGCTCGAAGTGGATCGCATCTTCAGCCTCGCATGCCCGGCGTCGCCCGTGCACTACCAGTACAACCCGGTGAAGACCATCAAGACCAGTGTGATGGGCACGATCAACATGCTCGGGCTGGCCAAGCGAGTGCGCGCGCGCATCCTGCTTACGTCGACAAGCGAGGTTTACGGCGATCCCGAGGAACATCCGCAAACCGAATCGTACTGGGGCAACGTCAATCCGATCGGCGTGCGCTCTTGCTACGACGAGGGCAAGCGCGTCGCCGAATGCCTCATGATGGACTATCACCGGCAGAACAAGGTCGACACCCGCATCGTGCGCATCTTCAATACGTACGGGCCGCGGATGGCGATCAACGACGGTCGCGTGGTTTCCAAC
>DATNLS010000316.1:0-2944 GCA_035602775.1 Candidatus Acidiferrales bacterium | reverse complement strand
GATATCGAATAAGGGTAACCCTTAAGTAATGTAGCTTAGCTATTCGAGTGAAACTTCGTCGCCCAGCGCGATAGTTCCAGCGTTTGCGATGGTCGCGTATGCGCCGAGATTCTGCGCCGCGTCGCGCACGATCGTTCGTAGCACTGACGGATCCTTCTTCACTCCGGGCTGATCGAGCGTCGGGATCACGCATCGCACGGTGGGTATTTCGACCTTGATGCGCGTCGCGCCGATTCGAAGCGTCCGCCCCGACCATTCGGCTTCGACCAAACCATCGAGGCCGCGCTCGGTCTCGACCAGCAGGTTGGGACGAAAGCGGCGCGAGTCGAAATCGGCGGTGGGATTGTGGCCGGCGAGCGCGCTCAGCGACGCGGTAGTGAGCAGATGGAATGGGAACGCGTCGAAGAACGTGCCGAACGGCGACGTGAATTTGAGAATCTGTGGCGGCAGCTTCGAAAAGTCGGGCAACGGCTCGCTTTCCAGCCGGCCGAAGACCTCGCGCATTTCAGCTTTCATATCGGGATTGTCGGGCTTGGCGCGCCGAAGCAAGTCGCGCTCGGATGGCGGCTGGACCGGCCAGATCGTGACGGGGCGCCCGAGCATTTCGGAAAGTTTTTCACTCGCCTCGGCGCAATCGGAACGAAACGTGGTTCCGTCGGGCATCGTGATCTGTGCAGGTGGCACGTCGCATCCGGACGGCTCGCGCAGATAGACGGCGGTGCAATGTAGTAGCGCGGGCAGCTTGCGCGCGTTGCGGATCTCGCCGGCCTTTTCGTCGCGAATCGCCCATCCGCGATCGCCGTAGATTCCGAGCGCGCCGACATTCGCGCGTTGCAACCGTTCGCCCGCCATCGACTTGACCGGGTATCGCCAGATTTCCTTGACCGTGCCGATTACCTGCATCGCAAATCCTCGAGCCTCAGAGACTACGCGCCGTCAGCTCCCCCGAACAGTTTGGACACACGTGCTTCATTTCGTCGGCGCAGTCGGGGCAGAAAGTGCATTGGAATGAACAGCACTGGGCTGGTGCCGGAGGCGCCAGCGGCTTGCCGCACTTTTCGCACTTGTCCTTGACCGCCGTCATCGTCTTGAGCAGCGCGGAATTCTGCTCCTCGCGCTCAGCGCCGGCGAGCAGGGCGGCGCGCGCCTTCTCGTTACGTTCGCTCGCGGCGAACGACTGGTAGAGCCCGGCGCCGCCGTGCTCGAGCCGCGCGAGGATCACCATCATCTCGCGGCGCGACTTGCCTTCGAGCAGCGATGCGATCACCTGGTCGGGCGAGAGTGTTTTGTCGGCCATTGTTTTCTCCTCGCGGTAGATTACCGATCGGCCTCGATGAGGTTTGGCAGCATTCGTGACAACCATCAAGCGAGATGCGTGTGGTGTTCGGCGCGATGCGGCGGCGTATTATATTGCGGGGATCGCGCGGGGATTGTGAAAGTAAAAGCAGCAATCGCGAACAAGGCCGGCGAACCGCTCGAAGTCGCGAGCGTTGACCTCGAAGGCCCAAGGGCCGGCGAAGTCCTGGTCGAAATCAAGGCCACGGGAGTCTGCCACACCGACGCCTACACTTTGTCGGGCGCGGATCCCGAAGGTCTCTTCCCGGCGATCCTCGGACATGAAGGCGCCGGCGTCGTGGTCGAAACGGGAGTGGGCGTGACGACGCTGAAGCGCGGCGACCACGTGATCCCGCTCTACATTCCCGAATGCCGCAACTGCCCGTCGTGCCTCTCGGGCAAGACAAATCTGTGCACGGCGATTCGCGAGACGCAGGGCCGCGGCGTGATGCCCGACGGCACCAGCAGATTTTCGCGCGAGGGGAAACCGCTTCATCACTACATGGGCACTTCAACGTTCGCGAACTTTTCCGTGGTGCCGGAGATCGCGCTGGCCAAGGTCCGCGACGACGCGCCGTTCGAGAAAATTTGCTACATCGGCTGCGGCGTCACCACCGGAATCGGCGCCGTGCTGAACACCGCGAAGGTGCAGGCGGGCGACCGGGTGGTGGTGTTCGGGCTCGGCGGCATCGGCCTCAACGTCGTGCAGGGCGCGCGGATAGCGGGCGCGTCGATGATCGTCGGCGTCGATCTGAATCCCGCGCGCAAGACGATCGCCGAGAAGTTCGGCATGAGCCATTTCGTGAATCCGGCGGAAGTCGAAGGCGACCTCGTGCCGTACCTCGTGAACCTCACGCGTGGCGGCGCGGCTTTTTCTTTCGAATGCGTCGGCAACGTCAAGCTGATGCGCCAGGCGCTCGAGTGCTGTCAGCGCGGATGGGGCACCAGCGTGATCATCGGCGTCGCGGGCGCGGGGCAGGAGATTTCGACACGGCCGTTTCAGTTGGTGACGGGACGAACGTGGAAGGGCACGGCTTTTGGCGGTGCGCGCGGACGTCGCGACGTGCCGAAAATCGTCGACTGGTACATGGAAGGAAAGATCAATATCGACGATCTGATCACGCACGTGATGCCGCTGGAAAAAATCAACGACGCCTTCCACCTGATGCACGAAGGCAAGTCGATTCGAAGCGTGGTGACGTTCTAGGTTGATGCCGGCAAAGATACAGCGCGTGTTCGTATTCTCAATTGCTGCGTGCGCGATTGCGGTCGCGGGATGCTCGTCGGAGACACAGCAGCAAAAATTCGTGGACGCTCTGAATCACGGCAACAGCGCGCAGGCCAGCCAGATCTGGCTGCATATGGACGCCCAGAGCCGCGAGGATTTTTCGCACAGCCAGGGCATACAGCCGGAAGCGTCGCCCGCAGAAGTGAAGAAGCAGATCACGCAGCACTACCAGGACGAGGCGGGCAATGGGACCGGCGACAACGAAGGGACGGTCGACCAGCCGCCGATGGTCCATCTCGGCGGACTCCAGAGTTTGCCCGAGTGGGTCGGTCCGTCGGGCGCGCCACCGCAGACCGTGACGGTGCCCGACGTGAACACGCC
>DATNLS010000125.1:0-21775 GCA_035602775.1 Candidatus Acidiferrales bacterium | reverse complement strand
GGCGCGCAGTTTGAAGATGGACCCCTATGAATTTCGGCGCCGCAACGTCGTGGGGCCGGATGACCAGATGATCGCGGAGAGCACCGAGGCCACCGACACCGAGTTCGGCAGCTACGGCCTCGACCAGTGCATCGACCTGGTCGAAGCGGCAATGAAGCGCGGCAACGGCGTCAAGCGTCCCGCGGGCGCGGACTGGCTCGAGGGCAAGGGCATGGCCATCTCGATGCACGGATCGGTGCCGCCGACTGAGCATCGTTCGGAGGCGCGGCTGGGCCTCGGCGAAGACGGCAACTATCACCTCGCGATCGGCACGGCGGAGTTCGGCAACGGAACCACGACGGTTCATCAGCAAATCGTGTCCAGCGTACTCAACAGCACCGCCTCGCGCGTGCGCATCGTGCAGGCCGATACCGATAAAACCGGCTACGACACGGGAGCGTTCGCCAGCGCGGGCACGGTGGTTGCCGGAAACGCGGTGAGGCTCGCGGCCGAAGCACTACGGGACAGGATGCTGACCTTCGCCTCGAAAAATTATGCCGTCGGCCGTGACGCCTGCCGAATCGAGCACGACGCCATCTTCTACAACGACACCCGTGTTTCGCTCGCGGAGTTTTCCGCGGCATCGCGCAAAGCGGGACGTCCGCTGGAGACTGTGCGCAAGGCTTATGGCACTCCGCGCAGCGTCACCTTCCAGGTGCAGGCGTTTCGCATCGCAGTCAATCGCATCACCGGCGAAATCATCATCCTGCAGAGCGTTCATGGCTGCGACGGCGGCGTGATCATCAATCCGATGCAGTGCCGGGCGCAGGTGGAAGGCGCAATCGCGCAAGGTGTCGGCTGGACGCTGCAGGAAAAGATGGTATTCGACGACACCGGCCGCATGATCAATCCGAGTTTTCGCAACTACCGAATACCAGCCTATGCCGACGCACTCGAGCGCACGGAGATCTTTTTCGCCGACACCCACGACGCGTTCGGTCCGCTCGGTGCCAAGTCGATGAGCGAGGCGCCCATCTATCCGATCGCGCCGGCGCTCGCCAACGCGCTGACCGACGCCACCGGAATCCGCTTCCACGACTCGTCGCTGACACCCGATCGCATCTATCGGCGGATTTTCGAGAGCACCGAAAACAAAGGCGCGTGAAATGAGATGAAGCGCGCATTCCACGTCCTGGCCGGGATGCTGTGCGCAATTGGTTTGCAGTCCTCGGTGTCGAGCGACGCGTCGGGCGCCGACGCTATCCCGCAGTCTGCATCGTCATCGACTCCAGCCGCGTCAAGCACGCCGTCAACTTCGATCGCAACGCTACTCGCCAACGCTGACGTCCAGCCGATCAGTGCAAACCCGGGCGCGTCCAACATAATTCCCGGCACGGGTTGGCTAGGCAGTTTGATCGGACTCGACCACATTCCCGGAGTTCGCGTCGGCGGCGCGTGGATCGGCAACGCGGACTATCTGTTCACCGGTGGAGTAAAGCCGCGGACCTGGAGCTTCAACAGCCTGCTCTTCCTGAATTTGAACATCGACCTGGAAAAGCTGGCGAGCATTCCCGGCGCCTCGATCGATGCGGAATTGATGCAATTCAACGGCGAGGACGCCAACGGCAAAGCCGGCGTCCTTACCGGATACGACGGGCTGCCCGGCGGAAAGCCATTCGTGCGCACCGGACTCTGCGAGCTCTGGTGGCGGCAGAGTTTGTTCGACAACAAGATCGTGATTCGAGTCGGCAAGACTATACCGACCTACGACTTCAACAACGTCACGCGGGCGGTCCCTACCTCCGACGCCACTCTCCAAATCCCGGCTGTCTCGGGACTCATCTATACGCCAGTCTTCAAGAATCCGACGCTGATTGGTGCGATGCCGGGATACTACAACTCCGCGTATGGAATCACCGCCGACTTCGCGCCAACCAGGAATTTCTATTTCACGTATGCGTTCTATGACGGCGCAGTCGCGAGCGGGATACAAACGGGGCTGCGTACCGAACCCGTTTTCAACGGACACTATTTCGCAATCGGCGAAGCGGGATACGCATACAGTCTCAGTGATGAAAAGCTAATCGGGAAGATTGCTGCCGGCGGATGGGCGCAAACGGGTGAGTTGTACGCTCCTGGCGGTACCTCGCAGAATGGCTCACAAGGATTCTATACGTTCCTGTCGCAGCGTCTATGGAGGCGTCGTGTGGCAGTCGACAACAGCGGCGTCTCGGGATTTTTGCAGTTCGGCATCAATGACTCCCGCACGATGATCTTCAACCAATATTTCGGGATGGGATTCACTGGTTTCGGTCTGATACCTCACCGTCCGGTGGATTCAATTGGTACCGGCCTCACCTGGACGTGGTTGAATCGGCGATACGGCCTTCGCAGCAACGAGGCCATCCTGCAAAGTTACTACCAGATGCATCTGGTAGGCACTTCCTTCTTCGAACCAGTATTCAGCTACATTCCCAATCCTGGCAAAAGCAGCCGCACGCAAGGCGCCGTCGCGATGACGGCGCAAGTCACGGTACTGTTCTAATGATCACTAACTGACGTGAAATTGGAGGGCTAGGATGACCCGACTCGTGCGGTCAATCGTAATGGCGGGTGGACTAACCATTGTACTTGCTGTTGTTCCCCCCATTTCTGAATGCGCCGATGACTCAGTCGCTGCGGTTCAAGCTATCATTCAGAAGAAAAGCGTAACCGCGGATGCCGCCCTCGCAATCGCGCGAATCGCTCTGAAGGCGGCCAAGGACAAAGGAAGCCAGGTGGCGGTGGCGGTGGTGGACCAGGCCGGAATACCGCTCGTGTTGCTGCGCACTGACTACGGCACGGAACATTCCGTTGGTGTCGCGACGGACAAAGCCTGGACGGCCGTTAACTACAAGCATTCCACACGCGAAATTTTCGAAAAAGTCCAGCAAGCTAAGGGAGACGACAGCCAGCTGATCCATACGCCGCGATCTGTGTTTCTGTTTGGCGGCGTTCCCCTCAAAGACGGAGACGTGGTGGTCGGCGGCGTCGGAGTATCGGGCTTTCCCAGCGGCTTGGACGACGACGCGGTCGCACACGAAGCAGCGGCAGCATTTGAAGCGATGCTGAAGAAGTAGGATAGGTCAGGCTCGCAATCGTATCGCTCGCCTGATCTCTCGACTTACCTTATATCTTCAATCGTAGCGGGACCTTCGCCCTGGCTCGGATCGATTCGGAACGGCCATTCGTTGGAATGGAACGGCACTGCGGGCGGCAGAAAGACAGGAATGCCGTACTTCGTGTCTTCGGCCTGTATCGCTTTGCGCCCATCACCGCCCATAAGCTCGTAATCCATCAGGTAATAGTTGCCGAAGAAGACCATGCCGACCGATCGATCGGCGACGGTCCGAATGAGCACATCGAGCATTTGATCGGGAGTGGTGACGAACTGAGAGGTCTCGAACAGAAACAGGCGCGTGTTCATCGCGTCCTTGCCGAAGAATTGTGCGAGCACACTGAAAATGACGTTGTTCTGGCGTGCCACATAGAGTGTGTTGCTCACACCGTAAGTCTTATCCCAATCCGGGCCGAGCATCTCTTTCCAGTCCTTGACGACCTTCATCCAATGTTCCACCTGAGTCGACGCCCCCAGCCAGACATTCTTCGCCAGGTAAGGTTTAATGTTCTGGGCGTACTGCTGAAGGTCGGCGAAGGTGTAGCTGCCTTTGCTCAGGCACGCGTCCATGAACTTGATATTGGCCTCGAGGACTTTGCGCTGGATGTCTCGCGCGTCGGCGCTAAGGTCGAGCGCGTCAAGACTGTCGAGCGCTGTTTGATTCGAAACGCGGAATGCGCGCATCGGACCCATCCACGATTGATCGGAAACAGTGCCTAGATGAGAACCGGCAAGCTCGAACACCGCCAAAGCCGAATGCCCCACCGACTTGTAGAGCTGATAGCGAATCGGAACCTGCGGAGCCTCCAACGGCGCTTTGCCCGGCCGGTAGAGCGTTAGCTTGCCGCCCTGGTTGCTGAACAGGGCCATGATCACAGGATGCTGCGCGAGGAAATTTTTCTGAAATTTAGCCTGCGCGTCGTCGTACAAGCCGAACATGGCTATGTCGAGGGCGAGCACATTCTGCTCGGCGACCGCGGTTTTGGCCGCGGGCGCGCCGTTGCCGACGATCACATCCATGTAGTCGGGCAAGCTTTGATCGGACGCGCTCTGCGCCTTCGCGCTGCCACCCATTGCGAAGACGAGAATCAGTGATAGCGCCAACGCGACGGCGGGACGAAACATCGATTTGTGCATGCGCTGTCAGTCATATCGAGAAACCAGCAGATCTTCAACATCCACGCTGTATGGACGCTGTCACGAACCGAAAAAATTAACAATAAGTCACAACGCACGGAATATGACAACAAACAAAACGAGGCCGACGGCGACCGCGGATAGCCCAAGTGCCTCGTTCTTCCTATCGCGCGTGGGAGCGGTAAGCCAGAAATTGAGAAATTGGCTTACTCGGGGCATCACCAGCCACGTAAGCAAGCTCACGGAAAGAATATTGCTGATAAGCATCTGAACCGCGAGCGACAGGTTATGCGTCAGCGGATTAAGAAACGTCAGGACCATGACCGTGGGATAGAGCGCGAACAATACCGCCAGCGCCTGTTTCCACGACGGCGGTACGCTGACCGTCGCGCCGGGCCCGCGATTCAGCGCGAACCATCCTTCGAGTCCCGTAACCTGATGCGCGTGCACGCTCTCGACGATCGAATCGAGTTCCTTCAGCAGCGCCTGCCGCTCCTTCGACTCCATCCAATGATTGAGATGATCGAGGTTATCGTACCGCACGATGTCGACCCACTCATTCTGAAAGGTCCCGTGCGGCTGGAAGAACTCAGTCGCGAGATAGCCCAAGTAATGCGTCTGCGCGTCAATCGCCTTGCGCCGCCACGCCAGGTAGTCCTTCACTTTGTCTTTCGCGACGCGGTGCGTAAAAACCATCGCGACGGGGGGCTCAACTGTATCGTCGCTGGCCAGCAGCAGCATGTGCGAGGGCTGCGACAGGCAAGCCTCGATTCGCGTTGCGAGTCGCGCGCGTTCAGGACTCTCCAGCCATCGCTTCATAGCCTGGTTGGATTCGAGACGAAAAATCGCAACCCATTCCTCTTGCATACCGGCGATAGGACCAAGTACTTCGGTGCCGACGAAGCCAGGGAACTTCCGGGCCGCGTTCGTAATCGCCGTCTGCACGGCGAAGTATTCGTCAGCTTTTTCGGGGCGCACCAAATGAGAGGCGATCGCAGTGGCTGGCTGCGGAATACGCGCTTCGCCCGATTCGTTTGAGTCGTCCATAACAGCTCCCATTGGCGACGCTTGCGCCGTCGAGTATTCCAACACCGTTGTTGCTCATACTGGCACAATCGCCAGCATCGCGCGCGTGGCCAAGATCTTTTGATGACCCTCGGTTATCAGATACTCAAACGCGCCGAGACGTCTGCGAAGGTAGATTGATTTCGGATGGAACTGCTAGACGATGCAGGGTGGGTGACTCGGGAGCTGGAACACATGCCGCCTTGCCGACGCGCAAGGTACCGATCGATGTCATGCGCGCGCTGAGCATGCTCTACATCGTCGGCTTTTGGCATCTACTCGATTATACGAAAGTTGGGATATGGCACTATAACCCTGTCACCTATCGCCTCACGGTTGGAGCGCTTTCCCTCTTCGTCTTGATCTCCGGCTTTCTGACAGGGCGCAAGGACGGTGGTCTGGCCCGAGGCGAACTCTGGAGCTTCTATAAGACACGTTTCTGGCGCATCTATATCCCCTTTGTGATCGCCAGCGGTCTGTTCCTGGCAGCAGGCACGAGCGATGCCCTTTCGCTCGTCAAGGGCGTCACACTCGTCGCCATGCTACTCGCACCGCCGCCTTTCACGCTTTGGTTCGTAAGCATGATCGTTCTCTTCTATCTGATTGCCCCGCTACTCATCGGCTTGCGTGGGAACGAAGTGGCTTACATCGCCTTATGCACCGGAATCATTGGAGCGATGTTCCTGTATCAAGCAGCGACGGGAAGGATAGATATGCGCCTTATCCTTTATTTCCCCTGCTTCGCTGTCGGCATCTTCCTGGCCGCCAGGTCGCTGCCGTCATCGACGCTAAGTCTCATCGGCCTCCTGGTTCTCGCCGCTCTTTCTCTCGTGCCTACGCTGGCACGTTCATCCTATGGATTGGAGGGCGACCCATGGGCGGCGCCTTGGGCGTTCTTCGGCTCTCTCGCAGTCTTTGCTGTCGTACTGCGCGCCGGTCGGAATCTAAAACCGCGCGCGATTCTCACGCAATTCAGCGAAGCGAGCTTCTTCATGTACCTTCTGCATCGCCCCCTCTATTTTTGGATGCAGACCGTCTGGTTTCCGAGCACCGAGAGAGAGCAAGTCATTTATCTGCTGTTCGCGTGTCTGCCGATCATCGCGATCGTGTCATGGCTTTGCCAGAGAGCTTACACAGGATTTTTGCAACGGCGTGAGGTCCTGGTCGCAGTGCCTAACCAGTAGAGAGTGTCAGATCAATTGCGACGGCTCGCGAGCGGCCTCGGACCGAGAAAACTGCCTGGCGGCGAGACTTCTTTCAATTTAATAACTGCATCCGCGAGATCCTTGAGGTCCTGCTTTGCACTGTCCGTAAGCTGGCCATTCACGAAGTCGGCCGACACGAGGTACACACTAGTCGGCACTACCAGCGCTCCAAACCATGCGAGGACCTCGCGCAGATGCCAATCGACGCCGAGAAAATGATGCTGAGTCGCGCCCATCGCGACAATTCCAATCGGCTTTGCGGCCAGCGATTCGATAGGCAGATGATCCAGCAGATTTTTCAGCGCGCCGGTGAAGGATCCGCGATAGACCGGGCTCGCGACGACCACGCCGTCCGCGGCGCGCACGCTTTCGATGATCGCGGCGGTATCATCGTTGTATTGTTCGGGTGGTCGGCCGTCGGCGAACGCAACTGTTTTGTCGGCCAGGTTGATCAGCTCGACCTCGAGATCCTTCCGCGACGCACTCGCAGAATCGAGCAGCCATCGAGTCGCGTTGAGCAACCTACCCGGCGGCGTGACGCTTCCAACAATCGCTAGCAGTCTCGTCGGCATGAAGTTCTCTATCCGGCGACCCGCCCGGCTAAGGCAACGCTCTCGTGTCGCTCGCGGCTGGCGATCTTGCTTCGCACGAGCGGGATCAACTCGCGGCCATAGTCGATTGCGTCTTCGAGCGGATCGAATCCGCGAATCAAAAAAGTCGTGACGCCGAGGTCGTAGTAGGCAAGCATCGACTCGGCGACCTGCTCCGGCGTCCCGACCAGCGCGGTCGTATTCCCGCGCGCGCCGGTCGCGGCGGCCACCGCCGTCCACAGCCTCTTGTCGAGCACTTCGCCTTCCGCGGCTGCGGCCAGCAATCGCTGCGAACCAACGGCGCCAGGAGTTTTAGCCGGTGCCCCCAACATCGCGTGCCCGCGGGTTTCGCGGATCGTTTCTATGATTCGTCGCGCGCGCGCCCACGCCGCGTCTTCTGTGGATGCCAATATTGGACGCGTCGACAAGCTGAATCTCACCGTGCGTCCATGTCGCGCGGCCGACGCACGCACCTGCGCGATCGTTTTCGCCGCTTCCGCCAACGGTTCACCCCACAGCGCGTAAATGTCGGCATGCTTCCCGGCGATTTCGATCGCCGCATCCGAAGAACCACCGAAGTAGATCGGAATGTGCGGCTTCTGCAGCGACTTGATGTCCACGGACGAGCGCACGAACTTGTAGTACTTGCCTTCGTGATCGACGGGCTTGTCCGCCGTCCAGATGCGGCGAAGGATTTCGACGTACTCGTCGGTGCGCTCGTAGCGCTCGTCATGCGTGATGAAGTCGCCGTCCTTTCGCTGTTCGCCGTCGTCACCGCCGGAGATGATATGAACTGCGAGCCGCCCGCCGCTGAAGATGTCGAGCGTCGCCAGCTTGCGCGCTGCCACGGTCGGCGCGACGAAGCCGGGACGATGCGCCAGCATCAGGCCGAGCCTTTCCGTCACGAACGCGGCGTACTGCGCGACGATGAATCCGTCGGCTCCATTCGAGAAATACCCGATGAGTATCCGGTCGAAGCCCGATTGCTCGTGCGCCTGAGCGAAGCGCCGCACGTAGTCGACGTCGACCGCCGGTCCACGCGGTGGGTGAATCTCCGAGGCGGGCTGCGTACCGATCATCCCGATGAACTCGACGCTCATGGACGCTCTCCTCTTTCGTCGTGCGCTTTGAACGCGGCGCGCCCCGCGGCTAGCAGGATGCTATCGTTCTGTGGAGTATGAATCCTCGAACAGAGCACGTCGCGCAAGTGGCGCTCGATTTGATTTGCGCGGCTGAGGCCGGGATTCCCGATGAGCTCGACGGCGCGCTCGACCGCCGCGATCGCATTCGTCGTCACCGTCATCTTGATCAGGCCGCTCTCGGTGGCGGGCGGCGGGCTCCCGTTGTCAGTCCTGAGCGCGGCCGATTCGATCAGCACGCGGTTCGTCAACAGGCGACCGTCAATTTCGCCCACCGCTTCCTGAAATCGCGGGAGTGTCGCGAGCGGTGCGCCCAATGCGGTGGGAGTGCGCTCGGTGAGATATGTCACCAGCCAGTCGCGTGCCGCTCGAGCGACGCCGTTGTACAGCGCTGCGATTGCGATCGTGTACCAAGCGGCCTGCACGTCGTCGCGCACCGCCCAGGCGGACGGCTCGCGAACGTCGACGGCGTAGTCATGCGAAATGAGCGCGCGTTCGAAAATCACGTCGTGGCTGCCGCTCGCACGCATCCCCAGATGGTCCCACGTCTCGACAATCCGTACGCCCGCGGTCTTAGCTGGAACCAGGAACATCCCCACGCGCGGCTCGGCTTCGGCGGTCTTCGCCCAAACCATCAGCCAACTGAGAATCGGAATACCGGTCGAATAGATCTTGTGCCCGGAGACGCGCCATCCGTCAGCGACCTGCTCGGCCGTCGTCGCCGGCATGCCGCCGCGCGCGGGCGTGCCCAGTTCGGGCTCGACGCGCAATGCGTTGATCAGCCCGCCTTGCTCGACCGCGTCGCGCGCGACCATCTCGCGAATATGCGGGGGCCACGTTGGACTTCGCGCGATCGTTGCGTGCATCAGATACTGCATCGCCAGCACCAGCGCGGTGGACGCGTCGCCACTCGCGATCGCACCCAGCACCTCGCACGTCTCCAGCAGTCCGGCGCCCCGGCCACCGTACTCGACGGGGACCGTCAGCCCCAACAATCCCGCGTTTTTCAGTGCTTCGAAACTCTCAAATGGAAACGTGGCATGCCGATCGTGATCGGCCGCTCGGCGCGCAAATTCCCGCGCGAGAATCCCCGCACGTTCGCTGGAACTTGCGCCCTCGGTTTTCATCGGCACGTCGAGTCGAGTCTTTACCCTGCGGCGATCGCTTCCGTCTGGGTAGCTTGCCGCCGCAATGGCAGTTTAGGAAAGAGCAGCTCGGCAACATAGTAGGCTTCCTCGAGGCCCGGGTAGCCCGAGAGAACGAACGTATCGATGCCGATATCGGCGTATTCTTCGAAGCGTCGCGACAGGGTTTTGGGATCGCCGACGAGCGCCGTCCCTGCTCCTCCACGAACCAGACCGATGCCGGCCCACAGATTCGGGCTGATCTCGAGGTCTTCGCGGCGACTGCCATGAAGTTGCGCCATCCGGCTTTGTCCGACCGAGTCCATGCGCGAAAAGGTTTGTTGTGCGATCGCAATCGCGTCGTCGCTGACGTACCTGATCAAATCATTGGCCGCCGCCCACGCCGCGGCGTTGGTTTCGCGCACTATTATATGCAGCCGCATGCCGAACCTCAGCGTGCGGCCCAGTTCCGCCGCGCGGCGGCGCACTCGAGCAATTTTCTCGGCAGCCTGAGCGGGTGGTTCCCCCCAGGTCAGGTAGAGATCAACGTGCTTGGCTGCGACCTCGATCGCCGCATCCGACGATCCGCCGAAATACAGCGGAACATTCGGCCTGCTCTCGCGATCAATGAGCAACTGGCCACCGGCGATCTTCAAATGACGTCCCTCGAAATCGACTTTCCTTCCTTCGAGCAGCGGCTTCCAGACCGTCAGGAATTCGTCGGTTACCTCGTAGCGCGCATCGTGATCGAGATGCAGCCCCTCGCCAGCCAATTCCGTCGGATCACCGCCAGTGACGACGTTGATGAGACATCGCCCACCGGAAATCTTATCCAGCGAAACGGCCATCCGCGCCGAGACCGTGGGCGACACCAACCCCGGCCTCACCGCCACCAGGAACTTCATCCGCCGAGTCACCGCCGCGAGCGAACTGGCGATCACCCAGGCGTCCTCGCATGAGCGGCCAGTCGGCAGCAGCGCACCGCCGAAGCCGAGCCCGTCAACCGCCTCGGCGACTTGCCTCATATAAGAGGGTGTCGCGCGGCGACTTCCCTTGTCCGTCGCCAGGTAGCGTCCGTCGCCGTGAGTGGGGATATACCAAAAGACTTCCATAATTGGGTCGCTCTCTTATGGCTTTGAAAATCAAGAGGGCGCGGACGGACGGCTCAGACTTCGCGGCCGTCCGCCCGCGTCGGGGGGACTCCGTTATTCAAACTCGGTCGTCACGACGCGGCCGCCGCCACCGGTTCACGTCGCGCCGACTCCTTCTTGATAGTCCGGCTTCGACGACCGTCGATGCTGACCGGCACGTCTCCCGCGACGGTCACGCGTCGATGCAAGCGCGGCTGCTTGCCATAGTCGTCGATCGCAACGTGCTGGGTTGCGCGGTTATCCCAAATCGCAACGTCGCCGACCGACCATCGCCATCGCACCGTGTTCTCAAGCCGCGTCACGTATCCCTGCAGCAATGCGAAGAGCTGTTTCGAGTCGGCTTGCGGCAGATCGATAAAGCGCCGCACGAAAGCTCCCAGCACGAGAGTCCGCTCGCCGGTTCCAGGATGAACGCGGACGACGGGATGCTCAGTCTCATAGACTGTCGAAGCGAAAACCTCGAAGTAGCGTTTCAACTTGTTGGACGTGGCCTTGGTGGGCACCGAATAGTCGTATGTGTTGGAGTGCACCGCCCAGAGGTTGTTGGCGATCTCCTGAAGCTTCGGCGGCAACGATTGATACGCCGCCGCCGTGTTGGCCCAAGACGTATCGCCGCCGTGAGTCGGCACAATGAGCGCGCGCAGTATCGAGGCTTGCGGATACGCGTCGACGAAGGTCACGTCGGTATGCCACGCGGTCGCGCGATTGCCATGAGTGCCGTCGATGTCGAGCACAGTCTCCGTGCCCTTCACCGACGGGACGGTCGGATGCGGCACGATGTCCCCGAGCAGACGTCCAAAGGCTTCGTGACTCGCTTCATCCAGATGCGCCTGTCCCCGGAAGAAAATCACTTTGTATTTGAACAGGGCTTGGCGAATCGACTCGACGATCGCAGGTTCCAACTCGCCCGAAAGCCGCACACCCGCAATCTCAGCGCCGATACGTCCAGCGATGGGCAATATTTCGAGGTTCTCTTTTCCGTTCGTGCTCATTGCTTGCTCCTTTTCTATTTCTGCAGCGCGCGGCGCACTGCGCGTTCCAACTGATCGATCTCGTCATGCGTGTTGTAGAGCGCCAGCGACGGGCGGACCGTTGCTTCCAGTCCGAAGCGATCCATCGTCGGCTGCGCGCAGTGATGACCCGCGCGAACCGCGATACCGTCCTGGTCGAGAATCTTGCCCATCTCCTCGGCAGGAATTTTGTCCGTGACAAAGGAGACGACACCCGCTTTTTCAGGGGCGGTACCTATCAACCTGACGCCCGGAATCCTGGCGAGCGCCTCGGTCGCGTAGCCCAGCAGCGCCCGCTCATGCGTCGCGACATTCTGCATCCCGATGCGATCGAGATAGTCCACGGCGGCGCCGAGTCCGACCGCCGGACCGAGTGCCGCGGTGCCGGCTTCGAAGCGCGATGGCGGATCGGCGAAGGTGCTGTGTTCGAAGGTCACGCGCTGAATCATGTTGCCGCCGCCCTGCCATGGCGGCATTTCGTCGAGCAGCGCCTTCTTGCCGTAGAGCACCCCGATTGCGCTGGGGCCGAACAGCTTGTGGCCGGAGAGCGCGTAGAAGTCGGCGTCGAGCCTCTGCACGTTGACGGGGAAATGCGAGACGGCTTGCGCGCCGTCGATGAGGACCTTCGCGCCGCGTCGATGCGCGATGTCGATCATCTCGCGGACCGGAAGAATCGTACCGAGCGCGTTGGATACGTGCGTCAGCGCAACGAATCTTGTCTTGGTCGTGAGCGTTCGTTCGAAATCGCTCAGCAGGACTTCGCCGCGATCGGTCACCGGGACCACGCGGATGACAGCGCCGACCTGCTCGGCCAGGAATTGCCATGGAACGATGTTGGAGTGGTGTTCGAGCGTCGACAGAACGATCTCGTCGCCCTCGCCAATGAACTTGCGGCCGTAGCTGGCGGCGACCAGGTTAACTGCTTCGGTGGTGCCGCGGACGAAGACGATTTCTTCGGGCGAACCGGCGCCGATGAATCGTTGCACCTTCTCGCGGGCGCTTTCGTACGCGTCGGTCGAGCGTGCCGCGAGCTCGTGCGCGGCGCGATGCACGTTCGAGTACTCGTGCGAATAGTACTGGACAAGGCGGTCGATGACGGCCTGCGGTTTCTGCGTGGTGGCGGCGTTGTCGAGCCAGACGAGACGCTTGCCGTGAACGCGTTCTTCGAGGATGGGGAAGTCGGCGCGGATGTCGTTGACGTCGAACAGGCGCCGCTGGAATGGCGCTGTCGGCGGCGCGGCCGTGTCGGGGCGCGTCGCGACTGTGGGCGTCAGGAAATAGTACGACGGTGCTGTGTCTTGAGTTGGTTTTGCTGACAGAGGCGTATCGGCGAACAGGCGCGGCAGTGATCCGTCGTGAATCTGGATGTTGGCCGGAAGCGGGGGCATCCAGTCGATCGGACCGGCAGACGCTTCGGGAATCGCGGTTTGAGGAGCCGCGGCGACGGAACTCGATGGAGCAGGAATTTGCGATTGGTGAATTCCGGAATCGAGGTATGGCGATGCGGGAATCGCCGCAGACGAAGGCACGACACTCGTCGCCGCTTCAGGAGCCGCAGTCTGAGAGAATGCTGCGGCAATACTCGACGGAGCCGGAATCTGAGACTGATGAATCGCTTCATCGACATACGGCGCTGCGGGAATCGGCGCTCCGGGAAATGGTGTCGCGGCGCTGCTTACGCCGGCCGTTGGACCCGGCAATCCTGAGGTTGATGCGAGCGGACTGGTGGTGCGCGCGGCCGTCAGAGCGGCAGTGCCGGCGGATTCCTGCGCCGCCGCGCCCGGAATCGGACCAAGCAGATTGCTCGTGATACGATCCAGCGTCGCGTCATCGATGCCCGGCGGCGCTCCGGTTGCGGTTACGCCTGGCAGGACGCTAACCGGCGCGGGGGCTTCACTCGTCGTCATGGTAGTTGCCTACTTCGACGTTCTCGAGAATTCCGAGCGCGTCCTCGGTCAGCACTGCGGCCGAGAAATACAACGTGACCAGATACGATGCGGTCGAATAGTTGTCGATGCCCATGAAGCGGACCGACAGTCCGGGCATCTGCTCGCCGGGAAGTCCCGTCTGATGCAATCCGACGACGCCCTGCTTCTGCTCGCCAACGCGCATCAGGAGAATGCTGGTCAGTCCGGCTGAGCCTTCCGTGTCGCGGTTGGCGACGTGCGGCACTCGCGAACCGTTGGATCGATTGATCGGCAGCTTGTTCGACGGGACGAGCGGGACGCCGCGCCAGGTAATGAACGGCGAGCCGAACATTTGTACAGTCGGAGGTGGAACGCCGCGCCGCGTGCATTCACGGCCGAACGCAGCGATCGCGCGCGGATGCGCCAGGAAAAACGCGGGCTCTTTCCAGACGTGCGCCAGCAAGTCGTCGAGATCGTCGGGAGTCGGCGGGCCAGAGCGGGTCCGGATACGCATCGAAGGCGCGGCGGCGAGCAGCAGGCCGTGCTCGGGGTCGTTCAGAATTTCCGATTCCTCGCGCTCCTTCATGCCCTGAATCGTCAGACGAAGCTGCTCGCGCAGTTGATCGTAATTGTTGTTGTAGAGGTCGGTGATGCGGGTGTGCAGGCGAATGACGGTCTGGATGGTCTGAAGCTGGTACTGGCGCGGAACTTCTTCGTAGTCGACGAAGGTGCGCTGCAGCTCGGGCTCCTCGCCCACATTGTAGGACGCGATGTCGATCCCAGCTTCGCCGGACTCGTTCTGCTTTGCCGGAGACTCTTCGCGCTGGCGCACCAACGCGTCGAAATTGGCGCGTAGCTCCGGCGATGAATCGAGCAACGCGCGGAAGCGCGCGCGATCCAAGGTGAGGAAGATGCTGGGAGTCAGGGTCTGCGCCGTCGTGGTATGACGCCATTCGTTGAGCAGCGCGGTTTCGCCAAAGAAATCGCCGTCGCCGTAGAGTGCGAGGCGCAGCTTCTCGCCGTGCGCGTCGGTAGTGGCGATTTCGACTTTGCCTTTGACGATGATGTAGAACTTCTCGCCCGCGTCGCCTGCCTTGTACAGGTCCTCGCCGGCGCCGCGGCGTTCTTCGACGAGCGCGCCTGATATCGCGGTAAGCAGTGGCTCGTTGGCGGTGCGCAGCAGAGACAGGGCGCGCAATGCGTTGGCATCGAGCGAGGCTTTGTCGTCGACGAAAGTAGTTGCGATGCGATCGCTTTGGCGCAGTACGATTCGACGCCGGTTCACCTGGTATACGCCGCCCTGGATGTTGAGCCACGGCAGCAAGTGCAGCAGCCAGCGCGGAGACTCCGCCAGCATCTGAGGTACGGTAAGAGTCGGGTTGGATAGCGTGCGGGCGGCGGGCACGCTGAGGGTGTGAGGAGCTAGCGGACGCTGCGTTTCTGGCATCGACGATCCTTTTTCGTTTCAGAAGTTGCGAGCTGTGTAACTTAAATTCCGCCGCCTTCGTCGAACGTCTCGTCGCGCGCTAGCGCCTGGGTGACGTTGCTGTTCGGCGGGACGTCGCGCGTGAGCCACACGTTTCCGCCGATGGTAGAACCGCGCCCGATAGTGACGCGGCCGAGGATGGTTGCGCCCGCATAGATGACGACGTCGTCCTCGACGATTGGATGACGCGCAGTGCCCTTGACTAGCGCCCCGTTCTCTCCGACCGGAAAGCGCTTGGCGCCCAACGTCACCGCTTGATAGAGCCGCACGCGTTTGCCGACCTTTGCGGTCTCGCCGATGACGACGCCGGTGCCGTGATCGATGAAGAAGCTCGCGTCTATTTCGGCGCCCGGATGAATGTCGATGCCGGTGGCCGAATGCGCCAACTCCGCGACGATACGCGCGAGCAACGGAAGGTCCAGAACGTAGAGTTCGTGCGCGAGACGATGATGCGTGATGCCCGTAATGCCGGGGTAGCAGAAGCGAACTTCTTCGATGCTGCGGGCGGCGGGGTCGCCCTGATACGCGGCGAGGATGTCGCTCTCCAGCAAGGCGCGCACGTGCGGCAACTGCTCGGCGAATTGGTGCGTGATCTCGAAGGCACGGGCTGAACGAGCCGCTTCGCTGGCGGGCGACGCGAATTGCAACTCGCGCTCGACCTGATGCAGGAGTATTCGCAGCGTCGCGTCGAGCTTGTGACCGACGAAGTAATCGACTCCTTCTTCAGTGAAGTCGGCCAGGCCGAAGTGAGTCGGAAACAGCGCGGCGAACAGCCCGTCCATGATTTCGCGCAGCGCCTTGCGCGACGGCATTTCGATAATCACGCCATTGCGCCGTCGCTCGTCGTGGGATCTTCCTCTCGACGCGCGCAACTCGGCAACGATTCGGTGCAGATCCCATCGCGCGCGCAACGACGTGTCGCTTCCGTTTGCGATGCTCACGCGGCGATGCCCTTGGTTTGAGAGACTTCTTCGAAGAGCGCGGTGCTCAAGTATCGTTCGCCGGAATCTGGCAGCACGACGACGATGGTCTTGTCCCTGTTCTCAGGGCGCTTTGCGATGCGCGCAGCGACGGCGAGGGCAGCGCCACTCGAAATGCCCGACAGAATTCCTTCTTCACGAGTCAGGCGGCGCGCGTACTCGATCGCCTCTTCGTTGCTGACCTGCTCAACGACATCTACCAGCGACAAATCCAGGTTCTCCGGCACGAAGCCGGCGCCGATGCCCTGAATCTTGTGCGCGCCCGGCTTCAGCGGTTGGCCGCTGCGCTGCTGTGTGATGACGGGGCTGGCGCTCGGCTCGACCGCGACCGAGACGATCGCTTTGCGCTTCGCGTTCTTGATGTAGCGCGAGACGCCCGTGATTGTGCCGCCGGTGCCGACGCCCGACACGAAAATGTCGATCGCGCCCTCAGTGTCGTTCCAGATTTCCGGGCCAGTGGTCGCTTCATGAATGGCGGGATTGGCGGGATTCTTGAACTGCTGCAGCAGGACGTAGCGATCGGGCGCCGACGCTTTGATTTCCTCGGCTTTCGCGATCGCGCCGCTCATGCCGCGAGCGCCGTCGGTCAATTCCAGCTTGGCGCCGTAGGCGATCAGCAGTTTGCGGCGCTCGAGGCTCATCGTATCCGGCATCGTCAGGGTCAGCGGAATGTTACGCGCGGCAGCGACGAACGCGAGCGCGATCCCCGTGTTGCCGCTGGTCGGCTCGACCAGTTCCTTGCCGGGACCGAGCAGGCCACGCTTCTCGGCATCCCAGACCATCGCGGCTCCGATGCGGTCTTTGACGGAATACGCGGGGCCGCGTCCCTCAATCTTGCCGAGCACTGTTACCGGAGCGCCGTCAATGACGCGGTTGAGCCGCACCAGCGGCGTGTGTCCGATCGAGCGTGAATTGTCTTCGTACCAATGTGGCATCGATTGTCTCCGCTGCTGAGATCGTCTTGACGTTCAGGCGCTCTTGTCCGCCGGCCAGAAGACGAGTGCGCGGACCTCGATGCTCTCGCGCGGCGCGGCGTCGGGCGCGCTGGTGGGATCCTCGAACGCCGAGTGAGCCGTGAAGCGCGCGCGGCCGTCCTCTTTCGAGTCGTAGCACTTCAGCAGAATCACTTCGTTGCGCTCGAGACGCGGAAAATAGAACCATCGATGATTCGGGTTGTACGTGAAGCGATAGGTCTCGCCGACCTTGTCGCGGTAAACCAGATCGGACGGAACGAAGTCTTTCGGATCGATCGAGCTGGAATCGCAGACCGCGAGCGGCGTCGATTCGATCGGGCCGCGAATCGGGCGCCATACGTTGATCTCCGCAAACCGATTCTGCAGGCGCTGTTCGGCTTCGGCCGGCGGCAGATGATCGCGCACACGGCGCGGTCCCGATTTGGCGGTGTAGTCATTGTGAACCGCCCGGCCGTATTCGCGCGCGTTCTTCTCGCCGCGCTTGGCAAGTTCGGCGTTGCGCACCTGGTGGTCGAAGACGACGACCTTCTCGACGCCGGTCGCTTCTTTTAGCAGACGCTCGACTTCCGGATAGTAAATCGCCTTCACCTCATCTTGATCGTAGAAATCGCGCACACCGGTCTCTTGATGCGTCAACTGGAAGCCCTGCTTGTCGAGCGACAAGTCGCGGACAACTTCGCGCGCGTTTCGAATCGGCACGGTGTGCGCAACAAATTTTCCCGTCGAGCGCGGCGTTCCGGCCGGCGGTTCGTAGGCGTAGTAAACCGGTTTCTCGCTGCCTTCTTCGATGTAGTTCAACGATGCTTCGACGGCGGTCCCGGCACGGTTGCCCGCAGCTTCATGTGATTCAGAGATTCTGTCCATTTTTGCGTGAGCCTCCTTATGTTCGCTCAGGCGACATATAGCCAAGTAATTTGATAGACTTACATGGTTTTATGATTTTGAGTCAAGGCGTTTCGATCAATTACTGAAAACAGGCATCACCGGACTTATATTATCTGCTAGATTGGAATACGTGATGACGGGAGCTAACCACTCGGGAGCGCCAGAAGCCAAGTGATTTCCCAGAAATCGAAGTACGCGCTCAAGGCGCTCATCGTGCTCGCCGAGGAGTACGGCAAAGGTCCGATTCTGATCGCTGATATTGCCGAGCGCGAACATATTCCGCGCAGCTTCCTGGAACTCATTCTCCTTGAGCTGAAGAACCACCGCTTTCTGGACAGCCGAAAGGGACGCGGCGGCGGTTACTTCCTTGCGCGGCCTCCCACAATGATCTCCGCCGGACAGATATTGCGCGCGATCGAAGGCCCGCTCGCCCCCCTTCCGTGCGCGAGCAAGACGGCATACCGCAGGTGCGAGGAGTGTCACGACGAACGCACTTGTGCGGTTCGGCTGCTGATGTGCGATGTGCGCGAGGCGACCGCGCGCATATTCGACTCGACGACACTGGCGGACCTGCTCAAGCGGTCGCAATCGGCGACGCGCGGCAGTGAGTTTCTCGACTTTTCCATCTAGGTATCCCACGAGGAACGTCTCTTCGCGTAACGAGTACTGCGTACGCGCTGACGCCGTCCTACAGATCGCAACTGCTTCGTGGGCAACGCGTGAGCTTGCACCATGGGCAATCGGCGCCGAAACGACTCAGGTTCGAGTTCGAGCACTTCGCATACGTACTCGAAGGAGAAAGGCGCGCTCAAGTTCCTCGCTTCGAACCATCGTGCGACTTCCTGAAATTCGACGCGGGCGGAGCGTCCGCGCGAATCGCGCAATCGTAGATAGGTGCGGACTGCGTCCTCGAGCACGGCAAAAACCAGCCGTGTCTCGCCGTCGAGAAACGCGCTGCGGCGAATCAAATCATAGAACTGAACCGGTACTACGAAGTCCGTCTCAAATCCGGGAACGGATAGCGAGCGGTGGCTGTCGAGGTGTGTGGGGCTCTGGCTGCGGGCTTCAACGCTTGAGGTCATCGTTCAGTCCTTTCGTGAGTCGCTTCCTGATGGGCGCGGACTGGTGTTGCAATCCTCCTTTCGAGGTCGAACCTGGTTGGCGACGAGTAGCATCCGAAGTGAAAAACTCTCTCGCCAGTTGGCGCCTCGGAAACTGTGTGTGCTCGCGGGAGCTCGTCGCCTGGAGATTTCGCGCCGCGCGGTTCATCGCGAACCGCGAAGATTTCCGGCTTGTGATCGTCGAGCTCGTAGCGCGCCGGCTCGAAGCTCGTGGCGATTCGCGTCAACTCCGAGAGCCTGTCGAACGACGATGCCTCCGGCTCCGCCTGCGCGAATGCAGTAAAACGACGTCGACGTTTGCCTTTGTGAAACATGGTCAATCTCCTTCTGCTGCGAGTAATTCAGTGAGATTTGAAGCTTGATGACGAAACGACGCGGGGACGCACTCCGCGAGCAACCGCCTCGCGAGACTGGCCGCCTGCTGTCGAATCTCGGGGATCGCGGTGGTTTCGAGCAGCGTTCCGCGGCGCATCGGACCAAGCGTGAAGACGACATTCGACGCAGCGCCGCCACGTCCGATCAGGGCTCCGTCGTTGTCCGTGAGAACGCCCAGCCCCAGAGAGTCTGTCCGTGCGATCCCTGTCTTCACGAGATCGTGAATCAATGGATGCGACCAGTCGCGGAGGTTGGGAGACGGCCCTGTGCAATTGATGACTCGTGCTACTTCAATGGAAAGGTCGTCGCGTCCACCCAGTAGCGCGACGCGAGCGCGAAGGCGCGAATCGTTTTCGATGCGAGCCTCAATGATGCGCCCGGAATGGAGGAGCAGTCGTCCGCCCCAGCGCATCGAGTGGATTTTCGCGGCCACTTCCTGCGGCATCCGATGCCGATGAATCTGCCAATAGAAACGGAGATGCCGCAGAAACCGCTGACGTTCGCGCTGCGACGCTTGCACCCAGAGCGCGTTGGTGTGAGGCCTCAAACTGTCGACGGCTGCGTGCCATCCGCCGGCAGAAGCGGCCTGCTTGCGGATCTCGCGCAAAATGGATCGCGCGGTAGCTGCGGACCGCGGCGGAATCGAAGGAATCTGTGCGGTCGATAGACCATGCACCAGCGGCCATTTGCCGTGACGCGAGACGACATGGATCGTGCCGCGATGACCGCGCTCATCGAGCGCCAGTGCAGCATCGACCGCGGTCAAACCTGAGCCCACCAGGAGTACCGATGCTTCGTGCGCCAAATTCTCAAACGCGGACCGCGACCACGCGGACACAGCCTCAACATCGGAGCCGGCGGGCATCGGATTTTCCTGTGGAGGATGTCCTAGCGCGAGGATTACGCGATCCGCGCTGATGCGTAGATCGTTTTCCATCCACACGCGCGCGCCGGAACGATGAATCTCCACGTGCGTCGCACGACTTCGATAGTGATCCAGCGAAATCGGCTGCTTCGCCAGGAAGCACGCTTCGACGAGTGTCTCGCCCAGGTAGCTCGCATACAGCGAACGACGTGCGAACGAGTGACGACCGAAATTCCTGTCGACGTTCGTCCGCATCCAGCGGAGGAAGTGATCGCGATCATCGGGCAATGCGCTCATGTTGATGGCGGGGACGTTCAGCAGATGCGAATCGAATTCGGTCGAATAGGCGATACCGCTGCCCAGGCTCGCCCGCGGCTCCACGAAAACGATCTTGACCGGACGGCGCACACGCCGAATCAGTTGAATTGCGGCGATCAAGCCACTCGCACCCCCGCCGATGATTGCGACGGTGGTCTGAGCGGGCTGATAGGTGAATTGGCGATTTATTTGAGTGGTCACAGGCGCTTCTAATATTCCATATAGTCAATTGATTTACTCGACTGATGGGAGAGTACTGAAAAGAAGGACATGAAGCAACCCCGAAGGGTGAATTCCTACCGAGCGGGGCCGGCCTGTTCCGCCTGCTGACACCCGGCTGAGGTTTCACTACAATGAGTTAACAGGGTTTTGTTGAGTACCTTCGCCTGAGCGATGAGCATTCGCCACTGAAGCGATTCCGTTGGGCGGGAGATGGATGATGTTGTGGGTCGAATGGATGTGGCGAATTGTCTGTCAGTGACGTCTCGTTGACTCGGCGCCAGTTTCTGGCCAAGTCGGCTCGTCTGGCGGCAGGCGCCGGGTTCGGGCTGAGCGCGCTGGGTATGACCAGCTGCGGCGGCGGTTCCAGTTCCGCTTCCACTTCGAGTTCCAACAATTCAGCCTGGCGAGAATTGGCCCGACGCATCTCGGGGCCGGTGTTGCGGCCGGGCGACCACGGCTTCAAGGCGACAGCGTTGCCTAACAATCTGCGTTACGCCTCGATTCTGCCGCAGGGTATCGCCAAATGCATCAGCGCGAATGACGTGGCGCAGGCGATTTTATGGTCGCAACAAAATGATATCGCGCTGATTACTCGGTCCGGCGGTCACTCCTATGCCGGGTTTTCGACCACCCACGGATTGATGATCGATATGACGCTCATCAATCAGGCTCAGTTCGCGCCGTCCACCGGCATCGTGACCATCGGTGGCGGCATTCGCAACGTCGATCTGTATTCCGCTTTGCAGTCCGCCGATGCGACCATCACTCACGGCCGATGCACCGGAGTGGGCGGCGCGGGATTTCTGCTTGGCGGTGGGATTGGCTTCAACATGCGCCGCTACGGTCTCGCTTGCGATCAGGTGTTGAGCAGCGAGCTGGTCACTGCCGATGGGCAAATCCTGACGCTCAGCGCCACTGAGAACCCCGATTTATTTTGGGCGTGTCGGGGCGGCGGCGGTGGCAACTTCGGGATTAACACTTCTTTCAGTCTGCAGACCATGCCTGCCGATGACCTGATCACTGTCTTCGAGATCATCTGGAGCGGGGAATCAGACGCGGTCTATGCGGCGCTGGTGGATGCGCTG
>DATNLS010000167.1:0-3375 GCA_035602775.1 Candidatus Acidiferrales bacterium | reverse complement strand
CTGCGGACTGTTGGAGGCCACGTCGGTGATGGTCAGCGTTCCCGTGCGGGTTCCGGTCGCAGTCGGAGTAAAGACCACGCTTACCACGCAGTTTCCGCTGGGAGCGACGCTGGTGCCGCTGCATCCGTCGCTCGAGAGGCTGAAATCTCCGGACGGCGTCACGCTGTTGATTTGTATCGACGAGCTGGTCGAATTGGTCAGCGTTACATTTTGGGCGGCGGAGGTTGTCCCTACTTCCTGCTCCGTGAAGGCCAGCGTGAGCGGCTTGACGGTCAATTTTCCCGGCGACGCGGTCGCGGTTGCCGTCGGAGTCGGCGCCAAGGTCGAAGTGGCCGTTGCGGTCGCGGTCGCGATCAGCGTGGGCATCGCGGTCGGGGTCGCGGTAGCTGTCGCAGTGGCGGTTGGAGTATCGGTCGCGGTCGACGTTGGAGTCGGAGTCGCCGGCAGCAGGAATTGGGCAGCCAGGACCTCACCGTTTTCGTCGATCAGCGCCGAGTTGCTCCCCGACGCCGACGGCAGGCCGACCTTCAAGTCGACAACCGCGTCGAGCGCACCGAGCGGCCCGCAGCCGTTCGCCCCCGGAGCGGCGAAGGTGGTGTCGGCCACCTCCACATCGCTGATGATGAGCGCGTTTCCTCCGGGGCCGCCAGTGGTGAGCACCGGTGTGCTGGTCGGTGTCTCGACCAGGTTCAGTACAATCGGATCGGTGTCCGAGCCGATATAGCAACTCGAACCGAGCACGGCGTCGTTGTGCAGATGGATCTTGATCGGCACCGTGATCACGCTCGACGGACTCGGCCCGTCTTCGCAGCTGGCCAGGGGACCACCACCGCAGAAAAACGCCGAGGTCGCGGTCGGATCGACCACGGTCGCGGGCGTCGTCGTGCCAGCGAGTTCGATCGAGGACGTGACCTCGTTGATGGGGTCGGTCGGTTGCGAGAGCGGGGCCAGTTCGCCCGTGAGCCCGAGCAAGCCGCCGGGCACGACCTGGGCCGGGCCGCCGAAGACCTCGCCGTTAGTGGGCGTAACGATCACTTCGACGCCGAATAGACCCAAACCTGAAGTGCTGTAGGCGCTCAGGTCCACGGTATCGGGGTTGTTGGAGATCGTCACGGTCGAATTGCCGATCGTGAGTTGACCGCCAGTGGTTTCGCTGTGCGAGCACAACAGAGGCGCACCGCCTGGTGGCACATAGTTAATCGGACACAGGCTGAACTCGGAAGGGTCTCCGGTCACGCTGGCCAAGGCGCCCGTGGCCAGCGCGAGCGAGAGCAACCCGATCGCGATCGCCACGAATCCCGCGGCACGCGCCGCCACAAGTCCGACGTTCGTAAGAATAGAATTCGAGAAACGGATAACCAGTGAAGCTCGGTCAAACCGAGACGGCCGTCGACTCATTGCGCAATCCCCTCCGATGCGTATTCGGGCCTCGGCTGAACTTCACCGATAGGCACTATTTCGAATCGAGCGGTGGAGGGTGCAAATTCGGGGCCCACGCGTTCTTTATGTTTTTGTGAGCAAGCCTCGAATTTTCGCCGGGATCGGAAGTCTCCCGGACGAGATCCGAGTATGAACCTTGGAAGTTTTTACATTGTCGCGGTCGAAGAGCAGTAAAACGGTGCCAGTCGTGGGGAATACAACGTCGCGGTTATCACCCAGTATGAAAAGTTTACTACACCGGGTGCCGGGCTCAGCCCTTCCGAAGGAAGCGAAACCCACAGCGGGTTTCACATTTAGTAACGCGTAGTCGCGCTAAGCCGCGAGCTTCTTCGCCGGCATCTTGCAGTCGCCGTCGAACTGAGCGCCCTCGTTGAGTACGAAGCTAGGCGTGTTGATCGTGCATTGCACGCGCGCCGTCGCCAGCAACTCGACGCGCTCGCGCGCCGTCACTTCGCCGCTGAAAGACCCGGCAATCGTCACCTTGCTCGCGGAGATCCGTGCGCTCACAACCGCGCCGGTCGTGATGACGACCTCCTCGCCGGTGATCTCGCCTTCCGCCTCGCCTTCGATTTTTACCGGGCCGCGAAAGTTCAGCTTGCCTGAAGCCTTGGTGCCTTTGCCGATTCGCGATTCGAATTCTTCATTAGCCGCCATATACTGATTGCCTTTCTCCCGAATGGGTTTCACTATTGCGGGAATGCGCGCGCTCACGCAATGCTGGATGGTTGAATCGCGTATGTTAACAAAACATTAAGTAGAGTGTCTTGACTGGCTTGCACGCCTCATGTCGCGCGGTGCAATGTTGCTCGACAAGGAGCCTCGAAGAAAAAAATGAATCGCGAATCCGAGAATCTGCGGGAACACGGCCCCGAACGCCACGGCGGGCAGGGACTCGATCCGCATCAGTACGACTCCGGCGACTCGACGATACTCGCGCTGCTCGCCGAGACCCCGGCCGCCGACTATGTCGATCTCGCGATCACCTGGCGTGCCGACGCATATGAAGTGTGGTCGCGCCGCGGGATGATTCGCTTCAAGCGCTTCGCCGACCAACGTGGCGCGCTGTCGTTCGAGGTCGTCGAGCAAATCGGTGAGAATCCGATTGCGAATCAGGATCCGTTCATCGTCTCAACCATCGACGAGGAGCTTGAGGCAGCCGCGTGCAGCGGCAATCGCACCGGCGATCCCAATCACGCGTACTTCGAGCCCCACGTGCTCAGCCATCCTTACGCGTACGAGCGAATCGCGCAGTTGTTCGACAGTCCGCGCGCCCCCGACCTGGTCGTCAGCCCGAAGTGCTACGCCTACGGAATCCAGCCGGGACAGCATGGCGCGCTCGACGTCGTGCAATGCCGCGCGCCGCTGGTGTTCAGCGGTCCGGGGGTGCGACGCGGACTGTTCAAGCTGAACGCGCGACAGGTTGACGTTGCGCCGACGATCGCGCGCCTCGCGAACATCCCGAAGATCGCCGGCCTCGACGCGTCAGGCTCACCCGCCGAAGTTTATCTGAAGCGACAGGACGGCAGACCGCTCGACGAAATAATCGACGACCATACCGAGCGCCCGAAGCGGGTCTACATGATTTTGCTCGACGGCCTGTCGCATTCCGAGCTGCGTCATCAGCTCGACAACAATCCCGGTGCGATTCCGAATCTCGCCGGCCTGGTCGAGCGCGGCGCGATGCTCTCGCACGGCTCGATCGTCAACTTCCCGAGCATCACGTGGCCCAGCCATTCGACGATTCTGACCGGCGCATGGTGCGGGCATCACGATGTCGTCAACCCGACCTTCCATCTGCGCGAGAATCGCGAGACAGTGCCGATCCAGGGCAACGTCTTCGAGGGCGAGCGCTATTTGAGTCCCGGCGTCGAGACGCTGTACGAGGCGTTCTGGCGCGCCGGCGGCGAAGGCACGATCACGGCGTCGATCCACGAA
>DATNLS010000228.1:0-8890 GCA_035602775.1 Candidatus Acidiferrales bacterium | reverse complement strand
CGCGCACACTCCGGTGGCCGACGCTTCCTCGCCAATCGAGACGTGGACGAAACCGGGGACCTCATTGGCCATCGCGAGGTCGCGGATTTTCGATTCGAACTGACGGATGCGTTGCATCGAGCGATACATCTCGAGCAGTTTGTCCTTGCCTACATCCATGATGGATAGCCTCCCGCGCTGGCCGCGCCTGATCGTGAGGGGACGCTAATCCCGAAAGGTCCGCATCGTCAAATGATTGGGCGAGACCCGCGGCGGTCGTGCTAAAAAACCAAGTGCAGCACTTGACGCGAGCGAGACTGGTCAGGAAGAGTGGCACCACGGCGCCGACCGGTCGCCGAGCTGTGGAACATCCGCCCCAGCCGGGGTTCTATTGGCGAAGGGGAGTTGCCCTCACGGTCGTCGATGTCACAGGCCATCTCTCAACACCGCGTCGCTGGTGGGACGAAGGTGTAAAGAGGAGGCTTGTCCATGACCAAGCACGGCAGTTTCAAGAAGGTTGTCCGGCGCCACGCTGAGGAAACGGGTCAGCGCTACACCCAAGCGCTCACCGACCTTGAAGGGCTCCAAGCCCGGATGTTTCACCAGCCCGTCGGTGAGCGTCTGGTCACCCATCTCCGGGATCACTACGGCATCGACGCGGTCGCCACGACGAAGGTCAGTCGGCACCATGACCACGTCTTTCGCATTGACCGCCGCGACGGCGACCCGTGGATTGCGCGCGCGTTCTCGCCGGCCCGCCCGCGGGCCGGCGTCGAAGGCGACGGCGCGATCCTGCGGTTCCTGGAGCGGCAGGACTACCCGGCGGAGCGGCTCGCGACCGACGACGCGGTGTCGGCGTTCGACGACTCGACGGTCCTCGTCACCCGATTTGTCCCCGGCGGGCCGCTCCCCATGGCCGTCGGACATGAGGGAAGCGAGAAGTTCGCCCTCATGGGTGATCTGCTCGGACGGCTTCATACCCTGCCGTTCGACGTGTCGGTCAGCCGCCCCGGTGGGGCGAGTGGGGATGATCCCAGCCGCGAGGGCAGCCCGCGTCAGGACCTCATGGCGGCCCTCGCGTTCCTCGACGCGGTCGACACGAAGGTCGCTCCGGCCGAGCGCGAGCGATTCGAGCGGCTCCGCGACCAAGTGCGCTCGGCCGACTACGGCCAGGGCCTGCCCGAGGCGTTGCTGCACGGCAACCTCCTCCACGCTCCGGATCACGTGATCCTGGGCGAGCAAGGGCCGGTGGCTATCAATTGGAAGGCGGCCGGGCGCGGCCCGCGCCTGGCGGACTTTGCCTGGCTTATGTGGGGCACCTGGCGCAACGCGGACTGGATCAATCGGGCCGTAGGCGCCTACCGCCAGCACGTCGAGTTGACCGACGACGAGCTCGAGCGACTCGAGGCGGTGATGTACATACGGCCCCTCTATCTGGGTTGCTTCAGCTACCGGCGTGACCTGGTCAACGGCCGCGCGCCCAAGGAAGTGTGGGACTTCGTTAACCCCGAGCACATCGGCGCAATTGCAGCCGCGACCCGAGCCGCCTGCCGCTGATCGTTACTCCCACTGCGCGCGCCGAGTTTCATCTGGGGATCGAAATTCAGATGATCGAAATAAAATCCAGACTGTCCGAGACCGGCAGCCGACGCCGCAAATTGATCGCAGGAGTCACCGGTAAATCAGTGGCGAAGATGTTGCGCATCCTCAGACGCCAATCCGAAAAGTGGGACGCGCCGATCATCTCGCTGATGGCGCAGCAAAAAGAGGATCCATTCCTCACTCTGATCGGATGCATCCTGAGCCTGCGCACCAAGGACGAGGTGACCGCGCTCGCATGCGAGCGCTTGTTCGCGAAAGCGCGCACTCCTCAAGCGATGGTCGCAGTCGCGCCGAAGATTCTCGAGCGGCTGATTTATCCGGTGGGTTTCTATCGTACCAAAGCGCGCGTGATTCGCGGCATCTGCAGCGATTTGATCGCGAAGTTCGATGGGCGCGTTCCCGATGACATCGATAAACTGCTGACCCTCAACGGCGTCGGCCGCAAGACCGCAAACCTGGTGGTGACGCAGGCGTTTCGCAAGCCGGGAATCTGCGTCGATACGCACGTGCATCGAATCTCGAATCGATGGGGCCTGGTCGCGAGCAAGACCCCCGACAAAACCGAAATGGCGCTGCGCGAAGTTCTGCCCCGTCGTCATTGGATCGATTACAATACGACGCTGGTCGCTTTCGGCCAGACCATTTGCCAGCCGGTCTCGCCCTGGTGTTCGCGATGCCCAGTCGAACGCGACTGCCCCAAAATCGGCGTCGTGCATCGTAGATAGCGGCATCTTCTTCAGGAGGACTTGGCAACATGGATATCGGATTTATTGGACTCGGCTCGATGGGACTTCCTATCGCCTCCAACCTGCTCACCGCCGGTCACAAGCTACGAGTTTACAATCGCACCGCATCTAAGGCCGAGCCGCTCATCAAAAGCGGCGCCGAGCTGATGCCGAATGCCGCGGCGGTGGCGTCGCCGGGTGGCATCGTAATCACCATGCTGGCCGATGACGCCTCGCTCGAATCGATCACGGCTACCGACCACAGCATCGCGCATCGCCTCGCGCCCGGCGGCATCCACATCTCGATGAGCACCATCTCGCCCGCGACCGCACGCAAGCTGGCGAAGTATCACGCCGACAAAGGGAGCATCTATGTGGCGGCGCCGGTGTTCGGCCGGCCCGAAGCCGCGGCGGCGAAGCGTCTGTGGATTTGCACCGCGGGACCCGAATCCGCAAAGCACAAAATCGCTCCGATTCTCGATGCGATCGGGCAGAAGACTTTCGACTTTGGCGAGGAACCCGGCGCGGCGAATGCGCTGAAGGTGGCGGGAAATTTTCTGATCGCGGCGGCGATGGAATCGATGGCCGAGGCGCTCGCGATGCTCGAAAAGAGCGGCGTCGATCGCGTCGCTGCAATCGAGATGATCACCTCGACCCTGTTCGCCTGTCCGGTCTATCAAGGATACGGAAACGCCATCGCGCATATGCGGCATACACCCGTCGGCTTCCGTTTGCTGCTCGGGCTCAAGGATGTCGAGCTCGCGCTGAAGACCGGGGGTGAGGTGCGCGCGCCGATGCCGATCGCCGCTATCCTGCGCGACCGGCTGATCTCCAGTATCGCGAAGGGTCGCGGGGAAATGGATTGGTCGGCTCTCGCACTGGGCGCGCGCGACGACGCGGGTTTGCCCGAGCGCAAGTAGGCGCATTTTTGAAATGAGTTTCGTGATGCGAGGATTGGCGACGATGCTTACCGCGCTGGCGATCGTCGTCGCACCGCGTATCGCATGCGCGATCGACTTTTACGAAATCCAAATCTACCCGACGGAAACCGATCCTCAATATCATCTGCAAGTCGAGCTTCATTCGAATAGCACCACCACTTCCGCGGGCGCTGAAGCGAAGGAACAAATCGATCCGCATCAGATTCACGAGACTATCGAGACCACATACGGGCTGTTGCCGTATCTCGAGGTCGGCCAGTACTTCTGCACCGCGAAGCTCGACGATGGGCACTACGAGTACGCGGGCTCGCGCAGCAAGCTTCATTTCGGCATTCCGCAAACGATGGAGTGGCCGGTTTCGTTCGGCGGCAATCTCGAGCTCGACTACATGCGCCGCGCCGCCGAGGATCAGCCCTTCACCCTTGAGATGCGACCGATCGCCGAAACCCATTTTGGAAAATTCACTCTGGTCGCGAACCTCCCGTTCGAGAAACCCTTCGCCGGTCCCGGCACTCATAAGGGCGTCACCATTTCGCCGCAAGGCCTGATTGAATACGAAAAGCTTTTGGGATGGCTCTCGCCCGCGGTCGAATACTACGGCGACATGGGCGCGATTCGTTCGCTGCCGGGCGTGCAGCATCAACAGCATTTCATCGTGCCCGCGCTCAACTTCGATTTCCTCGATCAGCTGGAATTAAACGTCGGCGTCGGAATCGGCCTGACTCGCGCGAGCAATGGGACTTTCGTAAAGACGATTGTCGGCTGGACTTTCTAAAGATGTTCGCCTTCCGTTTTGCCTCCCCATTTTCCAAAATGGGAGAGGCCGAGTGGCACGGTGGTCGCTCTTCGGTTTGCGACAACCGTGCCACTCCGGTGGGGGATACCGGCGCGGTTCTCGCTCTTGGGCTCTGCGAGAACCGTGCCGCGACGGTGGGGATGCGGCGAACTCCACGAATTGGCCGCGAAAAGAAACCTCGTTGCGCATATTTCGGGGTTAAACTATTGTCGGTTGGTTCCCCCCGGCGGTACAAATGTCGTCCCCTCATCAGGCCCGCAGAGCAGAAGAAAAACTCGCGCTGATTCTTGAACGAATCGGCTCAATCCGCATGCGGCTCAACTCGCTAGCGTGGCAGCGGGGCGCTTTCGGCACGCTCGGATGGACCATCGCCATCGGCGCGATCGTCGTGCTGGCCGCGTTTTATCTCACGCCGCTGACATTTCTCATCGTCGCCGCGACTCTCGCAATGGTTGCCGCCGCTGGAGTTTCCAACAGCGTTCGCGCCGCGTGGCGGGCGCACGTGAACCGCGGCGCCGCCGCATCGATCGCGGATCGACGCGCCGATTTGAAGGGTCGCCTCGAAACTATTGTCGAGATTGTGCAGCATCGAAAGGTCGTCAAGCTCGCCGATCCGTATGAGCAGCCGATGCTATGGTCCTATCTCATCGAGGACACGCTCAGTCGCCAGGAAGAATTCCTGCCGCGCCGGGTCGAGGCTCGCCGGGTCTCGCGATCGATTTACGGCTTTCTCGGGTCGCTCGCACTGGCCACCGCGATTTTTCCGCTGATCGCGCGCCTGCACGGAAAGCCGTTTCCGGTCTCCGCCGATCAAAATGAAATGACGATGGACCTCAATGATCTGCATCTGCGCGCTGGCGATTCAGATTCCGATGACGGCACCGAGGTCCACGCGGATGCCGCCACCATGCGCCGGTTGGAAGAAAAGATGGCGGCCGAGGGCGTTGCCGCCGGTAGCAAATCGTCCGACACACCGATGGACAAGATGATAAATCACGCGAAAGATCTCGCGGGACATCTGCAGGACAAGTTGACCGGACGCACCAGCCCGCGTCCCCGGATTACTTTGAAGCTGGCCGACAATTCGGAAGAAATGAATTCGCTCGATCGCCGCAATCAACTGAACTTGAATCCCAATCGCAAAAGCAATCCGGACGCCCAGTTCGAACACGAGAACAATTCCAAAGGCGACGATCTCTCGAAACTGAAAAATCTGCCCCGCCCACCCGACCAGATGGCGCAACCGTCAGGCGCATCGTCTTCCGAAGACACTAATGGTGGACGGCACACCGGTAGTTCCGATCAGAGTTCGGACAAATCCTCGCAAGATTCGGATGCCGAGCAGGGCAATAGCGGAAGTTCTTCGCACGGCGTCGGCACCGATCCCGATACCCTTTTTGGACCCACCTCGGATCCCAAGCTGGGCGGCCAGGGCTTCGAAATTTCCATCGATGCGCGTTCCGAGACCAAGGGCCCCAACGCTTCCGGGCACGCGTATCTGCCGCCGAAAGTTCGCACTCCGCTCAACCCCAGTCAGCATCCCGACGAACCAATCGCGCGCGCGTCGGTGCCCGACGAAGATCGCGCGGCGATAAAGCGGGTCTTCGAAAGATGAGCGAGGTAAACGGCGTCGAGATGCCGACGGTAGGCGATTTCGCGCGCATCTTTCGCCGCCTGCAAGGAGAGATTCACAAGGTAATCGTCGGGCACGAGCAGGCCGTCGAGGAATTGCTGATGGCGCTTTTCGCCGGCGGCCACGTCTTGATCGAAGGCGTGCCCGGCACCGGCAAAACCACCTTGGTCAAAACGCTCGGCCTCGCGCTCAATTTGAGCTTTAATCGCGTGCAGTTCACCGTCGATCTGATGCCCGCCGATATCACCGGCACTCGCGTGATTCTGACCGGGGAAGATGGACGCCGCGATTTTCAATTCCAGCGCGGCCCGGTCTTCTGCAACATTTTGCTGGGCGATGAAATAAATCGCGCGACGCCTAAAACTCAATCGGCATTGCTCGAAGCGATGGCCGAGTTGCAAGTTACGGTCGCCGCGAAAACCTATCCGCTCGAGCCGCCCTTTTTCGTGATGGCTACGCTGAATCCGATCGAGATGGAAGGCACTTATCCACTGCCGGAAGCGCAACTCGATCGATTCCTGTTCAAGGTGCGCCTGAATTATCCCGATGAAGAACAGCTGGTGCGGATCATCTCGACTACCACCGGGCCGGAGGAGGCCGGCGTTGAGCCCGCGTTCCCTCGCGACGAATCCGCGCTGCGTATCGAGGCGCTGAAGAAGCTGGTGCGCAATGTGATCGCAGCTCCTGCGCTCGAGCAGTACGCGGCGCGAATGGTGCGCGCGACGCAACCCGCCAACTCGAAGTTCGTCTCCGATTCGCCGCGCGCGGTACACGAGGAAACCGTAAATCGCTACGTGATGTTCGGCTCCAGTCCGCGCGGCGCGCAGGCGCTGATTCTTGGCGGCAAGGTGCGCGCGCTGCTCGACGGACGCGCCAACGTCGCGCGCGAAGATATCGAGGCGATCGCGCCCTCGGCCCTCTCCCATCGCATCATGCTCAATTATGCGGCGCACTCCGACGGTATCGATGGCGCGCATATCGTCGATCGCGTCGTGAAATCGATTCACTCCTCAAGGCCCGCGTAGAGGCCGTCGCGGGAATTCGGATGCTCGAGACTCGCGCATTCGAACCGGATTTTTTGCGCCGCCTCGATCGGCTGGTGCTCGGAGTCCGTCGCGCGCGCAGTGTGCGGACCGGACAGCGGACCATCGGGCGCGTGCAGGGACTCGGTATCGAGCCGGAGAATTTCAAGGAGTACGCGCCGGGAGACGACTTGCGGTTCCTCGATTGGAATGCGTTCGCGCGACTCGACGATCTTTTGATCCGCACCTACCGCGCCGAACGGCAGGTCGAGATCACGGTGATGCTCGATGCGAGCGCGTCGATGGGATTGCCTGCGCGCGACGACAAATTCGGCCTCGCTCGCGCGCTGGCCGCGACTTTTGCCTATATCGGGATGGCGGAAAATGACGCGGTCAGAATCGCGGCGTTCGGATCTCATCGTGACGGTGTGAAAATTCGCAGCACTCCATTTTTCCGCCGGCGCGAGCAGTATCAAATGTTCAGGCCGTTCTTGAGCGAACTCAAATGCTTCGGCGAGACACGTCTATCCGCGGCGGTCGGAGAATTTCTGTTGCAGCGCAGAACTGCGGGCGTGCTGATCCTGATCTCGGATTGCCTGGTCAATCAAACCGATTTCGAGGAAGCGCTCGAGCATCTCATCGGGGCGCATCATGAAGTCAAACTCATTCATGTGATGGGCGAAATGGAATCCGCGGGCTCCTATCCGCCCGGCCTCTACCGGGTGCGCGATGCGGAGAGCGGTGCGATGCGCGACGTCGCGTTCGGACCTCAACTCGCCGAAACATGCCGCGGTAAGGTCGCCGCGATCTCCGAGCGGGTGCGGGATTTCTGCATCAGCCGTGGAACGATTTATTCGCAAGCCTTCGGCGCGCGACACCTCGACGCGATCCTCGAGCGCGAACTGCCGCGCCTCGGAGTGATTCGCTAGATGGACGCGCTTCGCCAAGTGGGACTGCTAAATCCCGACAATTTGCTGTGGGCAATCAGCATCGCGATTCTGCTCGCGATTTATTTGCGCTCGCGCTCGCGGCCGACGTTGGAGGTTTCCAGTCTGCTGCTCTTCGACGAAGCGCCGGCGCCGGCTGCGCGGGTTCGCCATCTGCGCATCGATCCTTTGTTCTGGCTCGAGGCGGCGATTCTAGGTGCGATTGCGCTGGCACTGGCCGGGCTTTACCTGCGTACGGCTCCGGCAGCAGCGCAGGGAAAAACGCGCGCGCTGGTGTTCGACCTCGCAGCGGGCATGGACGCGCGCGAGGGCGGCGGGACGCGGCTCGATTTGGCAAAGAAGAACGCGCTCGGGATCATCGATGCGGCGCCGGAACGCGATCGCTTCATCCTCATCGGTTATGCGCTCGAAGCCGAAATGATTCACTCCGAAACTGCCAACCACGATTCGCTTCGCAAAGCGATCTCGGAAATGCGCGCGAGCGCGGTGGCGCATCGCCCCGCCGCGCAGTCCGCAGCGTTGATGCGCGCGCGTGCGGCGGGCGAGGTGGATCTCTTCGCCGATCGGCGGCCGTCCGATTCGATCCTTGCGGATGCGGGCTTGAGTGCGCGCCTTCATTTTCATCAGGCCGGATCGCCCGCCGAAAATCTCGCGATCGTTTCATTGGATCCAGGAATTCCGAATATCTCGCGAGGCCACGCGGCGCTCAAAAACTTCGGCCGTAAGCCCCGCGTCTGCGAACTCGCGATCGACGGCGCCGGCAAAACCGTCTTCGACCGAAGCCTCATACTCGCGCCCGGCGAACAGGCGATGGTGCCCTTCGGGCCGCTGACTAGCGGCGGCCTGGTCCACGCTCGATTAGTCAGTCCCGATGCGCTGGCCGCCGACAACGAGCGCTATACGTATGCGCCGATGGACGTCGCGGCAAATGTGATAGTGCTATCGCCCGATGCCGTGGTACGCGATGACATCGCGCGCGTACTACTCGCGGTCAATAGCAACTTCATTATCACAGCCGCCGATCCGGCGAAGTTCACAGCCATTGACGAATACTCACTTGCGGTGATGCACGACTGCTACATTCCGTCGGTGAAAGCTCGCGCGATTTTGCTGGTGTTCCCGCCGGCGAGCGTATCCGCCGTTGCGGATTTACGGATTACCGGCACTATCCCCGCTGCGCAATTGACCGGCCAGGGGCGTCCCAATGCGAATACGACGCCGACGTTCCTTGGGCCTACCCGGAGA
>DATNLS010000109.1:0-15290 GCA_035602775.1 Candidatus Acidiferrales bacterium | reverse complement strand
GAATACGCCGCGTGCAGATGAACCACGTCGGCCCATCGCATCTGTTCCGTCAGCGCACCGAGCAGCTCGAGCGACACCGACTGGCGCGCGACGCGCGCGCAGTACCGCACTTCGATTCCGTCGCGATGCGCGTATGCCGCCATCGCCGCGGCGTCGAGCCGATTCCCCCATCCGTTCGCATCCGTTGTCAGCACCCGAACCGCCGCACCCGCGCGCGACAGATGCCGCGCGAACTGGTAGGCCGACTCGGGCAGCCCGCCATAACACCACGCCGGCGCGAAGGACGGAGTTACGTGCAGGACACGCACATCGCCTGCCTCGCGCGAAGTGCGCGCGCCATCGACTGTCAAATCCGCGACCGCGTCTTGCGCTGACGGCCTCAAGTCGTGCGCGCCCTTGCGCCCGCCGCAGAGCGCGAGTCGAACGACATCGCGTCGATCTCTCCGAGTTGCACGACCACGTGAATCAGGGCGATCAAAACGATGCTCCATGGAACCGCCCCAAAGGTCAGCGAGGCGGCGGATCCGATATCCAGCACCCTCGACAGAACGTAAACTCCGCCAACCAGCGCGCCAAGTCCCATGCCGGGATGAATGTATATTTCGATCAGCAGCCGGAAAATCAAACCGAACAGGAACATCCCCGCGATCACTCCGGGCAGTCCGAAGTTGCCGTACAACTCGACTATCTGCGGAAGATTGATCGAGGTCGTAATGTTACGTTGGGCGATCAATCCATATCGATGCCCGAACCATGCGCCACTCACTTCCTCGGGCTTGTCCGGAAAGATGAAGCGCGGAATTGGTTTGAACAGGATCGGATAGTAAGAGGCGCCCTGCCAATACGGCACGATGGCTGGGGTGTCCGCGATCACTTCGCCGAATACGGTGAACTGCGCCAGCCGCAAGCTCGCCATTTCGATCAGCGCTCGCGGATCGACCGCGCCGCCGAGGGTGATTCGGTAAACAATATCGGCGAACGCGCGCGCCTTCTCGATTGGGCCCGCATCCGACAATCTCCCGCCCCAGGTCGCGGCCCGGAACGGCATCTCCGCGGGCCGCAGGATGAACAGCGCCACGGTTCCCAGCGCCATCATCTTCCATGGGATCGAACGGCGCACCGATGCGAACATCATCGCGACGGCGATACCCACAATCAGACCGCTGGCGGTCGCGCCGGACGCCAGGCCGCCTACGACCCGGAGCGGAATCAGAAACCCCCATAAAAATACCGTGGTCATCCAATCCAGCCGTCCCGCCACCTGGAGCGCGACCAGCATGCAGATTCCAATTATCGAGAGGTCAGCGGCGAATACGCCGATTTGCGCCAGGCTCTCCGGCAGGAACGTGGACAGGTGCAACATCGACACCAGCAATCCACCGAATCCCAATACCAGCGCGACCGTCTTCACTACTCGCAGATTGCGCCATTGCAAGTTGAATCGAGGTAGTATTGGTGCGAATAGCCATTTGGCTGGTCCATAGTATCCGGCGAATAGGCAGTACAGTCCCAACAGTGAGTATTCGAGCGCGAGCTCTATGTACTGCGCGGGAACCGGCGGTTTGAACATTTCGACGGAATAACGTCTCAACAGGAAGACCGGCAGCGCGAAGTAGTAGACAAAGACCATCGTCAGGAACGGCATGAAGGGAACCGTTGGATCCGCGCCGGACATCCACAGCCAGACCGGAAGCGCGAGCGAGGCAAGTATCGCGGACGCCAGGACCCGCTCGAGGATAGTCGGCGAAGCGGGCGCATACAGGTTGAGCGCGATCAACGCGACGATGACCGACCCGGCCAGCTTCATCGCCTTGCCGAGAGTGGCCGACCCCGGCCTCGGCATGCTGACAATCGCATACCAATCGTCACCCGGATGCGGCGCTGCCGTTTCGAATCGTTCAGCCATTCGATTCGATCTCGCTGGTTTGCGCGGCGCCCGCATTCGGCGGCTTCACCGATCCTTTTACTGTTCGCGCCGCTTCGATAATTTCCACGAGCCGATCGCCGTAAGTATGCGGCCCCTGTGTAATTTTGCGATGTCCCGCCGCGGCGATCCTCGCTCGGTCTTCGTCGCGCGCAAGATAGTCGCGGACCTTGGCGACGAATTCATCGGGCGTCGTAAAAAACGCCGCTTCGTTGTCGTCGGAAAATAGTTCGTCGTGAGTCGACGATCTCTCCGTGAGCATGAAGCCGCCGCACGCTGGAATTTCAAAGGTACGCATCACGTGATCGTCACGATTTGCGCGCCGCACGAGGTTAACTGCTATCTTCGCCCCGCCGATCGCGAGGCGATATTCCCGCGCCATGGCTAAGCCCCGGGCGTACTGACGCAACGCTCGCACGCGCTCCCAGTACATGCCATAGAAGCGGAGCCTCACGCCGGGCATCGCGCGAATGAGCGCCTCGAAGTACGGAGTCCGATGCGCGTCGCAGCCACCCGCGAACATCACATCGCAGGCAAACCGATCGCGCTCTTCATCAGTCGCCGGCGCTTCCGGAAAATGTACTTCCGGCTTGTAACCGAATCGCACGTACGCGACGTTCGCGCAGCCAGCGCGCCGCACGTCGCTCATGATGTCCTGCTTGGTGCAGATATACAGATCGTACAGCGGAATCGATTTGATCAGGTCGCGCGAGTTGTCGGCGCGGTTGAAAGGATCGTCAGTCGCCCAGTTCACCAGCATCGCGCCGCTGACTTTTTTGGCCGCTACAAGCGCCGACGCCGTGAACCACCGGCCCTTGCCGATCAGGATCAGGTCGGGGCGGAAGGCCGCCGCCTGGTCGACCAGCGCGCGGTTCAATTGCTGATAGCCGCTCAGCGGCCGCCCCGCGACGCGATCCGCAATCCGCTCCGCTATAGACCGCGAACTCTTGATGAAGTCCGCTTCGTCGAGAAACTGGAATTCATGTTCGCCGCGCACCGCGCTGGCTCCCAGAGCCTCGAGGAAGTGGGCGCTCGATGGAGCGTAGCGGGTAGTTTCAGCGTAGAGAATTCGCATTGGCTCCGCCGGCTCGCGTCTCGAGTGCATGGCGATAGTAGTCCGCCGCGCGCTCGCCATAGTCGTTCCATCCGCCGATCTTTCTCACGCGCGCGAGCGCCGCTTCGCCCATCTGCTCGCGCATCGTGGGATTCTCGTACAGCGTCAGAAGCTTCTCGCGAATAGCGCCAGCGTCGCGGATCGGAACGATGAACCCTTCCATTCCGTCGGTGAACAAATCCGCGGCGCCGGTATTTTCGGTCGCGATCACCGGCACGCCGCACGCCATCGCTTGCGCCTGGACCAGCGCCAGTCCTTCCTCGATCGACGGCAGCACCAACACCGATGCTTGACTGTAGTGCTTGTGCAACTCGGCGCGTGCAACCGCTCCAAGATAGCGGAACCTGCCCTCGTACTTCGCCATGATCGGGCGCATCTCGGCTTCGAGCGATCCGACAACGCACAGCTCGACGTCGTAATGTTCAAGACCGGCCATCGCTTCGAACAAGTAGGGCAACCCTTTGCGCAGCGTGACCGTTCCGGCGAACAGCACGCGAAATTTGCGATCGCGTTTCGGCGCGCGATGAAACATCGTGAGATCCACGCCGTAGGGATTGAGCCGCAACTTGTCGCGCGGCACGCCCTTGCCCGTGAATGTGCGCATCGCAAATGACGACGGCACGAAAATCAAATCGCAGAAGGCGTACTCCTCCAGTTCACGTTCGACCAGCCGCGCATCAATTCCTGGGAAGCGCGCGCCGAAGCGCGCAAATTCCTCGCGCATGATTTCGTCCTGAAATTCGATGTGCGCGGAACCGCGGTCGCAGACGGTTAAAGCTCCGTGACGCGAGCGCGCCGCTCGATGGCTCTGCAAGCCAAAGCTGGACAGGCAATGGAATACGTCGCAGGGCGCGAGCCGCTCCGCCATCCAGCGGTCGAAGGTCTCGATCATCGGAAAATTCAGTCCGTCGCGCACCCGGTTGAATCCAAACCGGTTCGCCACCATCGCCGGCGCCATCAACCACGGAAACGTGCTGACTTTGTCCTTCGGCATTCCGTCCACCCGCCACGACGGATACGCCGTGTACAGGTGTTGGAGATGATCGAGCCGCTCCATCTGGCGCGCCAGATCGAACGCGTGAAACGGGCCGGCGCTGGCTACTGCGACTTTCATCGTTTCGATTCGTCAGCGGACTCGAGCGTCCGGCCGACTATCAGCAGCTCCTCGCCTTCGGTATCGAGCGCGTCGAAATCTCGAGCTCGTAACCGCTGAATCAGGAGTTCATCGAAAGGGCCGGAGCCGAAGTGCGCGCTCGCAAATCCATGTTCGAGCAACGCGCGCGCAAGAAACTCGTGGGTGGGAGCAATCGGATGGTCCTGGCCGATCCAGCGCCAGAAGAGTCCGGAGCGCGCCTTGATCCCGGTGAAATTCGGAAGCATCGCGAACAGCAGCCCGCCCGGAATCAACAGCCGGCTGAACAGGTCGAAAGACGCGGCCAGGTCAGGAAGATGCTCGATGACGTGGCTTGAAAAAATCGCGTCGAACGAGTGCGCGGGCCGTCCCTCGAGCTCGGCCAAGTTGTCGATGATCGGCACGCCCAACTTCTCTCTGCCGAATCGAGCGCGTGGCTTTGAGATCTCGAAGCCCGTCGCTTCGAAGCCCGAAGTTCTGAGCTGATGAACTGCGTAGCCCCACGAGCAGCCGAAATCGAGCACCCGTCCCGACGGTATGAGAGCGGTCATCGCCCTGAGCTTCGGCGCAAAATTTGAATTGCCCGGAAATCCATCGGCGACGAAGCGCGCGATCTCTTCGTCGGTCGGCAGCATCGTCACTTCCGCCTGATCGTAAATCGTCTGATAGCGCTCGGCGTTGTCGCGGGCCGTTTCGAGCGGATAACGGAAGATCAGGCTGCAGCGCTGGCAGCGCAGGATTTCGATGATCAGTCGCTTGCGGCCCAGCAGCTGAAGCTCCCGCGCCTCGCCGCAATACGGACAGACTCGCGGTTGCATCCGCGCGCGATGCCCGACCACGCGCGCCAGATAATCGAGTTTTGCCCGCGTCAACTTCATCTACAATCCTGCGATCAGGGTCCCGATGATTCGGCGGCGCCCGCCGCGGCGAGGGCGCGGATTCTTTCCAGCACGGGTTCAAAGACGCGCTCGTAGTTGTATTCAGTCTCGAAGGCGCGACGCGCCGCGCGGCTCATCGCGACGTAGCGCTCGCGGTCGTCGAAGATTGAAGTCACCGCGCGCGAGAATGCTTCCGGCTGCTCGACGTCGGCGTACGTCACCCACTCTGCATCGCCCAGAAAATCGCGGTAGTTCTCGCGGTCCGGCACTATCACCGGCAATCCCATCGCCGCGTACTCGAACAGCTTGTTGCTCGCCGAGGCCACATATTCCAGGCTCTTTGTGACTGGCTTGTAAATCGAAAGACCCACTGACGCGCGGGAAGCACGCGCCCGCAACTCGTCGAGCGCCAGCCACCCGTCCACGCTCAGTCGTTCATTGACCCTAAGCTCGCGCGCGAGCTCGTTGAAGCTGGCCTCGAATTCCGGACGAAAACCGCCGATCACCCGCATGCGAATGCCGTCGGTCATCGCCAGCGCGCGTAACGCGTCCAGGTGTCCGTTATCGGCGCTCGCGTAACCGACGTAAACCGCTTCGCGGGCGCGATATCTTGCGGCTATCGTGTCACTCCAATCTGCCGGCGCGGGAAAGTACCGTTGATCTGGACAATTGGGCACGATGGTCGGGACGCGCAGGTCGGCCGCGGCCGTTAGCCAGTGGCGAGCCCGGTTCTTTTCCGGAAATACTACTGCGTCGGCCGACTTGGTACTTATTAGTGCCGCCCTTACTACCCAGTTCTCCAGTGAGCCCCACGAAAGATTCTGCGTTTCCGGCAGCTCGTGAGAGTGAAATATCACCGGTAGCGGGCGCCGACCCACTCGGCCAAGCATGGTCGCGACGAACGCGTACGGGTCATACGAATAAATCGCCGCCGGCCGCATTTGCTTGATGAGCACGCGCGTCCGCGCGGCGAACTTCGCATATTCGATCAGCTTCGCAGCCGCATTCGCGCCCTCTTTGGCGCGCGCCGACGCGTACTCGCCGAATCGCTCGATAGTCACTTCGGGTGGCCATTCCTGAAACGGCTGATCCATGTTTCGGCAAAGAATATGTACTGCGAAATAGCAACTTAGTAGCCGGACTGCATACACAGTCGGTGGATAGTAATCTGGATTCGCATATATCGTTATAAGTAATCGGGGCTTCATTTGCGAAGCGCGATCACGTGCCCATATTCGCCGATGCTCGAAACCGCGGCGCCTTCCATGTCCTCGACGCGGAAGCCCAACTCGTCCAGCAGACCGAGAAAGCTCGCGCTGGTCGTGCCAGCCTCCGCCCATGCAAAAGGATGCACTTCCACCAGGATCGCGCAGGGTCGCTGATGCGCTTCCGTCAGGATTGTCCGCGCCCCCTGGAGCACCTGCTGCTCGAAGCCCTCGACGTCGATTTTGATCAGATCGATTCGCCGGCCGGCGAGTGCTTCGTCGAGCCCAACCAGCGGTACCGTGATCACGCCGTCGCGGACCTCTGGACGCATTTCGATTCGTGACTCGAGTCCGCGCGCAGCGGCAAATCGCACCTGGCCGCCCCTCTGACCGACCGCGGCGCTGATCACAGTCACTCTGTCTCGCCAACCGTTGACGCCGACGTTGGCTTCCAGAGCCGATGCGCTCTCAGGATCGGGTTCGAATGCGGTGACGTGGCCCTCAGGCCCGACGCGTCCCGCGAACGCGAGCGCGTAGAGTCCGATGCTCGCGCCCACTTCCACGACGTGATCACCCGCCCTGACTTCGCGCATCACGCGGCCCCAAACCGCCGGTTCGTACTCCTCGGCGATGAACCCGCGCGATTGCGGACTCAGCCGGAACCGGTCGCTGCCATTGATGACGCGCTCGAGTCCGCGGCTTCGGGCGAATGTGGTCAGCATGCGATCGTACGCGGGCCGAATCCGATCCCATAACCAGTCCGCGCGTTCCAGCGCCGGCGCGTGACGGATAGCGACGCCGGCTCGTTCCAGGAGGTTCATGAATCGCGACTTGCCGCGGGCCATTCCGCAAGTTTTGAGAATGGCGGACCTGACAGGCTCCGCTGGATTCCGGGCGCGAGCAGCGGGCGCAGCCGATCCGAAACCTTGCTGGGAAGCATCGCCCACCCGAGCCGGAAATACGTCTTCAGCCACAACGGCCGATAGCGAATTGACGCGCGGTAACATCGCCGCGCATATCCGCGATCGCCCTCGTGCATCGCCATCATTCCCAGCATCGCGAGTTCGCGAGCCGTCGTATCGATTGCCACGTCCGCCAGCTTACGCCCGCGAGCGCCATATCGGTCGAGCATCAGCCGCGCCCAGACGCTGTTTCCTCTGAAGTACCGCTCGGGGTCTGCCAAGGCGCCGGGTGATTTCCGGTCAGTGTCCATCGGCCGAGTACGTTTGGTAAATCTTTGCGCGAACTCCGTCGTCCGGTAGCTCACCAGTTTCTCGGGCACGAAGATAATCTCGCCCCGTTCGCGCACCAGCAGGAACGCAAGTACGTCCTCGCCGCCCCACGCGCCCGCACCAAAGTCTTCGCTAAAGCCTCCGGTCGCGATCAGCGTCTCCCGCCGTATGACGATCGCGCTGGGGATGAGGGGCCACACCCGTTCGAGCATTTCGTCGAGCGTCGGCGCATGCTCGCATTCGGGCGTAACATAGAGCGAGAGCTCCCGGCCCGCGCCGTCTATCTCGATCACGTTTGAATACGCCGCCACGCACGCCGAGTTTTGGTCGAGCACCTTTACGGATTTCTCGAGCTTATCCTCGGTCCATGTATCGTCGCCGTCGAGAAACGCAATATATTCGCCCGCCGCTGCCGCGATCCCTGCGTTACGAGCCGCCGACGCGCCCCGGTTCTCCTGCTCGATCAAATGAATTCGATCACCGAACTGCTTGAGCACCGCGGGCGTGTCGTCGGTCGATCCATCGTTGACCACGATCACCTCGAACCCAGTGTCGAACCGCTGCGCCAGAGCGCTTTCCACCGTGGCCGCAATCGTGCACTCATTGTTATAGGTCGGAATGACGACCGACACTTTCATCGCGATCGCTCCTCCGTGAATGGCGGACCCGACAAGCTACGCAGCAGCGGCGGCGAAAGTATCGGCGCGAGCCGCTGCGAAACGATGGCCGGCAGCATCGTCCACCCGAGCCGGATATAAGTTTTCAGCCAAAACGGTCGATGACGAATCGACGCGCGGTAACATCGACGCGCGTATTTGTGATCGCCCGCGTGCATCGCCATCATTCCCAGCATCGCCAGCTCATTTGCAGCCCCATCGAGTATCGCGCCGGAGAGCTTGCGGCCGCGAGCGCCGTATCGCACGCGCATAAGGCGCGCAAAGACTCGGTTGCCTCTGAAGTACCGGGACGGTTCTTCCAGGCGGCCGCCCGATTTCCCGTCGCCATTGAAATTGAGCGCGCCGATTCGCTTGACCAGCTTTGTCTCCCAGTCCGGCATACGGTATCGCACCAGTTTGTCCGGCAGGAAGACCATCTCACCACGCTCGCGCATCAGCAGAAACGCAAAGGTGTCCTCGCAGCCGTAATCGCTCGCTGCAAATTCCTCGGGAAAGCCTCCGATCCCGAGCAGAGTCTCGCGCCGAATGACGCACGTGCTCGGCAGGATCGGCCACGACTTCGGATTTAACATCTCATCGAGCGTCGGCGAATGAGCGAATCGGGCCTCGACGTAGTTCGGCAAAAGGAACCTGCCCGGGATTTCCACTACCGTCGCATCCGAAAATACCGCGACACACGACGCGTTATTGTCGAGCACCAGCACCGTCTTCGCGAGCTTGTCCTCTGTCCACGTGTCGTCGCTGTCCAGCAGCGCGATGTATTCTCCTGCCGCCGCCTTGATCCCCGCGTTACGCGCGCTGGAAACACCCCGTCTCTGCTGATCGATCACCGTGATCCGATCGCCAAATTTCGCGAGCACCGCGCGCGTGCCGTCGGTCGATCCGTCGTTGACGACGATTACCTCGAAACTGCCGTCAAACCGCTGCGCCAGAGCGCTTTCGACCGCGGCGGCAATCCTACCCTCGTCGTTGTAGACCGGGACCACGACCGACACTTTCATTGCGACGCCGGCTCGTTCCAGGAGGTTCATGAATCGCGATTCGATCCGGGCGATTCCGCAAGTTTTGAGAACGGTGGACCTGACAGGCTTCGCCGGATTCCGGGCGCGAGCAGCGGGCGCAGCCGATCTGAAATCGTGCCGGGTAGCATCGCCCATCCGAGCCGGAAATAGGTCTTCAGCCACAACGGGCGATAACGAATCGACGCGAGGTAACATCGCCGCGCCAGCGTGCGATCGCCCCGATGCATCGCCATCATACCCATGCTCACCAGCTCGTTGCTCATCCGGTCGAGTGAAAAGCGGACCAGGGGCTTGCCGCGTGCGCCGAAATGATCTCTCACCAGACCTGCGAATACCAGGTGGCCATCGAATTTGCGCGGGTCTTCGAGCGCCTCGGTCACGCCGCCGTTTGCGTCCCCAGAATGTCGGCCTTTCCCCAAATTCTTGTTGAAATCTGAAATTCGGTAACGGACCAGTTTGTCCGGCACAAAGTGAAATTCGCCCCGCTCGCGGGCGACCACAAACGCGAAGGTGTCTTCGCCGCCGTTGCGGCGCCCGAATTCTTCGCGGAAGCCGCCGATCGCCAGCAGCGTTTCGCGCCGCATCAGGATCGCGCTCGGCAGCAGTGGCCACGGCCGCGCCAGCATTTCGTCGAGCGTCGGCGCGTGCGCGCATTCGGGCGGAACATAGAGCGAGAGTTCCCGGCCCGCGCCGTCCACCTCGATCACGTTTGAATACGCGGCCACGCACGCTGGATTTCGGTCGAGCACTTGCACCGATTTCTCGAGCTTGTCCTCGGTCCACGTATCGTCGCCGTCGAGCAGCGCAATATATTCGCCCGCCGCTGCCGCGATCCCCGCGTTCCGCGCCGCCGACACGCCCCGGTTCCCCTGCTCGATCAGGCGAATTCGATCGCCGAATTGTTTGAGCACGGCAAGCGTGCCGTCGGTCGATCCATCATTGACCACGATCACCTCGAACCCGCGGTCGAACCGCTGCTCCAGAGCGCTTTCTACCGTGGCCGCAATCGTGCGCTCGTTGTTGTAGGTCGGAATGACGACCGACACTTTCATTGCGGGCGCTCCTCCATGAAGGGCGGACCCGACAGGCTCCGCCGCAGCCGCGCCGTGAGCATTGATGACAACCGGGCCGAGACTCGGATTGGAAGCAGGGCCCATCCAAGCCGGAAGTATGTCTTCAACCATAGCGGCCGATTGCGAATCGATGCGCGGTAACAGCGCTGCGCGAATTCGCGATCGTGTCGATGCATCGCCGCCATTCCCAGCATCACCTGTTCACGCGCGGTGCTATCGATCGCAAAGTCAGCCAGCTTGCGGGCGCGAGCACCGTATCGCTCGAGCACGACCCGCGCCAACAGCCGGTTTGATCTGAAGTATCGATCCGGGTCGGCCGGTGCACCGCGCGCTTTGCCGGCCCATTCGAGTGGACGCAGACACTTTGCGAGCCGCTGCTCGAACAGTGGAATCTGGTACCGCGCCAGTACTTCCGGCAAGAAAATAATTTCACCGCGCTCACGCAACTGCAGCCAGGTAAGCATGTCCTCGGCGCCGTAGTCCGTTCCGAATACCTCGGTAAAGCCGCCGTCGACGAGAATCGTCTCGCGCCGAATGACGACCGTGGCAACAACGATTGGCCAGGGCCGGTTGCCGAGCATCTCATCGAGTGTCGGCGAATGGTCGAAGCCCGGTCCAACTACTTTCGGCAGGACTACCCGTCCCGCGCTGTCCACTATCATCGCGTCCGAGAAGACCGCGACGCAGTTCGGGTTTGCGTCGAGCGCGGGCACTGTCTTCGCGAGCTTGTTCTCCATCCACGTATCGTCAGCGTCGAGCAGCGCGATATATTCTCCCGCCGCCGCCCGAATCGCCGCATTGCGCGCCGCGGCGATACCGGCGTTCTCCTGATCGATCACGCGGATGCGATCGCCGTACTTTCCGAGCAGTGCGCGCGTGCCGTCGGTCGATCCGTCGTTGACGACGATTACCTCGAAACTGTCCTGGAACCGCTGCGCAAAGACACTGTCCAGCGCCTCCGCGATCGTCCCCTCGCCGTTGTAGACGGGAATCACGACCGACACTTTCATCGGCCTTTACCGCCGGGTGCGGGAGTCACCCTGAAGCATGCGCCGGACCGGACACCGCGCGCTTAAATCTTGGCGGCAAGGCCGTCGAGATTGCCCGCGCAACGCGCTCGGGCAGGTAGGTCCACGCGATACGCACGTAAGTTTTCGCGTTGAAGCGATCGTAATGCAACGAGCGCCGATAGCAGCGCCGCGCGAAGATACGATCGTAGTCGAGCATTGCCGTAAGTCCGACACTGATGAGCAGGCCGGCGGTCGCCCGGCGAATCGCAATTTGCAGCCGCGCTGCTCGATCGCCGTAGCGCTCGCGCACGAGGCGCTGCATCAATTCCGAGTTGCGCACGTAGCGGTCTATGCGCATAGTCTCGGCGCGCATCGTCTCGGCATTCTCCGCATCCTGTTTCCACACCCGGCGCCGTTTCAGGTTCTCAGCCACCGAAGCAACGATGCGGTAGTACACAGTGGGTTCGTCGACGTAAACGAAGCGGCCCTGCTCGCGTGCGACCAGCATGAAATAGCTGTCTTCCCACTGCGGATGCCCGGTCGCAAACTCTTCGCGGAAACCACCGATCGCATTGAAGGTCGCGCGCTTCATCACTGCCGAGCTGGGAATGATATTCCACAGCCGCGACAGCAGGTCCTCCATCGTAGGCGCGCGCCTTTCGTCAGCAGGAGTGTAGGTGATGCCGCGCAGTTCGCCGTCGGCGCCAATAATCAGGGCATTCGTGTAGACCATCGCGGCGTCACTGTCGCGGTCGAGTGCCGCCAATGTTTTCTCGAGCTTGCCAGGCATCCAGATGTCGTCGGCGTCGAGAAACGCGACGTACTCGCCGTGCGACGCGCGCACGCCAGCGTTGCGCGCTGCCGCCGGACCGCCGTTGACGCGATCCAGCAGCGTCACGAGCCCGCGATACACGTCGAGCACGCTGGCTGTGGCGTCGGTCGATCCGTCGTTGACGATGACCACTTCTACGTCGCCGCCAAATTCCTGGGCGAGCGCACTGTCGATCGCAGCCGCAATCGTATCCTGTCCGTTGAAGACCGGAATTATAACCGAGACGATTTTCCGCACCGCTTGCATGCTCGAAGCAAGAACCTAACCCCTTCCCTCGAGGGAAGGGGAACAATCGCGAAGAACGGATACAGCCCTTCCTTTCTAACAGAGACGAAGTCCCGCATCCTTTCTTTATACTGGGTGCAGGGCTCAGCCCTGCCGAAGGAAGCGTGAAACCCACCGCGGGGTTCACGTTCAATTACGTCATGCCGCGGCGCGCGACTTCTTGCCTGCGATCGAATCGAGCGCGGCCAGCAAGCCGTCGCGATCCGCGGCGAAGTCCAGTCGCGCCACTTTTTCGAGTGCGCGCGTGCCCATCGCTGCGCGACGCTCGGGGCTGTCGATCACTCGCCTCAGCCGATCTGACAGCGCCGCGACGTCGCGCGCAGGGTAGACGAATCCGTTGACGCCGTCCTCGACCAGGTCGACTCCCGCGCCGACGCGATCGCTCACTATCACGGCCTTGCCGGCGTTCATCGCTTCGTTGACGACGAGGCCCCATGGCTCGTGCTCGGAGGGCAGCACGAACATGTCGCATAGATCGTACAAGGGCGGAAGTTCGGACTGGTTGCGAAAGCCGATGAAGCGGATCGAGTCCCACTTCAGATCGCGCGCGCGGCGTTCGAGGTTGGCGCGCTCTTCACCGTCGCCAGCGAAGACCAGACAGGCGGCCGGTTCGGTAATTCCGTCCGGCGACAAGCGGGAGTAGGCGTCGAGCAGGTCAATTGCGCGCTTGTGCGGCTGCATCTTGGACGCGAACAGGATCACTGCGCGTTCCGGCTTCAGTCCAAGCTCGGCGCGCAGTTGTTCGCGATGCGGCCGGGCGCGCTCGGCTGCGGCGCGGAAAAATTCGTTGTCCACCGCGTAGGGCATCGGGAAAATTCGGCCGGCCTCAACCCCGTAATGAAGGTAGTAGTCGCGATTGAGGCGGCCGATCGCGAGCAGGCCATCAATCGTGCGCAGCAGCGCCGGCATCGCGATGCGCTTGACGCCCAGCTTCAGCGCGTCATCGGTCTCGCTCAGCAGGTTCGACTCGCCGCGCAGCATCACCGGGATGTTCAGTGATTTCGCCGCCGCGATTCCCGCCAGGCATCCGCGATGCGCATAGCCGTGGACCCACAACGCGTCGAAGCGCCCGCGCCGTAGACGTGCACGCAGCCCGAAGGTCCAGGGCCGCCAGAACGAGAGTCCGCTCCCGGAGCCGACCCGCGGCAAAAATTCGTGACGGTAGCCGTCGAGCAGCGGCACGTCCCATTTCACGCTGACGCCAAAGCCCGAATCGCAATAGGCGCGGGTCGAGAGATCGCTCAGGAAGAAAACCGTCAGCTCGATTCCCGGACGCGCTGCAAGATAGCGGAACAGCGGCGCCTGGTATTGGATGGGATGACTGACCAGGCACGCGACGCGATAGGCGCCATTCACGTCAGGCCACCTGGGGCTTGGAATCTGGCTGCCGTGCGAGAACGCGCGCCGCCGCCGCGACCACTTCATCGACGGCGATCGCCTTGATGCATTTGTTGTCGTACGGGCACGCGTCGAGAAAGCAGGTGTGGCACTCGACCTCCTTCAGCAGCACTTCATGCTGCGAGCCGTGCGGCCACCACATCCCCGGGAATTCGCGGCGCGTGAAGAGCGAGACGCACGGTGTGCCGACCGCGCCTGCAAGATGTTGCACGCCGGAGTCGTTGCAAATCAGCATCGCACAGCGCGCGAGTAGCTCGCACGAATCGCGCACCGAGGTCTTGCCCGCGAGGCTGGCGGCGTTGCGACCGATTGATTTCGCGATTCCATCGCAGGCCGGCGCGTCGGACGAGCCGCCGAGCACGACGATTGCGTAGCCTCGCGCGGCTAGCCTTTTCCCAACCTCGATAAACCGGTCCACCGGCCATCGATTCGGTTCCAGCTTCGCCCCGGGCGCGAACGCGATCATCGGTTCAGCGTCCGCCATTCCTGCCTGGGTGAGCAATGCGGTCACGATCCGCTGATTCGATTCGCCGAGCTCGAGCGGAAACTCGTGGTCATCTCCCGCGAATCCCGCGGCCCTGACTATTTCGAGCAAGCGCTCAACTTCATCGGGAAATTCATTGAACAGAGTCTGCGACCGTGCGGCAAACCTCGGCTCGTAGCGCCAGCCGAAGCCCCATCGCACGCCGGCCTCGCGCGCCACAACCAGGTTGCGAAATAACCTTGTCAATGAAGCCGCGACCGCAGGCAATTCGATCCACAGGTCGAACTTGCGCGCGCGCAAGTTGTGCAGCAGCCCGAGTCGGCCGCGCGCGGTCGCGATGTCTTCGGCGTGATAGACGACGATCTCATCGAGCCAGCTCACGCCCTCGAGCAACTCGCGCGCGCCGATCGAACCCGCCTTGCCTGGCGAGGTCACCAGCGTCAAATGCGCATCAGGATACGCGCGCCTAATCGCATGCATCGCGGGGATCGCGCAGGCCGTGTCGCCGATATTGCCGATCCGGTAGATGCAGACGCGCTTCGCATCGAGCGGCCGCTGCCGCGGCCATGCGCATCCTGCCGCGCCGTGGAGGAGGGCGTTGGCGCAGGAGCGGACTGCCCGGGCCAGCGCCGCTTGCTGTCTAGCGAGCGACATTTCGAATTGGATCCGCGAGCGTGCGAGACAAGTCAGGCTTTGGGACGGAGATTACGAACAAAGCGAGGATGTATTTCCTCGCCCTCGTCGGGACGAGGCGACGGGTCGTCAGCCGTCGGCTCCGCTGGCGCCGGATTCAAAGCTGCGAACTGGGCTTTCGCGCGGCGAATGAAATCCGACGCGAGAATCCAGGTACATATGAGCACGAAAGTGAGCGAGGCGGCCAATGTCGCGTTGTGGCGCGCTTTGGGTGCGAAGTAGTTGTCGGGCACAACCGGAGGCTCGACCACCTTGAACGCAAAATCGGATTGCACTTCCGCGATTTTCTCACGCTGGATCTGCCGCGCCATCAGCTCGTAGAGCTGAGTCT
>DATNLS010000027.1:0-9334 GCA_035602775.1 Candidatus Acidiferrales bacterium | reverse complement strand
CGTTCCAACGCAACCATCGGGCGCGCGCTGAAACTCGTGCTGCGCAACGTCGGCGGCGCGCGGCCGGGCGAGATCGAGCGCTCTACGCTGGGTGCGCCCGGCAAGTTCACGACGTGCTTCGCCGAGTGGGAGGAGCGCAGTCCGTGGGAGCCGCTGCACGTCGAGCGTGGCTTCGGCAAGGACGACAACGTCGTGACAGTGTTCGGGCTCGAAGCAGGCTCGCGGCAAATTGCGGATCAGACGTCGCGAACGGCGCGCGCGCTGGCCGGCAGTCTGGGCATGGGGCTGGAAGCATGCTGGCATCCGAAGCAGCACAACTCCGGCGAGATTCTGCTGATCATCTCGCCCGAGCATGCCGACACCCTCGCGCGTGAGAAATGGAGCAAAGCGCAGGTGCGCGCGCGAATCCAGGAAGTGACCGCGCGGCCGACGCGCGAATTGATCCGCGACGACGAGAGTGGTGAAGGAATTCCGCTGAGCGCGCTCGGCACTCCGACCGAAGAGCAACTGGCGAAGACGATTGCGAAGTTTCGCAAGCCGGAGGATATCAATATCATCGTGGCCGGCGGCAACGCCGGAAAATTTTCGGCGGTGTTCGCAGGATGGGTCTCGGGTCCGATGGGATCGTCCAGCGTGAGCCGGCCAATCGAGGAGGCGAAATGAAACAGGTAATTGTCGATCCAACCGACGAGCGCGTGCCGATTCGACGCACGCTGGCTGCACGCTCCGACACGATCGCCGGCCGCATCGCTCTGCTCGATATCGCCAAGCCGCGTGGCAACGTACTGATCGATCGGCTCGCCGAGCATCTCCAGGACCGGCTGCCCGGCATCGAGATCAAACGCTTCCGCAAACCAACCTTCACCAAGCCGGCGCCCGACGATTTGCGCCGCCGGATCGCACAGGAGGCTGACTTCGTTATCGAAGCGCTCGCCGATTGAGGGTCATGCACGACGTGCAGTGTGCACGACTCCGTATGGTTCGAGATCAATAAGAAGCCCGCGGTTGTAATCGCGTCGAATGAGTTCGTCGACGCGGCGCACAAACAGGCCGAGGCGCTGGGACTGCCGGAACTTCGGCGCGTTTTCGTGGCACATCCGATTCAAGACGCGACCGACGATCAGATGCGTGCGAAGGCCGACGCGATCGTCAACGACGTGATCGCGGCGCTGAAGAAGTAATACACTTTATTGAATGTGAAACCCGCGGTGGGTTTCACCCTTCCTTCGGCAGGGGTGACCCCTGCACCCGATAATCGGAAAGGATGCGGGACTTCGTCCCTGTTAGGAAGTTGTGTTGGAGAGATCTCTCAGCGTGGGTTCGAGCTGATTAAGGTTGAGGTCGATTCGGCGACGTCGGTGACCATCTTGCCGGTGGCCGAGAAGGTCGCGGCGGTCGGGTCGTAGAGGTCGGCGAAGCTTGAGCGGCCGCCGGCAATCAACGCGCTGCCGCTGTCGAGCACGGTCGCGGTCGCGCCGGCGTGGAGGTTGTGCATCGAGCCGGTCGCCGCAAAAGTAGCGTGCGCGGGATCGAACAGCTCGGCGCTCAGCAGAAAATCGGTGTCGCTGCTCTGTCCGCCAGCGATCAGCACTTTGCCATTGTCCAGCAACACGGCGGATTGAAACGTGCGCGGCGTGGTCATCGCACCCACCGGCGAAAATGTTGCGGTCTGAGGATTGAAAACTTCAGCACTGTCGGTCGAGGCATTCGCGTCGCTGCCGCCGGCGACCAGCACGCTGCCGGCGAGGGAGCCGGTGACGACGCTCGGCGAAAGCCAGGTGGCGCTGTGATCCTCGCGCGGCGTGCTCATCGTGCCGGTCGAAGTGAACTGGCCGGTCGACGGGTCGTAGAGTTCAGCCGTGGCGACATCGCCACCGCTTTCATCGCTGGTGCCGCCCGCGATCAGCACGTTTCCCGCCAGCGGACCGGAGGCAATCAACGTCGCCGAATGACGCGCGCGCGTCGCCTTCATCGGGCCGGTCGCGGTGAACTTGCCGGTGGCAGGGTCGTACAGTTCCGCACTCCTTAGAGTCGCGCCGAGCCCGGCGCTCGCCGAGCTCCCTCCCGCGAGCAGCACTTTGCCGTCGGCCGGGCAATTGCATCCGGAAATCAGGGTCGCGGTGTGATCAGCGCGCGCGGTGTCCATCTTCGCATCGAGCGCTAAAAATGTTCCGCTGACAGGGTCATACAATTCAGCCGACGATAGCGCGCGGCCCGAGGCCCCGTCGCCGCCTGCGACCAGAACTTTGCCGTCGAGCAACACGGTCGCCGTGTGATCCGTGCGCGCATCCTTCATCGACGGCGCGGATGCGAACGCGCTTTTCGCCGGATCAAACAGCTCAGCAGCGGCGAGCGCGAACTGCCCGCCGCCCTGCCCGCCTGCCAACAGCACGAAACCGGAATGCGAAGTCAGATCGTGATGATCGTTATGGACTGCCAGCGGAGCTACGCCGCTCACGTTTGATACAGCCGCAGGAGTGACCGCGTGAGCCGACGGCGCCGCCGGAGAACCCGGCACTGCCGGCAGCGATTGTCCCGTCGGCGAAGTAATCGGCGCCGAGATGCCGCCGACCGCGCTCATCGCGATCGGACCCTGGCCCTGAACGCCGGTGACAGGACCGGCGCTCCCCTGTTCGGTCCACGCGCCTGGCGGCGGTGGTAGGGGCGCAGGATTTTCACCGGGCAAATCCGGAACCATCACGACTAGTGGCGTGTCGTCGGATTGCTTTTTCTGTGAAGGCGGGCTGAATCCGATCTGTTGAGGCCGAGCGCTCGAGGCCGTAGAGGGATGGCCGACGTGCGTTGCCGCGCTTGAGGTTTTCGCGGCGGGTATCGAATCGTCAGCGTAGTGCGTGGCCGCAGCCGGCACGGAACCGAAATGACGTTTGGGCTGAGGGCCGCGATCGAGCGTGACCAATACAGCCGCGGCGCTCGCGGCGATCACTACGCCGGCAAGCAACGCATCGCGCATCAGCGGTCGGTCTCTCAGCCCAGCCATCGCAGCAACCCCTCCTGCGATTCTCAACAGTCCAATCTATTATTAGCGCTATCTGCGCAGAAAGGCACGGACGATGAGCGGGTTTATTTGGGCGCGCGCGCATGATGAAATCTGTGACGGTATCGAAGAGCGGCGCGGGGAATCATTCGCGTGGAATCAGAGAATGTTCGGCGGCATGAGGCGCTTGATGCGCGCGCGCAGGCGCAATCATCGGTCGCAGGCGCGATCGAGCCGCCGCCCGAGCGCATCCTGGTCAAGGAAGTTAACTGGCTGGGCGACGTTGTGATGAGTCTGCCGGCGCTGCGAGCGATTCGTCGCGCGTGGCCGCGCGCCCATCTTGGCGTGCTCATCAAGAAGGAACTCGCGAGCTTCTTTGACGGCGCGGGATGGATCGACGAGGTGATTCCGTACGCGGTTGGCCGCGGACTGTCGGGGTTTTTCGATCGGCGCAGAATTGTCGGCGAAATCCGATCGCGGTGCTTCGACCTGGCGGTGTTGTTTCCCAACAGCTTCGAGTCGGCGTTGTGGCTCACGATGGCGGGAGTCCGGCGCCGCGCTGGCTTCATAGCAGACGCGCGCGGCGCGATGCTTACGATGAAGGCCTTGCCAACATCAGAAGCGATGACCGGACATCAGGTGAATTACTGGCTCGCGATGATCCGCGCGACCGGCGTCGCCGACGGCTGGGCCGATGATTTTGCGATCGACGTACACGGACCGCATCGCGAGCGGATGCGCGAATGGATCGCGGCGAATCGCAAGCGTCCCGGGCGTCCCCTCTTCGCGATCGCACCCGCTGCCGCCTACGGACCGGCCAAGGAATGGCCGGCGGAGAATTACGGCGCGCTGATCGATTTGATCGCGCGTCGCGAAGATGCCGAGGTCGTGCTGGTAGGCGCGCCGTCGGAACGCGCGAAGTGCGAAGAGGTCGCGGCGGCGAGCAAGTCCGGCGCGATGATCGCGGCCGGGCACACCAATATCGGCGAGCTGATTGCGATGCTGTCACTGTGCGACGGGTTTATCGGCAACGATTCGGGCTGCATGCATATTGCGGGAGCGCTTGAAATCCCGACCGTCGCTATTTTCGGATCGACCAATCCCGTCCGCACCGGTCCGATGGGACCGAAGACGCGGGTGATTTACCGCAAGCTCGAATGCAGCCCGTGCCTGGCGCGGACCTGCCGCTTCGGTCATTACAACTGCCTGACGCAAATCGAGCCGGCGGAGCTGGTTGATGCGATGATTGCGATGCGCGCATCGCATTGAGTCTGAAGACCCGCGACTGAAAACTCTCACCTGCGAAACTCGGGGCATCAAGATGAAACTCAAGGAACTCGCATCGAAGCTGGGACTCGAATTGTGCGGCGACGGCGGCGTGGAAATCTTCGGACCGGCGCCGATCGAGGCCGCCGCTCCCGGCATGATCATTTTCGTCTCGAGCGCGAAGTATGCGCCGGCCCTGCAATCCAGCGTGTCCGCAGCGATCACGACGGCGGAACTCGCGGCAGAAGCGAAATGCGCGACGCTGATCAGCGCGAATCCGTATGCGGACTTTGCGCGCGTGCTCGAGATTTTTTTTCCGCCGTACCGGCCTGGGCCGGGAATCGATCCGCGCGCTGCGATCGCGCCCGACGCGGCCATCGGCGAAAACGCGTCGATTGGCGCCTTAGCGGTGATCGGTTCGGGCGTGTCGATTGGGCGCGACGCGGTGATTCATCCGAACGTGACGATTTATCCGAACGTGCGCATCGGCGATCGCTTCACTGCGCATAGCGGCGTGTCGATTCGCGAGGGATCGCTGATTGGAAATCGCGTGACGCTTTTGAACGGCGCGGTGATCGGCGCCGACGGTTTCGGCTTCGTCGAGGAGAACGGCGACTTGATCAAAATTCCGCAGGTGGGGATCGTTATAATAGAGGACGATGTGGAGATTGGCGCGAATTCGACGGTCGACCGCGCGATGATGGGCGCGACGGTGTTGCATCGCGGGGTGAAACTTGACGACCAAGTCCATATCGGGCACAACTGCGAAATCGGCGAGTACTCGCGCTTCTCGGGCCACACCGGAATCTCCGGATCGACCCGCATCGGCAAATGGTGCCTGTTCGGCGGACAAGTGGGATGCGCCGATCACGTGACAATCGGCGACCGCGTGATGGTGGTGGCGAAGGCCGGAATCCACAACGACCTGAAGGACGACGCGATCGTGTCAGGCATTCCGGCGGTGGACGTGCGCAAGTTCCGCCGCTATGCGGTCGTGCTGACGCGGCTGCCCGAAATAATTCGGCGCGTGCGCGCGCTGGAGCATCACGCCGGCATCGGCAGCAGCGAAGCGTAGCGATCGTTTGGTGAAATGCGCAAGACGCCGGAATTGTTGGTGACGCTCGCGCTGGCAGCGGCCGCGGCGTTTGTTTGTTCGGGATGCCTCGCGATGATGATTCCCGGAGTGGCTTACTCGGGCTACAAATACGAGCATGACAAGAACCAGCCCGCGGCCAGCGCGTCGCCTGCGGCGAGCACGCCAAGCAGCACCGCCTCAAAGCAGCAAAAAATTCCTGACAGCGAAATCGAATAGCGGATCCGGCCGCCGCGCGTGGCCGAGCTGACCTTCACGCTTCAGCCACGGCCACCGTTCCGGCTCGACCTGACGGTGTGGGCGCTGCGCCGGCGTGCGCACAACGTCGTCGATCGATTCGACGACGGCATCTGGCGGCGCGTGCTGGTAATCGGCAAGTCGCCGGTGGCCGTCGCTGTCAGGCAAACGCGAGGTGGATCGCGTCCGGAAATCGAAGTGCATCTTACAGCGTCGCGTCCGCAAGCGATGAAGACAGAGGTCGCCGCGCTGATGACAACGATGCTCGGGCTGGAGGTTGATCTTGCGGACTTCTACCGGATCGCGCGCGGCGATACACGTCTGCGCGAGCTGGCCGAGCGGCTGCGGGGAATGAAACCGGTGCGCTTCGCGACGGCGTTCGAAGGATTCGCGAACGCGGTCGCATGCCAGCTCGTATCACTGAGCGCGGGTATGCATGTGCTGAATCGGATTACTGAGGCGTGCGGAACCGCGGGCGAGGTTGATGGCGTGGGCGCGCCGATGCGATCTTTCCCGCTCGCGGCCGTGATCGCGCGATCGAATCCTGACGCGCTGCGTGCGCTGGGGCTCAGCCGGCAGAAGGGAGAATACCTGATCGGACTCGCTAAGCTGGCGATTGATCCCAAGGACCGCGATTTCGCGTCGATCGAACGGCTCAGCGACGACGACGCAATCGCGCGCCTCTTGAAGATTCGTGGAGTGGGACGCTGGACGGCCGAATACGTGATGCTGCGCAGCTTCGGGCGCATCAACATTTTCCCGGGCGACGACGTCGGCGGCCGCAACAAGTTGTTCGAGTGGGTCGGCGCGAGCGGCGCGCCCACTTACGAAGGCGTGGCGGCGATGCTCAAGCGGTGGCATCCGTATGGCGGACTCATCTATCTTCATTTGATTGTGAATGCAGTCGCCGACGCCGGCTATCTTGCGGCTGGAAACTGAGGGGAGGTTTTGCGGGTGCTAGCGTACGTTCTGATTGCGATTGGCAGCGCGCTTGGCGGGATGGGACGGTATTTTGTTTCGGGCTTCGTGACCGGCCACACCGGCGCTACTTTTCCCTACGGCACCATGGTCGTGAATATTTCGGGATGCCTGGTGATCGGGTTTTTCGCGACGCTGACGGGTCCCGACGGACGTTATCTGGTGGGCACGCCGGCGCGCCAGTTCGTGATGATCGGAATCTGCGGCGGCTACACGACGTTCTCGAGTTTCTCGCTCGAGACGCTTTACCTGATGCAGGCGGGCGAGTGGATGCCGGCCGTGCTGAACGCCGCTGGTTCGGTTATCCTGTGCATCCTGTCAGTATCGATTGGGTACGTCGCCGCGGCGGCGCTCAACCGGGGAGTGTAGCAATGCGAATCCCACGCGAAGCGGTGTTGCTGAGAATTTATATCGGCGAGAGCGAGCGCTCGGATCATCATCCGCTGTACGAGGCGATCGTGTTGAAGGCGCGCGAGCTTCAACTCGGCGGCGCGACGGTGCTGCGCGGCCCGATGGGCTTCGGCCAGTCGAGCCATCTGCATTCGGCAAAGATTCTGCGGCTATCGGAAGACCTGCCGATGGTCATCGAAATAGTCGACAGCCAGGCGAAGATCGACGCGTTCCTCCCGGTACTCGACCAGATGATGGGCTCGGGACTGATCACGGTCGAGAAGGTGCAGGTACTACAATACGGCGACGGGAAAACCAAAACTTGAGCCAGGAGCATCGACGTGGAAAAAAAATATATCAATCCGGATACGCTGATGACGCCGCGCGGCTTTACCCAGGTCGTGACGATTGCGGCGCCGGCCAAGCTGGTATTCATTTCGGGCCAGGTCGCGGTTGACAAGGAAGGCAAGCTGGTCGGGCCGGGCGACCTGAAAGCGCAGATTCGCCAGGCGGCGAGCAATCTGAAAGCGGCGCTGACGGCCGCAGGAGCCACGCCAGCCGACATCGTAAAGACCAACACTTACATCGTGAACTACAAGCAGTCTGATTATTCCGCGATGCGCGAGGCGCGCGCCGAGTTGTTCCCGGAAGGCGAACCGCCGGCCTCGACGATGGTGGGGGTGACGTCGCTGGCAGTGGACGGGCTGATGGTCGAGATGGAAGCGATCGCGGCGGTGAAGTAAGCGAGTGGGAGCGCCGCACAGCTTTGAACCGCCTGCCGCATAGTCCTTGGGACTGGATTTCACCCCGGGCTGTCTTCAAGTTATAATTTCTTACAATTTGATTCGTTCGCGCGGTCATAGTAGACAGTAGTGCTCGTCGGCGAGGTTGCCGGCGGCGGCCAGCCGGACTTGCGGGGATCGGCTATCCGCAAACGATGGAGGAAAATACAATGGAAACCGAAGCGCAACCAATCGCTGCAGCTCGCCGAGGGACGGCCACGATGACCAGTATCGAGGAACAATATCGCGGAGCGACTGAAAACTCCGCGCAACACGCCAAGCTCGCCGAGCGCGTGATGCCGGGCGGCGATACGCGCACGACCACCAACTACAGGCCCTACCCGCTCACCCTCGAGCGCGGCGAGGGTCCTTTCCTCTGGGACGTTGACGGCAACCGGTACATCGACCTGCTCGGAAACTACACCAGCCTGGTGCATGGCAATGCTTATCCGCCGATCGTGGCGGCGGCGACCAAGGCGGTGAAGGACGGCAGCTCGTGGCCGGCGCGATCGGAGGCGCAGACCGAGCTGGCGACGCTCTTGTGCGAACGCGTCGAGTCGGTCGAGCGCGTGCGATTTTGCAATTCAGGGAGCGAGGCCGGGATGCTCGCGGCAAACGTCGCGCGGCGCCTGACCGGGCGCAAACTGATCCTGATGGCGCGCTACGGCTACCATGGATCGTACGACGATTTGGAAGTCGGGCTGGCCGGCCAGGACGGCGAGCGCACGATGCTCGCGGATTTCGGCGAGGCGACGGCGTTCGAGGCGTTGCTGTCGGAGCGCGGCGCGGAAATCGCGGCGGTGTTCCTGGAGCCGGTGCTCGGATCGGCGGGCGTCGTGGAACCGCCGGCGGGATTTCTCGAGCGGGTGGCGGAAGCGACACGTCGCGCGGGCGCGATGTTCGTGATCGACGAGGTGATCACGCTGCGGCTGGCCGAAGGCGGCGCGCAGCAGATTTTCGAGGTCAAGCCGGATCTCACGATGTTCGGAAAGATTATCGGCGGCGGATTCCCGGTCGGCGCGATCGGCGGCAACGAAGACGTAATGTCGGCATTCGATCCGCGCAATCGTGGATCGATTTTTCATTCGGGCACGTTCAACGGCAACCCGGTAACCTGCGCGGCCGGAGCCGTGTCGATACGCGAGCTGACGCAGGCTCGAATCGACAAGATGGCGAGGCAGGGCGAGCGGCTGGCGGCGGAGCTGGCACGCGCGGCGCGCCAGGTGGATCTGCCGTTTTCCGTGCGGCAATGCGGATCGCTGCTGAACGTATTTTTTCTCAAGGATCCGCCGCCCCCGACGATCGCCCGCGAGGACGCGCGTGCAATCAGCAACTTCCATCTGGCGGCCATGAATCAAGGTCTGTTTCTGGCGCCGCGCGGGATGATCGCGCTCTCGACCGTGATCACCGACGAAGTGCTGAGCGAGATTTGCGAGCGCGCCGCGAAGGCGATGGCTGACGTCGCGCAGGCGGGCGAGTAACGCAACGAAGCACATAGCATCTCTTGAGTGATCGAGACCCGCGTCATCATACGACGCGGGTTTCTTTTTGTCTCTTCCATCTTTATCCGCGACTCACAATTGAAATCACGCG
>DATNLS010000177.1:0-6559 GCA_035602775.1 Candidatus Acidiferrales bacterium | reverse complement strand
ACGCGCAGTTGGCCGCGACGGTGTGGCCAATGCTCAATCACGACCTCAGGCACACTGGACTAAGTACCGTCGATACCAGCGGCAACCCCGGCCAGCTGAAGTGGGTATATGACATCGTCGATCAGAACAGCACCTCGCCGGTCTGCCTTGAAGGCTCGCCGGCAATCGGCGCCGACGGAACCATTTACACGAACTGTGACGAATTCCTCTACGCGCTAAATCCGGACGGCACTCTGAAGTGGAAGTTCCAAGCTGGAGATGTGATTGAGTTCTCCTCGCCGGCAATCGGAGCGGACGGGACGATTTACATCGGCTGCTTTGACCATAACCTGTACGCGGTAACTGACAACGGCGCTAACGGCACGGCGAAATGGACGTTTGCAACCGGCGGCGCGGTGGATTCCTCGCCGGCGATCGCCGCCGACGGGACCATTTACGTCGGCTCCTCTGACAACAACCTCTACGCTATCAACCCCGACGGCACGCAGAAGTGGAAGTTCAGAACTCGTAAAAGTTCGACTGGGTTCTCCTCGGGGATCTCCTCGCCGGCGATCGGAGCCAATGGGATCATTTACGTCGGCTCCGACGAAAAACTGTACGCAATCGCCGATGGCGGCCAAGGCACCGTCACGAAGAAATGGGTATTTGCAACCGGTGGTCCCATGTACGGCTCGCCAACGATCGGCGCCGACGGGACTGTCTACGTCGGCTCGGCGGACGGCAGTCTCTACGCGGTAACCGACGAGGGCAGCAATTTCAAGAAGAAGTGGAGATTCTCAACTGGCGGTGCGGTCGATTCCTCACCCTTGATCGGCGCGGACGGAACCATTTACTTCGCATCCAACGATAGCAAGTTCTACGCGATAACCGACCACGGTACCCACGCGACCAGGAAGTGGGCGTTCCCGGGCGGTTCTGTGTTCGGCTCCGCTCTCTCGATCGGCGCCGATGGCACCATCTTCGGCAGTTCCGAAAACGGGAATCTTTACGCCATAACGGACAATGGCACCAGCGCAACTAAGAAGTGGATGATCACTGTCGATGGCGGGCTCTCGTCGCCAGTGATCGCCGCTGACGGCACCATATACGTCGGCGGCTCAGGCCTCGACGATCTCTTTGCGGTAGGCATCCCACCCGCGCCAGTTGCGGTCGAGCTGGGGATCAGCACCCCCTCGCTGGACTTTGGAACGCTGAAGCCCGGCGATTTCGCGACCATGTACGTCACCATCAGCAACCCCATTGGCAGCGTGGCGATGCCCGGTCTGACCGTGCAGATGCAGGGGCAGCAGCTCAGCGGATATGGCGATTTCACCCTGACGAATCTTTGCGGCGCCCCGCTTCAGGCCGGCGACAATTGCCAGATTGGAGTTACGTTCGAGCCTTCGGGCAAAGAATCGGAAACTCGCACCATGATGATCTTCGGACAACGCGGACGACTCGCCGCAGATAGTAAACCTCAAGGGCGCCGGCGGATAGCGGTATAGCGGGCGAGGTACAAGAAAGAGCCGGGATTCTTCGCTACGCTCAAGAATGACACAGGGAAGGAGTGACAAGTCGTTCCAATCCTGCGGCTGGGGACTCGGTTGACGCGCAACCTCTAATTCCATAAAAAACGGATTCGGCTTCAGGACTTTTCGCGACTTTTAGGACCACAGGAAGAAGGCAGCCTGACCCACTATGGCGGTGCGCAAAATCGAGCGTGGCCACTACTTCGAGGACTTCGAGGTCGGCCATCTTTTCAAACATCATTGGGGTCGCACGATTACCGAAGGCGACAACAGTTTTTTCTCGAGCGTCACAATGAACTTCAACCCGAGCTACTTCAATCGCGAGTACGCGCAGAGCCTCGGCTACAAGAACGTCGTCGTCAATCACATGCTGGTGATGAACGTGGTGTTCGGGCTCTCGGTCGAGGATTTGAGCGAACGCGCGATTGCACATCTCGGCTACGAAAAAATGAAATGGCACGAGACGGTCTATCCCGGCGACACGATCACGTCGGAGTCGCTGGTACTCTCCAAGCGCGATACTTCGCGGCCCGATCGCGGCGTCGTCAAGTTCCGCACCACCGGCTACAACCAACGCGGCGAAAAGGTGCTCGAGTACGAGCGCCCGGTCCTGATTCGCAAGCGCAACCCGCCCGCGTAGGAGCATACGATGCCGCTAGTTACGCCTGAGCATGAAATTATCCGGCGCTCGGTCCGGGAGTTTGTCGAGGCTGAGGTCAAGCCGATTGCGAATGATCTCGATCGCGCGAACAAGGAAATTCCTGAAAAAATTCTCAAGCAGATGGCCGAGCTCGGCTACTTCGGCGTGATCTTTCCCGCCGAAGAGGGCGGCATGGGGCTCGACTACATCTCGATGGCGATTGTCACCGAAGAGCTGTCGCGCGGATGGCTCAGTGTGGGATCCGTGATGACCCGCAATATCATCACCGGCACCCTGATCAGCGCCAACGGCACGCCCGAGCAGAAAAAGAAATTCCTGCCGCCAATCGCGCGCGGCGAGATTCTGACCGCGGCCGCGTTCACCGAGCCCGATTCTGGCAGCGACACGGCGTCGTTCAAGACGCGCGCGGTGAAGGATGGTGACGGCTATCTCATCAAGGGCTCGAAGATGTGGTGCACGTTCGCCAATCGCGCGCACATGCTCACCGTCATGACCCGCACCGATCCGGACATCTCGAAGAAGCACAAAGGGCTCTCGCTGATCCTGTTCGAGAAGCAGCCCGGCGACGACTTCATGCCGCCGCAGTTGACCGGCTCGCCGATCCCCACCATCGGCTACCATGGGATGCGCAGTTACGCGCTGCAGTTCGACGACGCGTTCGCGCCCAAGGCGAACCTGATTGGCGGCGTGGAAGGGCGCGGATTTTACCAGTTGATGGCGAGCTATGAAGCGGCGCGAATCCAGACGGCGGCGCGCGGCGTCGGCGTCGCGCAGGCGGCGTTCGAGTGCGCGGTGAAGTATGCGAAGGATCGCAAGCAGTTCGGCCAGCCGATCGGCGACTTCCAGGTGATTCGGCACAAGCTCGCGCACATGGCGGTCGAAATCGAAGCGGCGCGCCAGCTCTGCTATTTCGCCGCCGCCGAAAAAGACACGGGCAAGCGATGCGACTACGAGGCCGGGTTGGCGAAGGCGTTCGCCGCCGAGATGGCCGAGCGGGTCACGCGCGAGGCGATGCAGGTGCACGGCGGCTACGGCTACTCGATGGAGTTCGAGGCGCAGCGCTTCTGGCGCGACGCGCGCGTGCTGTCGATCTTCGAGGGCACCAGCGAAATTCAGTACGAGGTCATCGGCCGGCGTATCATGGAGCAGAACTGAACGTGAGCATCACCAGCGACGGCAGCTACTTCGAGGATTTCACGGTCGGCGACACGCTGGTCCATCAACGCGGCCGCACCATCACCGAGGCCGACAATCACAACTTCACTTCGCTGGTTATGAACACGGCCGAGCTGCACTTCAACCAGGATCTGATCGACAAAAATCCCGGCGCGTACGTCGGCGGCAGACTGCTGGTGTATGGCGGCGTGGTGCTGGCGTTTACGGTCGGGCTCGCATCGGAGGACACCAGCGAGAACGCGATCGCCGAAGTCGAGATGGACAACGGCAAGCATACCAATCCGGTTTTTCACGGCGACACGATTTACGCCGAGTCCACCGTGCTCGAGAAGCGCGACGCCGACCGGCCCGACGCGGGACTCGTGAAGTTTAAACTGATCGGCAAGAAACCAGACGGCACCGTCGTCGTCGAAATCGAGCGCACCGTTCTAATCAAGCGCAGGACTCATTACTTGCCGGCCTGAGAAATTCATCGGAGAAATCAATGTACGTACTCGACAAAGGCACCCGTTTCGTAATTCCGCGCACCGAGATGACCTATCCCGGTCACAACATGAAGCTGCACGTCACCGCCGCCGACGCCGTCAAGGCGCCCGTCGATCACGTGATGGCGGACTTCGAGGACGCGTGCCCGTATGAGTTCAAGGGCGAGAAGAGCCGCAAGGTGATGGTCGAGGCGCTGAACACGCTCGACTTCGGCAAGAAGGTCGTCACCGTGCGCCCCAACAATATCCATTCGAAGTTTTTCAAGGGCGACATGGAGGCGATCGTGCTCGGAGCGCCCAACCGCTTCCACGGCATCATGCTACCGAAGACTCGCGGTCCCGAGGAAATTCGCGAAGTCGCGAAGCTGCTCGACGATCTCGAAAAGCGCGCGGGCTGGAAGTACCGGATTCAGATCGAGTCGCTGATCGAAACGCCGCACGCACTGGTCCACGCGTTCGAAATCGCGACGGCGTCCGACCGGATGTGCGGGCTGGTGTTCGGAATTGCCGACTACGCCGCAAATCTCGGCATCCGCGAGATTGTCGAAAATCAGAATCAGAATTTTCACTACTCGAAGCAGGCGGTGGTGGTCGCGGCGAAGGCCGCCGGCCTGCATGCGATCGACAACGTCTATCTGCGGCTGTGGCGCAACACCGATTCGCCCGAGCGCGTCAAGGAACTGCAAGCGGGCCTGCGCGAGAAGAACGTCGGCGCCGCGAACCTCGGGATGGACGGCACGTGGGTGATACATCCGCAGCAGGCGGAGATCGCCAACGCGTGCTACACACCGAGCGTCGATCAGGTCGAGGAAGCGCGCCGCGTGATCAAGCTCTACCACGAGAAGGGCGGCGGCTCGATGGCGGATCCCAAGTCGGGCGAGATGATCGATGAGGCAACGATCAAGATCGGCCTGATGGATCTAGCCAAAGGCGCGCAGGCCGGCATGGTGTCGGAAACAGAGCTGCGAGACTGGTCGGCGAAGAGCCGCGAAATCACCGGCTACGACATCCTGGAGTTGATGCGCCGCGTCGGATAATCCGAAAGGCTACTCTCTGTCAGGAGAGCTTAGTGTAACCTCCCCACAGGGCTTCGGTGCAGAGGCGGCCTCGGAACCTCTCCCCTAGCCCCTCTCCCTTCTGGAGAAGGGAACAGAGAAGAGGCAGAATCTTGAATCGCGCGCCAAAAATGCGCGCTCTGATCGAACCCTCACCCTCGATCCTCTCCCATTCTGGGAGAGGGGAAATCGAAATCAGGGGACGGGGGCGGCGTTTAGCAGGCCGGCGGCTTCGTCGTAGCCAAGCATCAGGTTCATATTCTGGATCGCTTGGCCTGCGGCGCCTTTGCCGAGATTGTCGATCGCGGTGATTACGAGCAGGGTTTCGCTGCGACGATCGAGGATGAACGCCAGCTCGCAATAATTGGTGGCGCGCACGTTGCGCAACTCGGGCAGTTCACCCGGCTTAAGGATTCGCACGAAGCGGGATTTGGCGAAGCTCGCCTCGAAGGCGGCGTGAACGTCGCTCTCGGTGGTGCCGGCCCGCGGGCGCATGAAGATCGAACTCAGCAGACCGCGCGTGATCGGCAGCAGGTGCGGGACGAACAGCAGCGCGATGTCGCGGCCGAGCGCGGCGGAGATTTCCTGCTCCATCTCGGGAACGTGGCGATGATTGCCGACCTTGTAGGCGCGGAAGTTCTCGTTGACCTCGGCGAACAGCTGCTCGATCGAGGCGGCGCGGCGCGCACCGGTGGTGCCCGACTTCGCGTCGATGATTATCGACGACGGCTCGATGAGGTCGCGCCGGATGAGCGGCAACAGCGCGAGCAATGCGCCGGTCGGAAAGCATCCGGGGGTAGCGACCAGGCGCGCCTCGCGCAGCTCATGGCGATGGAATTCGCTGAGACCGTAAACCGCCTCCTTGAGCAGGTGCGGCGCGGGATGCTCGATGCCGTAGGTGGTGCGGAACTGCGCCGCGTTCTTGAAGCGATAATCCGCCGACAGATCCACTACCTTGACGCCCGCCTTGATCAGCTCAGCGGTATGCGCAGTGCCGACGGTCTCGGGCAGGCACGAGATTGCGACCTCGGCGCGGCCCTGGATGAGGTCGGGGCGCAATTCCTCGAACGGCGGCAAATCGATGCCGGCCATATGACGATAAACGTCGGCGACCTCTCGCCCCGCGTAATGCTCGGAAGTGAGCACACCCAGCTCGACGAACGGATGGCTGGACAGGATACGGACCGCCTCGATTCCCGAGTATCCGGAGGCGCCAACCACAGCCACTTTGACCTTGTCGTTCGTTGCCACTTGCGGGATTTGAGTGCTCCTTTGCGAGTCGCGGTAGAAACCATTCAGTTATCAGAATTACACGCGGCGAGCCAGTTAACGACTACTTGGTCTCGAACTCGAAGACCATCTCGGTCGGCGGATGGTCGGGGTCGGCGGCCAGTTTGTCCAGGTAAATGCGCACCGGAGTATCGTCGGGGCTGGTCTCGCTCAGGTGTTCCAGCTCCTGGCGCGCGGAAAAGGCGTTGCCGGAACGAATCAACGAGAGTGCGCTGGCGAAATGCTGGAAGAAGGTGGGATCGACGCTGTCGTTCTCGCGTCCGGCGACATGGACGATAGGCACGTACAGCTGTTTGCCCTTGACCTTGACCAGCCCGAGCTCGCGCCCGATGTACCCGGCGCCCGCTTCGGTGTAGGTCTCGCGACTGACGAGCAGATGGACCT
>DATNLS010000039.1:0-8532 GCA_035602775.1 Candidatus Acidiferrales bacterium | reverse complement strand
AACATCATCGTCGGTAACGTCGCGCTGTACGGCGCGACCGGCGGCGAAGCGTTCTTCCGCGGCGTAGCCGGTGAGCGATTCGCGGTGCGCAACAGCGGCGCGCATGCCGTCGTCGAAGGCGTCGGCGATCATGGATGCGAGTACATGACGCGCGGGCTGGTGGTCGTGCTCGGCAAAACCGGCCGCAACTTTGCTGCCGGCATGAGCGGCGGGGTCGCGTACGTGCTGGACGAAGACGGCTCATTCGCTTCGCGCTGCAATCCGGGAATGGTCGAGTTGGGACCGGTAAGCAACCAGGACGAGCTCAAGCAGTTGCACGCGCTAATCGTGCGGCACCAGCAGTACACACAGAGCGAGGTCGCGCGGCGAATCCTCGACAAGTGGGATGACTATACCAGGAAGTTCGTAAAGGTATTGCCGACTGAGTATCGGATGGTGCTCGAGCGGCAGCATCTCAATATGGATTCCGACCTCGCGCGGCTGGCCGCGGTTTAAGCGAGTGAGTAATCGACTGACTAATTAGAGAGAACGCTTTTCGATGGGAAAAATTACGGGTTTCATGGAGATCAATCGCGAGACTCCTTCGCGGCGTCCGGTCGGCGAACGCCTGAAGGACTGGCGCGAATTCGATCTCAAGATGCCCGAAGACAAGCTGCGCGCGCAGGGCGCCCGCTGCATGGATTGCGGAATCCCCTTCTGCCACAAGGGCTGCCCGCTCGGCAACATCATCCCCGACTGGAACGATCTCATTTACCGGGGCAGGTGGCGCGAGGCGATCGATCGCCTGCACGCGACCAACAACTTCCCCGAGTTCACCGGCAGAATCTGCCCGGCGCCGTGCGAAGAGGCCTGCGTCCTCAACATCAACAACGATCCCGTCACCATCAAGTTGATCGAGAAGAACATCATCGATCACGCGTGGGCCGAGAAATGGATCGCGCCGCTGCCGGCCGCGAGCAAATCGGGCAAGCGCGTCGCAGTCGTGGGTTCGGGGCCTGCGGGGCTGGCGTGCGCGCAGCAACTCACTCGCGCCGGACATTCGGTGACGCTGTACGAGCGATCGGATCGCGTCGGCGGATTGCTCACTTACGGCATTCCTGACTTCAAGTTAGAAAAATGGATCGTCAATCGCCGGGTCGAGCAGATGACGGCCGAGGGTCTCGAGATCGTGACCAACTGCCGCGTCGGCGTCGACATTCACGCCGACGAGATGCGCTCGAAGTACGACGCGATTGTGCTCACGATGGGCGCGACAAAGCCACGCGACCTGCCGATCCCCGGGCGGGGTCTCAAGGGTATCCATTTCGCCATGGATTTCCTGCCGCAGCAAAACAGGCGCAACTTTGGCGACGCGCTCGACCCGTCCGCCGAGATCTCTGCGAACGGAAAGCGCGTGGTGATTCTCGGCGGCGGCGACACCGGCTCCGATTGCCTGGGCACCTCGAATCGTCAGGGCGCGATCGTCGTGCATCAGTTCGAGTTGCTCCCGATGCCGCCGGAAAAGCGCACCGACGAAATGCCGTGGCCCGATTGGCCGATGATCATGCGCACCTCGAGCTCGCACGAAGAAGGCGTGCAGCGCGACTGGAGCGTGAACACCAGCAGGTTCTCCGGCGAAAACGGCGCCGTGAAAAAACTCCACGGCGTGCGCCTCAACTGGAAGCGTGACAACGGGCGGATGGTGATGGAGCAAATTCCGGGCACTGATTTCGAAATCGAGTGCGACCTCGTGCTGCTCGCGCTCGGATTTCTGGGCCCCGATCCTGACGGCATAATCTCCGAGCTCGGCCTCAAGCTCGATCCGCGCAGCAACGTGCAATGCGAGAACTACATGTCGAGTGTGCCGGGAGTTTTCGCCGCCGGCGACACGCGTCGCGGACAGTCCTTGGTGGTGTGGGCGATTTGGGAAGGGCGCGAAGCCGCACGCGCGGTCGACGCCTACCTGATGGGCGAGACCTTCCTGCCGTCGAGCCCTGAGCTCTGATGATTCGCCTGTACGACTACCTGGGGTCGGGCAACGGCTACAAGGTCCGGCTGCTACTGACGCAGCTCGGAGTCCTGTTCGAGCGGATCGAACTCGACATCATCAAGGGCGAGACGCGCACGCCGAAATTTCTCCGCAAATTTCCGAACGGCCGAGTACCCGCGGTCGAATTGGACGACGGCAGACCGCTGTTCGAGTCGAATGCGATCATCTCGTACTTTGCGGAGGGCACGGCCTTCATGCCGGCCGATCGCTTCCAACGTGGGCAGGTTCTTCAGTGGCTCTTTTTCGAGCAGTACAGCCACGAACCATATATCGCGAGCGTTCGCCACTTGGTGATTCATCCTGATGTGCAGGATCCTCGCCGCGTTATTCTCGAGACGCTGATGCGCCCGCGCGGGTACGCTGCGCTCGGCGTGATGGAAGGGCATCTCAGATCGCACGAATGGTTCGTCGGCGAACGTTACTCGATCGCCGACATCGCGCTTTATGCCTACACCCATGTCGCCGATGAAGGCGGCTTCGATCTGGCGGGCTATCTGGCTCTTCGCGCGTGGCTCGCGCGCGTGAAATCGCAGCCTCGGTACATTCCGATCACCCGGAGTTGAACTTCAGCGGCGAAGGCCCATCGCGTCGAGCTTGCTGATCACCCACTCGATTCGGTCCTCGCCCCAGAATGGTTCGCCGCCCACGATAAAGGTCGGGACGCCGAAAACCTTGTCGCAATCGGCCTCGGCGAAGCACGCGTCGAGATCGTCGCGGGCGCTGGTGTCCGCATAGCGAAGAAACTCGGCGGGATCGAGGCCGACTTCAGCAATGATCGCGGCGATCGCCTCGCGGCTTTCCACATCGAGTTCCTGCTTCCAGAATCGATCGAACACGCGATCCGAGTACGAGTGGAACTGTCGGTGTTTCCCGGCGTAGAGACCGCCGTAGAACGCAAGGCGCGCGCTGAAAATCTTTTTCGGCGGATAGATGATGAGCCCGCGCTCCTTCGCGATTCGGCGCGCGTCGATATACAAGTAGCGGACTTTGCGGCGGTCGGCGTCCTCGCGATCCAACGGGCCGTACACCTTCCTGATGTTCACGCCGTAGGGGATGAAGCGCACGCGCACGTTGTGAGATTGTTCGAGGTCGCAGGCAGGCCGCATCGCGAGATACGAGTACGGACTCGTGTACGCGAAGTAGAGTTTGATTTCGTGAAGGGTCACTGCGATGCCGTCGCGAGGAAGTCGGCGAGGTGAACCACCTTGATTTTCGAGCCGCGCCGGCGAAGTTCGGCGGCGATCTGAAACTCGCATCCGGGATTTGCCAGCACGACGTAGTCGGCGCCGGTCGCGACTATGTTGTCGGCTTTGCGGCGCGCCAGTTCCAGCGCCATCGCGGGTTCGGTCAAATTGTAGGAGCCGGCCGAGCCGCAACAGAGATCGGACTCGGTCATCTCGACCATCGTCACGCCCGCGATCGAAGCAAGTAATCTGCGCGGTGCATCGCGAACGCCGAGGCCGTGTGCGAGGTGACAGGCGTCGTGATACGTGATGCGGCATCGAAATTCACGCTTCGGATTTGCGGGGGCGTCGAGCAGCAGGGAACTCAGGTCGCGGACTTTCGAGGAAACCGCGCGCGCATCTTCGGCGAATTCAGGTTCGTCACGGAGCAGGACGCCGTATTCGGCGATCGCCACCGAGCATCCCGACGCGGCCGACACGATCGCATCAGCGCCGCAGCTCTTCAGCGCGCGAACATTCGCGCGGGCGAAGTCGCGGGCCCGCGCGGCATTACCGGAATGCAAATCGAGTGCTCCGCAGCATGAAGTCGGCTCGAGCTGGACGACGCGATAACCGGCGGCGCCGAGCAGGCGCTCGCTGTTCAGGTTTTCCGAATTTGCGAGGACTTGAGCCACGCATCCGCGATGCACGACGACTGTCGGTGCGTCAGTGCGCGCCGCGACCGTTGCTTCGCGAGCGAGCGGGCGCGAATCGCGGTCCGGCGGCGGTAAGAGGTCGATCCAGCTCCGTATCGCTCGCGGCATGATGGCTCTCAGAGCCGATCTGAGGTTGAGGCGATCGACTAGCGCGAGTGGGCTGAGCACGACGCGGAGACGATTCGGATATGGGAAAATCGCGCTGACGGCGCTCCGTTTGATGCGGTCGACGAAGCTGCGCGAATGATTGCGCTCGACGAACGAACGCGCGCCTTCAATCAAGCGGCCGTAGCGGACGCCAGACGGACAGGCAGTCTCGCATCCGCGGCATCCGAGGCACAGATCGAGATGGCGGGCCGCGTCGTCGTCGAGCTCGATGCGTCCCTCTGCAAGCGACTTCATCAAATAGATTCGGCCGCGCGGCGAGTCCATCTCGCATCGCGTCACGACGTAGGTCGGACACGCCTCGGCACAGAGCCCGCAATGAACGCAGTCGAAAAGCAGGTCGTAGTCGCAGACGTCGCGATCCGGACTCAATGATGTGGCGCTCGGCGCGGCCATCAGATTCCTCCGACGAAGCATGCGGGGTTGAAGATGCCCGCCGGATCGAAGGCCGTCTTGAGCCGGCGCATGAGCTTGAGTGCGCCGTCATTGGGAGTGTCGAAAAATTCCAGCGAGTCGCGAATGGCAGGCGCGGCCGCGAGCAGTCGAAGATTGCCGCGCGCCGAATGCGCAGCTTCCCGCCATCGCGCGACGATTCTGGTCGCGCCCTCGGCCGATTGCTCATCAGCGGAGAAAATCTGGGCGACGCCGGAGCCGGCGTGGGCCCGAAATTCGGCGCCGCAGCTTTGCAGCACTCCGGCGAGATGCGCAGGTGGAACCGCGATTTGCGCGGATAGAGGATACGAATGAAAGTCGATGTCACGCAGCAGCTCGTACTTTTCGAGTGCAGCGCCACCGTCGAGAATTTCGCCTTGTGCGATGAGCAGATCGCGAACTCGCTCGGCCTGGTAGGCAATCTCGAGCGGACTTCCAGAGAAGCCGGCTAGCAGTAGAAATGGGAATGGACCTGTAAAATTGATGCGCGTTGCCAGCGCCGGACTGAGTATTTCCAGATTACTCAGTGGGAGAGCGTCATTGAGTATGTAAGCGGCGGCGAAGGCATCGGCGGCGAGCGCAAAAGGAACTATCGCGAGACAGTACTCAGGCGGAATGGGACGCACCTTGAACGTCGCCTCGATTACTATTCCAAGTGTGCCGAATGAGCCGCCCATCAGTTTCATCAAATCATAACCGGCGACGTTTTTGACCACGCGACCGCCGCCGCGAACAAGCTTGCCGCCGTGACCGACGAAGCGAACGCCAATCAAAAGGTCGCGTGAGGTGCCCTCGGAGAGGCGCAAAGGTCCGGCGTGCGCGGCGCAAATCAACGAGCCGAGAGTTGTCATCGCGGGATTGCACGGATCGACGGGAAGCCGTTGGCGGGCAGGCGCCATCGCGTTATTCAACTCGCCGACGGTGATTCCCGACTCCGCCACAACTGTCATATCGTGCGGCTCATGCGCGACGATTCGCGCGAGACGCGACATCGAGATACCGAGCGCGACGGGCGAGCGGCGAATCCCCGCGATCGAGCGGGCCGCACCAATCGGAGCCAGCGCGATACGATCCGCCTCGCACATGCGGACGAGCTCGCAAATTTCGTCGACCGAAGCGGGCTCGACGATTGTGTCGGCGGCGCGCGCCTCAGTAAAGCTCGGCGCGCGAACGCGACCACTGCCGAGAATCGACTCGAGCCGGGGCGCCAGGTTTGAGAATGTAGTGGCAGCCACGATTTCCGCTGCGATTAGATCGGCACCTGGCGGCGCGGCGCGGCAACCTCGACGCATGCGCCCGGCTGCGGGATCACTTTGCCGGGATTCGATCGCTCAAACGGATCGAACACGTGACGCAACTCGGTCATGACGCGTAGATCGTCCGGGGAGAACATGAGCGCCATCTCGCCGATCTTCTCGACGCCGATTCCGTGCTCGCCGGTGAGGCTGCCGCCCATCTCGATGCAGGCTTTGAGGATTTCGCGGCCCGCTTCGATTGCGCGGCGCACCTGATCGGGATCGCGCTCGTCGTAGAGAACTATCGGATGCAGATTGCCGTCGCCGGCGTGAAACACATTACCGATGCGCAAATCGCAGCGGCGGCTGACGTCAGCGATCACCCGCAAAATTTGCGGCAGGCAGGTTCGTGGAACGACGCCGTCCTGGGTCGCGTAGTTCGGCGCGAGGCGGCCGACGGCTCCGAAAGCGCGTTTGCGCGCTTTCCACAACAGCGCGCGCTCCGCTTCGTCGCGCGCGAGCCTGACACTCGACGCGCCGGCCGCGCTCACAATTTGTGCGACCTCATCCGCGCAGGTTGTCAGTCCGGCCTCGAGACCTTCGAGCTCGATGATTAGCACCGCGCCGGCGTCGAGCGGGAGGCCGACCTTGAACGCCTCTTCGACGGCGCGAATGATGAGCTGGTCCATCATTTCGAGCGCGGCCGGGACGATCCCCGACCCGATGATCATCGACACGGCGCGCGTCGCCGTGTCGGCGTCGGGAAATGCGGCGAGGAGCGTGCGATGATTCTCAGGCTCGCGCATCAGTTTGAGCGTTGCGCGCGCGACGATTCCCGTCGTGCCCTCCGCGCCGACGACCGCGCCGGTCAGGTCGTAGCCGCATCGTTCTTCGGTATGGTCGCCGAGCTCGACGACTTCACCGTCGGGCAGCACCAGCTCGAGCGCGAGCACGTGATTAGTGGTCACTCCGTATTTCAGGGTGTGCGGACCGCCGGAATTTTCGGCGATGTTGCCGCCGATCGTGCATGCAACCTGCGACGAGGGATCGGGCGCGTAGAAAAATCCCTTCGACTTGACGGCGTTCGTGACATGCAGGTTGACGACGCCGCTTTCGGCCACGACGCGGCGATTGTCGAGATCGATCTCGACGATCCGGTTCATCTTCGAAGTGCAGATCATCGCGGGCGCGTTGAGTGGAAGGCATCCGCCGGAAAGGCCGGTGCCCGCGCCGCGCGGAACGAAAGCGATGCCGCGCCGATGCAGCGCGGCGAGAACGGCACTCAACTGCGAGGTCGAGCGTGGCATTAGCAGCACGTCGGGTACGCTTTTTTCGACGGTCCAGCCGTCGCACTCGTAGACCTTCAGCTCGGTGGCGCGCGAGACGATTCCGCCGTCGCCCAGAATCCCGCCAAGCTCGTCGATAAGTGTGCGGTCGATGGTGCTCATTCTTACTGCGCCGGCGCGGTCATCCCGCAGCACTCTACCACGCCCGGTGCTTTTGCGGTTGATCCTTGGCGGTCATAATAGCAAGGTTCGATTTGTTTTCAGGAAAATCGATAGCGAGTCGGATTGTCGTTTCCGGCGCAATTTAAGGAGAAAAGAAGGTGGCGGAATCATTTCCAGAACTCAGGCCGGCGGCGCGGATTCTGCTCGGTCCTGGGCCGTCGAATGTAAATCCGCGCGTGATGAAAGCGATGGCGTCGCCGGTCGTTGGTCACCTCGATCCGGAATTCCTGAAGGTGATGGAGAATATCAAACGGCTGCTGCGCATCGTCTTCCGCACTAACAACGAGATCACGTTTCCCGTTTCGGGCACCGGCTCGGCGGGGATGGAAACCGTGATGGCGAACCTGGTCGAGGAGGGCGACGAAGTCGTGGTCGGCGTCAACGGCGCATTCGGCACGCGGCTGGCGGAAGTTGCCTCGCGGCAAGGCGCGAAGGTGCACAAGGTCGAGGCCGCCTGGGGAACGATCGTCGAGCCGGCGAAAGTCGCCGAGGCGTTGAAGGCGGCGAAGAATCCGAAGCTGGTAGCCGTGGTTCACGCCGAGACTTCGACCGGGATACATCAGCCGATCGAGGAAATTGCCGAACTGGCGCATCGTCACGGCGCGCTGATGGCGATCGACGCGGTAACCTCGCTGGCGTGCGTGCCGGTCGAGATCGACAAGTGGAACATCGACGCCTGTTACAGCTGCACGCAGAAAGGACTCGGCGCGCCGCCGGGGCTGTCGCCGGTGACGTTCAGCGAGCGCGCGATCAACTCGGTGCGCAAGCGCAAAACCAAATGCCGCTCATGGTATTTCGACGTTGCGTTGATTGAGCAGTACTGGGGCCCCGACCGGCTGTATCATCACACGGCGCCGATCACGATGAACTACGCGCTCTACGAGGCGCTGCGAATCGTGGTCGAGGAGGGATTGGAAGCGCGCTGGCGCCGGCATCGCATCAACGCGGCTGCGTTCCAGGCCGGAGTGCGGGCGATGGGGCTCTCGCTGGCGGCGCAGGAAGGACATCGCTTGCCGCAGCTCACGACGATCGCGGTGCCGGCGAACATCGACGACGTGAAGGTGCGCGCGGAATTGCTGCGACTGTTCAATATCGAAATCGCAGCCGGCCTCGGACCGCTCAAGGGCAAGATCTGGCGCGTCGGTCTGATGGGCGAAGGTTCGCGGCGCGAGAACGTGATGCTGGCGCTGAACGCACTCGAAGAAATTCTCGGCTCGATGGGATTCGAGATCGCGCGGGGCAGGGCGCTTACGGCGGCCGAGGAAGCCTACAGCAACGAAGGCA
>DATNLS010000356.1:0-7344 GCA_035602775.1 Candidatus Acidiferrales bacterium | reverse complement strand
TCCAGGCATGGGCGGACGCAGCCATCGCGCGGCGATGGCCGCGCGCACGGCTCGCGGAGATCGCCGCGCTGCGCGGCGATCTCTCCACGCGGCGCTTCTGGCGCGTCGCGATAGCGACGCACCAGCAACCCGACGCTCCTGCCACCGCCATCCTCGTCGATCTCGGCCCCGACGACCTCCCGCGCTACGTCCGCGTCCTCGATTTGCTGCCATCGCCGATCTCGGAGCCTCCCTGGCTCAATGTGCATCGCTTCCTTACGTCAATCGGTTCTCCCGTGCCCGCGCTCTACGACGCCGACCCCGCACGCCGCGCGATGCTCGTCGAGGATGTCGGCGAACTCTCATTGTTCGACGCCGTCCGCAGCCCCGGCGCCGACGCCGCCGATCTCTTTAGGCTCGCCGCGTCCGAACTTATCCGCATCCACGTTGACGGCACCGCGCGAATCGACGCTCGATGTATTGCGCAAGAGATCGTCTACAGCGGCCGGCTGTTCGAATGGGAACTCAAGGAATTTAATGAAGTAGGTCTCGCCGCCGTGGCTCCTGGAGCCGACTCCACGTCGATCGGAGCCGAGATAGCGATGCTTGCCCTGCGGCTCGAACGTTTCCCGCGCGTGCTATCCCATCGCGACTATCATCGCGAAAACCTGTTTATCCAAAATCTACTGGATGAAAACGGCCCGCGAATCCGTATCATCGATTTTCAGGACGCCCTCATGGCGCCAGGAGCGCAGGATCTCGCAGTGCTGCTGACAACGCGCGACACCGATGAGGTGATCACGCCGGCAATCGAGCGCCGCATCCTCGATTTCTATTATGCCGGACTTGCGCGGCGCGGTGCACCGGCGCTCGATGCTGCGGAATTCACGACCAGCTATCGCCTGTGCGTTCTGCAGCACGCGCTTAAAATGATCGGACGCTTCGAAATGTTCGAGCGGAACGGCAAGACCGGGTACCGCCGCTACATTCCGCACGTGCTCGCACAGGCGCAACGGATGCTCGCCGAGATCCGCGCCGACTTCCCCAAGCTTCATTCGGTGCTTACGCCATGAAGGCGCTGGTACTCGCGGCCGGGATGGGCGAGCGGCTCCGCCCGCTGACTGACGTGACGCCAAAGCCGATGCTCGAGCTCGGCGGGCATCCGCTGATCCACTATCCGCTCGCGATGCTGCGCCGCGCCGGCATCACGGACGTCGCGATCAACCTCCATCACCTGGGAGCCGCTATTCAGCGCGGACTGGGCGACGGTTCAGTGCTCGGACTGCGCATCACCTATGCGCCCGAGGCGGTCTTGCTCGGCACGGGGGGACCGCTCGGCGGCCTGCGCGATTTTCTCGGCGGCGACACCTTCGTAATCGCTAACAGCGACACCATCCTCGATCTCGATCTCAGCGCGATGCTGAAGTTCCATCGCGCCCGCTCCGCTCTCGCCACCATCGCACTGTTCCATCCCGCGAATCTCGACTACTACAGCCGCCTCGAAATAGACGCTGCCCAAAAGCTCCGCCGGATGCGCCTGTTGGCGGGCCGCGATCCGCTGCGATACGACGACTATCCGCCCGCGCTCGACGCCAATCTCATCGCGGCGCTTTCGCCATTCATGTATTGCGGCGTGATCGTCGCCGAGCCCGCAGTCCTCGAACTGATTCCTCCGGCGACGCGGTGGAGCTTGATGGAGGGCCTGTTCGCCCCGATGGTAGCCAGCTCCAAGGCGGTCTTCGGCTACGTCCACACCGGATACTTTCGCACGATGGACGATCTGAAAAGCTTCGACGCCTTGAAGGCCGAGTTCGCTGCGTCGTCGCCACCAAAAATGATCTAGTAGAAGCGCGACTCGCCGGGCGGACGCGTCTTCCATCGCCGGTGAATCCAGTTCCAGTGATCAGGATGCGCGCGGATCATCTGCTCGAGCGTGTTGCTGTACTGTTGCGTGTACTCGCGCACGGCGGCCTCTTTGTTGCGAGTCTTCTCGGGGTAAAACGCGGGCAGGATTTTAATCCTGTGACGCACTGTGTCGCCCTCGCGCACCATAAACACCGGCATCACCGGCGCGCCAGTGGCGATCGAGAGCCGCGCGGGGCCGTCGCTGGTCGAGGCCGGCAGCCCGAAGAAATCCACGAACACGCCTTTGCGCACGTCGAGGTCGAGCGCGATCGCGATCATCCAGTTCTGCCGCAGCATCCGCATCATCTCGCGCCCGCCGGCCTTGCGCTCGATGATGCGGTTGCCGTAGCGGACGCGCTGGGTCGCGATGGCGGCGTCGATGAGCGGGTTGCGCAACGCGCGATGCACGATCGCGAGGCGGTAGCCGTAAACCGACTGCGCAATCTGCATGAGCTCGAAATTTCCGTAGTGCCCGGTCAGCACGAACAAGCCGTGGCCGTTGGAGCGGCGCTCGGCCTCGTCCCAGTTTTCTTTGCCCTCGTAGGTCGCGACCTGTTCGACGTTGGCGCGGCTGAGCTCGGGCAGGTGAGTCCATTCGGCGAGCACGCGCCCCCAACTGCGATACATCTGGCGCAGGATGTTCAGGCGCGCCGCCGGGGTCATCTGGGGAAACGCGATTTCGAGATTTTTGAGCGCGATCGGCCGGTTGGGCCGATCGAAATTCATCGCCCATCCGCCCAGCCGCGCGCCTGCGCGCACCGCGCGTTCCAACGGCATCGCGCGCAGCGCGGCGGTGACCGCAGTGATGCCGGTGTATTCGATGCGGGCTTTAACGGGACCGATTTGCCTTGCCATAGGTGATTCCGGCTCTCATTTAATCGCCAGCACTCGACCAATGCGAGAGACGGCGGGCTCACAACCTTCCCGCTTGGTAGTTCGCCCACAGTGCATTCGCGATCCTGAGCGCATCCGCGCGAATTCCGTATTTCACGAAATACCCGCAGACGTTTTCAAGATCGCGCCCGAGCAACAACCTCGCCTTCGGATTAATCCGCGCATCCACCGCCTGCGGAAAATCGATCGCGACGATTCGACCGTCCCAGTAGAGCAGGTTGTATGGCGACAAGTCGCCATGCACGAAATGGTTCGTGAGCCAGAGCGTGATGTTGTCGATAATCCGGCGCAGAAATTTGTCCGCGTGTTCGCGCGGCAGGCTGACGCGATTGAGCATCGGCGCGGCGGCCTGCTCGTCGCCGAAGTATTCCATCAGGATCGCGCCATTCGATCGCGAGAATACCTCGGGCACGTCGGCGCCCGCCGCGTACAGCATCCGCATCGTCTGAAATTCGGCGTTGATCCAGGCGCCATACTGAACGTCGCGTCCGTGCGGGGTTTTATTCGCCAACGCGCGCCGGGTGCGGCTTTTCATAGCGGCATCGCGGCCGGTCTGGTAGATGGCGTCGTTGCGAAAATTGCGCCGCTCGAGCGGACGGTAAAGTTTGGCCGCGACCAGGCCGCCGCCGAACGCGGCCGCGCCGCGGCAGCAATAGACCGTGGCCTCTTTTCCGCTCCGAACTACGTACAGGACGTCGGTTATCGATCCGTCGCCGATGAACGCGTCGAGCAGTCCTTCATCGATCTCTAAAGCAGTAGTCATCTCTTGCCTCAATAGTTGGAAGTTGAGTTCGCGCTGCTCTGATTTTCTTGTCCGCAATTTCTGTCATGACTTCGTCCTCCGTTTGCGATTTCAAAATTGGATCGTCGAATCGCGCGCACGAGCGTGGCCCGTGACGGCGCCGCGTCCCGATGCGGACGCAAAAAAGCCACGGGAGCTTTCGCCTCCGTGGCTACGATGTCGGGAAATTTCCGGTGGTTTACCGGTGGCAGCTCAGCGGAGGCGCGCTCGTGCGCGGTTCGGCAAGTTCTTTCGAGTAGCTATTCATTGCGCGTGCACCTCCCTGTCAGAGATTGAACGACAATATCCGCGCAGTACCTTCGCAAGTCAATCGCCCCCGGATGTAACCTTCGCCGGGGTGGTACGTCTCTAATTCAGTCGACCGGTCAGGCTGTATGTTGAGGCAATGGGAGCGAGATGAACGTCCCGATTTGCGATCGTGGCGCGTCTCGTCAAATATATCAGCCGAAATGGAATTCCTCGCAACTGCTATCCTGCGCGCCAGCGCGGATAACATCGGCAAGATTTCGCGAGTCTAACAACATGAAGAAATTTCACCCTGCCGCCTTAGGTGCGGTGCTGTGTACTGTCGGCCTGATGGCGGCGACGTTTCCGCTCGCTTACGCGCAAGTGCCGCCCACCAGCGCGAGTGCGAGCCCCGCAACTCAAACCCTGATCGGAGCACAAAACGCGGTGCCGCCGGTGAATGCCAGCGTTACTTCCCAGGCGGCGCACAAGTACGAAACCAATCCGATCCTTTCGCTCCCGGAAATGTTCGCTCGACAGTGGATTCCCGGCCGCGAGGGCTTGCCCAAAGACTACTTCCCGCAGATCGAGGATAACGAGTCGCGCAAGCTCAGCCTGAAGGAGACCATCTACCTCGCGCTCGAGAACAATCCGGGCTTGAAGTCGGTATCGCTGGATCCGGTGGCCGCGACCGAGAGCGTCAAGGGGGCGAACGCCGTGTTCGATCCGCAGCTCAGCTCGCAAATCGACGTGGAAAAGGAAGTCACGCCGGTCTCCTCGCCGTTTCAAAACCCCGACAGCATCACTAATACCGCGAAGTTCTACGATTGGAACTTCGGCATCAGCAAAGTGCTGTCCGGGACCAACGGCACTTTGGGCATTACCTTCAATAACGACCGCGAACTGACTAACTCCGGTTTCAGTCCGGTCAATCCGGTGTACACGCCGACGATGGTGATGTCGCTGTCGCAACCGCTGCTGCAGAATTTTGGCTGGCAGTTCGCCACGATCAATGTTCGTCTGGCCGAGTCGGCGCAACGGTCTTCACAGTGGAACTATGCGTCGTCGGTCAACGATTTCGTTCAGCGCATCGGCAATGATTATTGGGGCGTGGTGCAGGCCTCGGAGAACTTGCAGGTAGCGGTTGCAGCTTTGAAGTTCAACACCGAACTGGTTCGGGTCAACGGCGCCAACGTGCGGATGGGGATGCTGGCGGCGGTCAATCTGTCGGAGGCTATCTCGGCCGCTGCGACTGCGCGAGCAAACGTATCCGCCGCCAAAGCCGCGCTCGAGATTGCGCGTACTACGTTGCGGCAGGACGTGGCGGCCAACAACGCCGACGCGATGCTCGCGTCTGAAGTCGATCCGCTCGAGCAACCCGACACCACGCCGGGACCAAGCGAGACCGACGACGTCGCGTTCAGGAAGATGCTCGAGGACAGTCCTGCGCTGGCCGGCTTGCGCGAGGCGATTCGCAGCGCGTTGATCCAGGTCAAATTCGCCGAAAATCAGACCCTGCCGCAACTTAACCTGGGTGTGCAGTTCGGTGTAACGTCAGAGGCCGGCAATTCCAAATGTACCACCTCGGGCACGATTCCGGCCTTCGCCAATTGCTTCAGCCCCAACGGACCCACCGCACCTCCTCCCGCGCCACCGGGAACCGACAATGGGGCCCTGCTTCCTTTTGGCGGCGACTACGGCACGTCGTTGAATGGACTGTTCGATTTTAAATTTTACGACTATGCCGCGGTGCTGGGGTTCTCGATGCCGCTGGACAATGCCGCCGCGAAAGCCGCGCTCGCGCAGGCGCACGTCGCCTATGACCAGAGCCGGATGCAGTATCGACAGGCGCTGTACCAGTCGGTGTTGCTGGTCAAAAGTGCGCTGGCCAACTTGACCGCCTTCGAGGAGCAGGTCGACGCCACGCGCGAGGCTACCGTTTACGCCGCCAAGGCTCTGCATGACACTCAGGCGCAATACCGCGTCGGCTTGGCAACCACCAACACGCTGCTGCAGTTCCAGAGTAACCTGGTAACCGCGCAGGGCAATGAGGTCCAGGCTGATGTCGGTCTGGAGAACGCGCGCCTGGCGTTGTGGCATGCTGAGGGCACGCTGCTCGGCCGGTTCAACATCGACTTCCAACTCCAGAATCAGAGTAGGCCGCCGTGGTACGCGCGCTTTTGAGGCCGAGCCAGTGACCGGATTGACAAACCGCGCAACGATCGCACTTAAGACGATATCGGTGCTCGCACTGGCGCTGATGCTGGCCTCCGTCACATTCGCTCAGTTGCCGGCCACGAATCCGCTGGTGGTGCCTCCGTTGCCGCCCAGCCCTCCAGCGCAACTCCCGGCGCCCGTCAGCACCGCGATCGCCCCGAGTCCACTCGCGGTGCCGTCGCTGCCCGCCGCCGCTTCAACTCCGGGAGCGCGACTGTTCAACTGCTCCTGTTACGGTCCGGGTCAGCCTACTCACTGGATGGGCACGGTGACCGCTGCTTCGTACCTTGCCGCCAGCAGCAGCGCGAGCGGCGCTTGCGTCTCCTTCAACCAGGGCAAGCCTCCGTCTTACGGAACGGCGGGCGGGATCGGTGCCGGCAATTTCTTCGGTTCGCTGCCCGGCGCGCAGCAGAACGCCGATGCCTCCAGGTCCTTCGGTGCTCCGGGAGTGGCTGCCAGTTCGGGATCGTCCAGCTCGCTCGGCTCACTGGCTGGCGCGCCGCAAGGTATCGGCGTGGCCAATTCGTTCGGTGCGCCCAACGCGGGACTGAGTTTCTCCAGCGCCCAGCAGCAACGCCTGTGCTCGAACTGTGTATGTGACTAAGACTGAGTGCATGTCGGACAGCGTGTTCTCAGCGAGGCGATGGTTGACCGTCGACTACTCGCCGCATCCCGACGAGCGTTCTTTCATGGAGCGGGCGCAGACCGGTCGCGAGGCTGAGGTCGAGGTGACGGTCGCCGTGCCGAGCGATCACGAGAGCGAGCGAATATTCGGCGTCAGGCTCGCACGCCACCGCTTGCAGGCCGTGTGGCTGGAGGTGATTAACGGCGGCGCCGAATCGCTCTGGCTCGACCGCGTCCAGCTTGATCCCGATTATTACACTCCGGCGGAGGCCGCGCACGTCGCGCATTTCGCGATGGGCACGCGGCTGATTGCATTCGGCGTGCTCGGATGGCTGTTTCTTCCGCTGCTACCGCTGGTGCCGCTTAAGTTGTTTTCCGCGCGTGCCGCGAACCATCGATTGCGAGAACTCTTTCGCACTTTGGGCTTCCCAAGCGGGATGATCGTCGCGGGGAAGAAAGCCAGCGGGTTCATTTTCGCGCGCCTGGATGAAGGCGTGAAACGGATCGATGTGCGCTTGCTTGGCCGCAGCCACTCCTTCGATTTCCAGTTCACCGTCGAGGTGCCCGGTCTCATCCTGCCCCATCCTGGCGCGGAAGTGGAAGCCGCGGGAAGCGCCGAACAACTCGACGAGGAGGCTCTTCGGGTCTGGGTTGAACGGCAGCCGCGGTGCACCAGTAACGCGCACGGGACGGTCGAG
>DATNLS010000388.1:0-2194 GCA_035602775.1 Candidatus Acidiferrales bacterium | reverse complement strand
CGTGCGCGAAGGTCCCGAGGCAGTGCGCGAGCTGATCCGCCTCGGCACTCGCTTCACGCGCGTCGAGGCCGGCGGTCCTGACGACAACGAGCTTGAATACGATCTCGGCCAGGAAGGCGGGCATAGCCATCGCCGCGTACTTCATGCGCAGGATCTGACCGGGCGTGAAATAATGCGCGCGCTGACCGAGGCCGCCGCCGCGCGCCCGAATATCCGCACGCTGGAAAATCACGTCGCGATCAACCTGCTGGTCGAGACCCCGAGCGCGGGCAGGCCGGGCGCATGCTGGGGCGTCTATGCGCTCGATCGACGCACGCACGAAATCCGCAAAGTGATTTCGCGCGCCACGATGCTTGCGACGGGCGGCGCCGGCAAGGTCTATCTGTACACGACCAATCCCGACATCGCGTCGGGAGACGGCGTCGCGATGGCGTATCGCGCGGGCGCGTCGGTCGCCAATCTCGAGTTCTACCAATTCCATCCGACCTGCCTGTATCATCCCGCCGCCAAGTCGTTTCTGATTTCTGAGGCGCTGCGTGGCGAGGGCGCGATTCTGAAACTGCCCGACGGCACCGCGTTCATGAAGCGTTACCATCCGGACGCCGAACTGGCGCCGCGCGACGTGGTTGCGCGCGCGATCGACTCCGAGATGAAGCGTCACGGCCTGGATTTTGTGTACCTCGACTTGAGCCATCGCGAGGCCGATTTCATCAAGCGGCGGTTCCCGAATATCTTCAAGCGATGCTTGAGTTTTGGCTATGACCTGACCAAGGGCCCGATTCCGGTGGTGCCGGCGGCTCATTATCTGTGCGGCGGCGTGCAGACCGACCTCGACGGACGCACCTCGATTCCGCGCCTGTACGCAGCCGGCGAAGTTGCGATGACCGGGCTGCATGGCGCGAACCGGCTTGCGTCGAACTCGCTGCTCGAGGCGGCGGTGATGGGCCGTCGCGGGTTCGCGTCGGCGCGCGAAGTCGTCGCGTCGGGAGGTGGCGCGCCGCCCGAGTTTCCCGAATGGGATCCCGGGCGCGCGATTCGCAGCGAAGAGCGCGTGATGATCACGCAGAGCTGGGATGAGATTCGGCGCCTGATGTGGAACTACGTCGGCATCGTGCGCAGCGACCGGCGCCTCGAGCGCGCGCTGCGCCGAATTGAGTTGGTCAAGGATGAGATTCACAGCTACTACTGGGACCATCTGCTCGACGCCGACACGATTGAGTTGCGCAACCTGGCGAAGGTCGCCGAGCTGGTCGTGCGCTCCGCGATGAGCCGGCGCGAGTCGCGCGGCCTGCATTACAACATCGATCATCCTGAAACGGGCGGTCCCGAATGCGTGCATCCGACCGTGCTGCAGAAGCCCGCCGATCAGATCTGAAAATCATGCAGCCAACGGAAGTGAAGATGTACTCGGACTACAAGAGTCCGTTCGCTTACCTTGCTTTCGATCCCGCCTTCGCGCTCGAACAGCGCTTTCGAATTCGCCTGCGATGGATTCCGTTCCAGCTTCGCATCAAAGGCAAGGGCGAGCGCAGTCTCTACTCGGAGCACAAGACGCGATACTCGTATCTCGACGCGCGCCGATGGGCCAAGCCGCGCGGTCTGATAATTCGCGGTCCGTTGAAGGTTTACGATACGACCCCCGCGCTCATCGGCGGCCTCTTCGCCGAACATCACGGCCGCCTGCTCGATTACAGCCGCAAAGTTTACGAACTATTCTTCAAGCGCGAACTCGAAGCCGACCAACCCGACGCAGTCGCAAGCGTGATCGCAGATCTCGGCATGTCCGCCAACGACTATCGCGAATACCTGTCAGGTGAAGGCGCCCTTGCCTACCAACGCGCCCAGGACGAAGCCGCCTCAGATCACGTCTTCGGTGTCCCGCTATTCTTCTTCGAAGGCGAACCCTTCTGGGGCCACGACCGAATCGCAGTACTCGAGAACCGCCTCACCGACGCACGACTGGCGACATTCTGATTCCCTCCTCCACCGTTGGAGGAGGGGATCAGAAGAGAGCGGCTAGCTTATGCGACCGGCGCGGGTTGCCTTGCCTGATTTGGCTCGTATGAGAATGCGAGCTTGTCGCCGTCGAGGTCTGCGGTTGCTTTGCCGCCTTTGGTCAGCTTGCCGAACAGGACTTGGTCCGCCAGTTCGCGCGCGATCTCGTTTTCAATCAAGCGTCCGAGTGGGCGCGCTC
>DATNLS010000057.1:0-2424 GCA_035602775.1 Candidatus Acidiferrales bacterium | reverse complement strand
GGCATCCCGATTCGTGGCCTGGACCGGCTCGAAGGCAACGTCCCGTCGGACATCAAGATCAAGTGGGCGATGAAAAAGATTCGCGTCAAGGTTTTCCACTCGGGCACCGCGATGCGCGACGGGAATCTGGTGACCGACGGCGGGCGCGTGTTGACGGTGACCGCGATGGCGCCGGATCTCGCGACGGCGGTCGCCGCGGCTTACGAGGCGGCGGAAATGATCGAGTTCGAGGGGCGTCACTTCCGGCGCGACATCGCGCGCCGTGCGCTCGGATAGTCGCGATGGTTCGGCTCGAGGACGGAATTGCGGCATTGTTAGCCGGCGAGCTGGTCGTTTATCCGACCGAGACCTTCTATGCGATCGGCGCCGACGCCTTTTCAGCGGCCGCCTTGCGACGCCTCTTCCAGGTGAAAGGGCGTGAGCCCGGACGACCGGTTGGCTTGATCGCAGCGGATACTGCGATGGCGTTTTCGGTGGCGCGCGAAGTACCGAACGTCGCGCGACGGCTCGCGGTCGCGTTCTGGCCGGGACCTCTAACGATCGTGATGCCGGCGCGCGACGAGATTGCGGATGAGCTGGCCGGACCAGATGGCGTCGGCGTGCGCGTATCGCCGAATCAGGTCGCGCGCGTTCTCAGCGCGGGACTCGGGAAACCGATCACGGCGACCAGCGCGAACGTGAGCGGAGCGGCGCCCGCCCGTCAGCTCGACGAGGCGCGCGCGGTGCTTGGTGAAAAAGTTAAAGTTTACCTTGAAGGTGGTCAATTGACGGCGCCGGCGCCCAGTACGGTCGTCGCGGTCAACTCCAGCGGGTGGAAAATGGTGCGAGTGGGAGCGATTTCAGAAAACCAGATCGCGGCGGCGTTGAAGTGATCGGGCTCAGCCAGCGGATCGAGCCGTTTCGCTCGCTGATGTATAACCGGCAACTCACCGGCGAGCCGGCGCGAGTCGTGGCGCCGCCGTACGATTTGATCGGCGCCGCGCGCCAGAATCAACTCTACGAACGCAGTCCGTACAATGTCGTGCGGCTCGAACTCGCGCGCGAGACCGATCGCTACGGCGCGGCGGAAAAGACGCTCGCGGATTGGCTGGCGTCGGGGATCCTCGAGCGGCCGGCGCGTCCCGCCATTTTTCAGTACACGCAGACTTTCGACGTCGACGGGCGGCTGTTGCATCGCACAGGATTCATCGCCCGCGTCCGGCTCGAAGAATTCGATCGCGGACGCATCGTGCCGCACGAGAAAACTTTTCCCGCCGCCAAAGAGGACCGTCTACGCCTGCTGACCGCGCTGCGGATCAACACCAGCTCGATCTTCGGACTGTACTCGGGCGCCCATCCCGAGCTCGATCGATTGCGCGATCAGGTCGCGGCGCGCGAGCCGTTGATCGATCTGGTCGATGACCTGGGAATCCGCAACGAGCTACGGCCGATCGAAGCCGCCGACGAGATTGCGATCATTCAGCGCGAGCTCGAAGCGCCGCGCATTTTGATCGCCGACGGACACCACCGTTACGAAACCGCGCTGAACTACCGCCGCGCACGCCGTCACGAAAACGTATCGAGTGCGCCCGAGCCGTACGACTACACGATGATGACGCTGGTGGCGTGCGACGATCCGGGGCTCGTGATTTTGCCGACGCATCGGGTGGTGAAATCGCTGCCCGCCGAGGCCATCGCGTCGTTCGCCCAACGCGCGCGGGAAGTGTTCGAGGTCGACGAAATCGCGCATCGCGACGAATTTCGTGCGCGCCTGAACGATGCGGGCACCGGCGCAATCGGCGTGACGTTGAAGGGGATTCCCCATTACCTGATTCTGTGGCTGCGCAGCAAAACCGCGATGGATGCCGCGCTGCCCGACGCACCGTCCGAGGTGCGCCGCCTCGACGTGTCAGTCTTGCACGCGCTGGTGTTCGATCGAATATTCGGGCTCCGCGCCGACGAGATTCGCAAAGGCGGAAATATTGAATATACGATCGAAGTTGGCGGCGCACTTGGCGCGGTCGCAAACGGACACGCTGACGGCGCGTTCCTCATGAATCCGCCGTCGATTCAAGATGTCGAGCGGGTGAGCGACGCGGGCGCGACGATGCCCGAGAAATCGACCTACTTCCATCCCAAGCTCCTCACCGGCCTCGTGATGAATCCGCTGTTCGACGACCAATGAATCGCGGCGCGCGGTTGATCCTCGTCCGCCACGGCGAGACCGAGGGCGAGTCGAGCATCAGGTATCACGGCCGCAACGACGTGCCGCTCTCGGAACCGGGGCGCGCGCAGATGCGCCTCGCGAGCCGCGCGATCGAAACGCGGCGCGGAGGCGGAACTTTCGCGCGCGTGTTTTCGAGTCCGCTCGTGCGCGCGTCCGAGGGCGCGCGAATCGTGACGAACGCCTCGGCACCGCTCGTCACAATCGATGAATTCGTCGAA
>DATNLS010000079.1:0-6616 GCA_035602775.1 Candidatus Acidiferrales bacterium | reverse complement strand
GCGCGCCGAGGTACTTCACCTTCAGCACGTTGACGATGAACTGCGAGAGCTCGAATACCCACGGCCGAATCGCCGTCGCCTTGGCCGCGAGTGCGGGATCGCCGGCGAGCAAGTCGCCGTAGAAAATCTTCAGCATGCTGGTGCATGAACCCGACGGCACGACGATCGGAACATCCAGCTGGACCGAGTTCAGAAATCGCCGCGCGAGATTGACCGCCTCCTCGCGCATGCCTTCGTTGAACGCGACTTGCCCGCAGCAGAACGCGCCGCGAATCGGCGTCACCTTGAGCCGCAGCCGCTCGAGCACAGTCGCGGCACTGTCGTTGACCTCGGGGAAAAATTCCTCGGCGAGGCAGGTCGAGAATAGCTGGACTTCAGTCATCGTGCGGCCACACCACGATCACGTGCAGCGACTTGGGGCCGTGGACGCCGAGCACGATTCGCTTCTCGATATCCGCGGTCCGGCTCGGGCCGGTGATTAGCGTCAAGCGATTGGCGGCGACGCCGGCCGGGCCCATCTCGGCGAGCACCGCCGCAAGATTCGGCATCACGCGATCGATCTGAACGAGCACGAGGCTCGCCGGCGGCAACAGCGTGAGCGCGCTCGGACGATTTGCGGTTGAAACAACGGCCAGCGTGCCGGTCGAGGCGATCGCGAAGTCGGCCTCGGCGATTCCGAGATCGGCGTCGGCGACGCGCGCGCGCATCGCGGCGCGCTCGGTGTCCGCCACCGGCACCGTCCGCACGATCCTGAAATCGGCGCGCTCGAGCGCCTCGCCGATAGCGTCCATGTCGCTCGCGACGCCTTGTCCAAGCGCGACTGTCTTCGCGCCGAGCTCGCCGGCCAGACTGACTATTCGATTAGTCACTTCGGGTGGACTGAGTACTCCGAGGAATTTGCCGCCGACCTCTTCGAGCTCGCGCGCGAACGCCGATGCGAGCTCCGCGCGATACGCCGACGGCGAGACCGGCATCGCGGCGGTTGCGTCAGCGGGGTGCGAGTTGTTCTGCGTGCTATTGCCGAGCGCGTCTTTGACGCTCGCGATTATTTTGTGCAGATCGGCCACGTTCAGCTCGGCGGGCGCTTATGCGGACGCGGCCGCGGGAAGTTGCGATACTTCGTCCAGTTGCCGAAGGGTCCCGGCATCCGACGCAGATAACCATTGTGCGCGAATGGCTTCAGCACTACCGCTGCGATTTTTCCAAGCGCGCGAACTGTCCGCGGATAGCGCGCCGTCTTCGCAAATCGCCGCGCGCCCCGCCGCGCCCGTTCGATCGCGCGCGGCCATTTGAGCGGATGCTTGCCGGTGCTCTCCTTCCAGCGCAGATGGAGCAGGATTCGCGGGATGTCTATCTTGACGGGACAGATGTCCTTGCACGCACCGCACAGGGTCGAGGCGAACGGCAGGTAGCCCGCCGCGCTGCCGAAAAGATTCGGACTGACTATTGAGCCGATCGGTCCCGGATAGACAGAGCCGTACGCGTGACCGCCGATGCGCCGGTAAATCGGGCATACGTTGAGGCACGCCCCGCATCGGATGCAGTTCAGCGCCTCGCGCAGCACCGGATCCGCGAGCATCGCGCTGCGCCCGTTGTCGAGGATCACGACGTGCATCTCGGCCGGGCCGTCGAGGTCGCCCTCGCGCCGCGGTCCGGTGATGAAACTGGTGTAAGTGGTGAGCTTCTGCCCGGTCGCGGTGCGCGCCAGGATTTCCAAAAAGTGGCTGAGGTCGTCGAGCCGCGGAATGACCTTCTCGATTCCCATGACGGCGACGAACGTCTCCGGCATCGTGCTCGACAGGCGGCCGTTGCCTTCGTTCTCGACGACGACCAGCGTACCGGTTTCCGCGATGGCGAAATTGACGCCGGTGACGCCGAAATCCGCGGCGAGAAAAATCGCGCGTAATCGCGAGCGCGCTTCGGCCGTGAGTTTCTCGGGCTCGGCGGTGTACTCGATGCCGAACTTGTCGGTGAAAAGCTGGCCGATGTCTTCTTTCGACAGATGAATCGCGGGCGTGATGATATGCGACGGACGCTCGCCGCGAAGCTGCACAATGTACTCGCCAAGGTCGGTCTCGACCGCGTCGATTCCCTCCTTTGCGAGCGCGTCGTTGAGATCGATTTCCTCGGTCGTCATCGATTTGCCCTTGACGACGTTCCTGGCGCCCCGGGCTTTCGCGAGCGCCACGATATAGTTGCGCGCCTGGGCCGCATCCTCGGCAAGGAACACTTTGCACCCGCGCGCTTCGAGCTTCGAGGTGAGCTCGATGAGCAATTCGTCGAGATGCGCGATCGCATCGGTCTTGATTCGATGGGCGGCGTCGCGCTCGTCGTCGTAGGCGGGGAAATCAGCTTTGACCTGGACGAAGTGATCGAGATGGCGCGCGCTGGCGCTCTCGAGCTTGCGCCGCAGATCGTGGTCCGCGACGGCGACGCCGCTCGACTCGAAGAAATCGCGGGCTTTCGGGAATTCAGCCATCGATGATGTCGCGCGCCAGTTAATCAGCGCAACGTTAGTTTATCAACGCAACTTGGCGAATGAGGCGCAGCACCGCTTCGCGCGCCGCCTCAGCCGCGGGATGATCGGGCGCCTGCGAAAGAAAACTCTGGTAATCGTCGAGCGCTGGCTTGAAGCATTCGAGCCGCTCGAACAGGCCACCGCGCTCGACCAGCTCGTCGAGCGAGCGCGGCTCGAGCATGATGATGCGGTCGAGCGCCGAGAGCGCGCGGGTCCAGTCCGACGCGCCCATGTAGATGATCTTCAGGTTGCGCAGGATTCGCGCCAGTATGTGCCGCGCGCCGCGCGCTTGCAGCATCGCCGGATTCAGCTCGACCGGCTGCCCGTAAATTTGCGTGAGGCGCGCGCGAATCTCGTCGAGCGCGAGAATCTTGCCGCCGACATACGGATCGATGATCAGCTCGCCGCGCTCGTCGACCGCCTTGACCAGGAAATGGTTCGGAAAGGAGACGCCGTAGAGATTGAGACCGAGGCGGCGGCCGACTTCGAGATACACCAACGACAACGTGATCGGCAGTCCGAGGCGACGATTGAGGACGTCGTTGAGAAAGCTGTTGCGCGGGTCGTTGTAGTTCTGCGCGTTGCCCTCGAAGCCTTTGAGCTCGAACAGAAAATGCGACAGCAACTGCACGCGCTCGACCGTATCCTCGCCGGCGCGGACGATCGGCTCGGCCTCGCGTGCGAGCGTCGCCAGCTTGTCGAGATACTCGTCGAGGTCGAGGTTGGGATATTCTTCCTTCGCGATCAGCAGCGCGCCTCGCGCCAATGGCACCGGCTCTTTGGCCGCAAGCGCCACAAATTCCCGTCGTGCGTCGTTCATCGTAGTAAGAGCACCGTTGGTACAGTGTTGCTTTGCGTCAATGCTTTGACAAGCGTCCGAGCTCAATTTGTTTCGAGCGCCGCGGCGGCCTCTCTGCGAACACTGGTATCGCGGTCGCGGAGCGCGCGATCGAGTGCGCGGCGGGCACTGCTTCCTCCAATCTGTCCGAGCGCCCATGCGGCGTGCGAGCGGACCAACGGCTCGGTCTCGGTTTCAATCGAGCGCGCGAGTGGCGCAATGGCGTCAGGATTTCCGGTGTTACCGAGCGCGACCGCGACGTTGCGCAACAGCCCGCGCCGCTTGGCGCGCTTGACCGCGCTCACCGTGAAGCGACTGCCGAACTCCTCCTCGGTGAGCGCGAGCAGATCAGGCAAACGCGGCAGCAGATCGTCAATGCCGATGCCATCGTCAGACGAATGAGCGTCGTTCCACGGGCAGACGTCGTTGCAAATGTCGCAGCCGAAGATCAAGTTGCCGAGCTTGGGGCGCAGATCGCGCGGTATGGCGCCGCGATTTTCAATCGTCTGATACGAGATGCACAGTTCCGAGCGCATCACGTAGCCGTCGGCAAGCGCGCCGGTCGGACACAGATCGAGGCATCGCCGGCAGGTGCCGCAATGATCGCGATAAGGATCGGCGGGCGCGTCGAATTCGGCGTCGGTGAAAATCTCGGCGAGAAAAAAGTACGAGCCATGGTCACGATTCAGAATCATCGTGTTCTTGCCGAACCATCCGATGCGCGAATCGGCCGCCCACTCGCGCTCGAACACCGGCCCGGTGTCGACGTAGGTGCGCGTGACCGCGCCGCGACGAAGTTGCCGGATGAGATTGCCGACTGCGCGCGCCCGCTTCTGGACTACGTCGTGATAGTCGCGGCCGAGCGCGTACGCCGCGATTCTGCCGCGCATCTCAGTGCGCCAATCGACTTTGGGCGTGGCGCGCGCGGCGTACGGATAGCCCAGGCTGACGACGGACCGGTAGCGCGGGTCGAGTCGGCGCGGGTCGAAGCGGCGATCGGGTTCGCGCGCCAGGTAGGTCATCGACGCGTTGCCGCCGTCGGTGAGCCATTGACGATAGAAGTCCTCGCGTTCGGCGAGTGGTCGGAGCCTTGCAAATCCGACCAGAACGAATCCCAGCCCGTGAGCGGCGCGGGTCAGAGTTTCACGAAGAAAGTCCATGACGATGCCAAAACGCTAGCATCCAGAAGGGGTTTTCGCGCCATTAATTGTGGATGCATTGACTCGACTATTGGGCTACGATTAATTTCTTGGTATAGCGCATGATCGACAGGTAAGCGCTACTGATTGGAGGTTTCCAGCGAAAATGGCTGACGGACTTAACATCGAGCATCATGGGCACGAACACGGACACGAGCATGCCGAGCAGCAGGCGCCGGCTCAGCCTATAGACACCGCGTCGTTGCCCGACGTCAAGCTGACGCCCAAGGCAGTCGAGATGGTGCGCAAGATGCACGCGAAGGAAGGTCTCAGCGCCCAGCATGGGATGCGAATCGGGGTGGTTGGCGGCGGATGCTCCGGCTTTCAATATGCGCTGAACTTCGACACGCAGAAGGAAGGCGACCGCGTGACCGATTTCGGCGGAGTGATTGTGTACGTTGACGAGATTGCGCTCCCGTATATCGCGGGAACGACGCTGGACTACGTCGAGGGGCTGCACGGCGCGGGATTCCGCTTCGACAATCCGCGCGCGAGCCACACTTGCGGATGCGGGTCGTCGTTCAGCGCGTAGAACTAGCGCTCCACTAACTCCAGATCACCTCTCCCCTAGCCCCTCCCTTCTGGAGAGGGGAATCGGATCAGAGAGATAGGCCGCTCACAACCGGGCGGCCTTTTTTATTTTAGCGGGCGCTGTTAAACCCGAAGCCACGATGCTCTCGGGATTGATCTACTGGCTGTCTCCGGCGCGGCGGCGCTTTATGCGGCGGCTGGCGAAGCCGGGACTCGATGCGACTCGCGCACGGCTGGCGGAACTGGGATCGCCGCGCGCGGTCCAGTTCATCTCGACTATTCTCGACGCCAACGCCGACTTCCTTGCCTACGCGCTCTCGTCCAAGGGTCCGCTGCATATGTACCGCGAGCGCGCGACGCCCGACACGGTCGCGAAGTGTATCGCGACGATGCTCATGTACGCGGTGAACCTGTTTGCGCGCGACGAGATGACCAACAACGAGAGCGAAATGATCCCACTGCTGGCGCATCTGGCGGACGTCAAGCCGATGCAGGTCATGCTGCGGCGCGACGCGCTGCGCAAGGCGCCCCGCTCCGAGGAGTGGATGGTGCTGACGTCGCTGGCGAAGGACCTGGGTGCCGACCCGCCGAGGTACGACGCCGAGCTTGAGCGTGCCTTTGGATACAACTATCTGTCGTACATCGCGCAGTACCGGCCGACGCTCGAGCGCGAGATGGCCGCGGCGGACATGGCGTCGAGCCAGGAGACTCAGCATGAAAGATCTTGAAGGGCGCGGAGTTATCGTGACCGGCGCGACGCGCGGAATCGGGCGGGCGATCGCGCTGGAAGTCGCGCGGCGCGGCGCCAACGTGTCGTTCAACTACGTCAAGAGCGATCAGCCAGCGGCCGAGCTCAAGGCTGAAATCGAAAAGCTTGGGGTCAAGGCGCTCGCGTACAAAGTCGATGTCGGCGATCTCAAGAGCGTGCGCGAGATGGTCAACGCGACCAAGAAGGAGTTCGGGCAAATCGACGGGTTGGTCAACAACGCGGGCATGACGCGCGACAAAGTGTTCGTGATGATGTCGGAAGAGGACTGGAACGAGGTTATCCGCGTGAATCTGACGGGCGCGTTCAATTTCGCGCGCGCGGCGGCGTTCATGATGATGAAGGCGAAGCGCGGCTCGATCCTGAATATCACGTCGGTCAGCGGGCTGATTGGACTGCCCGGCCAGGCAAACTATTCGGCGGCGAAGGCGGGACTGATAGGACTCACGAAATCGATCGCGAAAGAAGTGGGACGGCTCGGCGTCCGCGTCAACGCGCTGGCCCTGGGATTCATCGAGACCGACATGACCGCTTCGCTGCCTGAAGAGAATCGAGCACAAGCGCTCGCGATGATCCCGCTTGGCCGCTTCGGCATAGTCGAGGACGTCGTGCCGATGGCGGCCTTCATGCTGACAGACGCGGCGGCCTATATCACGGGCGCGGTAATCCAGGTGGATGGCGGCCTCGCGATGTAGTCGGGGAGGTAGCTCGGACCTAATCACTATCCCTTCACCGGATAACCTCTCCCCTAACCCCTCTCCCTT
>DATNLS010000149.1:0-3117 GCA_035602775.1 Candidatus Acidiferrales bacterium | reverse complement strand
GCGTGACGGAACCCGAAGTCTCCGGCGCCGACCCGACCGGGTTGCGCACGCGCGCCGTGCAAGACGGCGACGAATGGGTCATCAACGGCCACAAGTGGTTCACCAGCGGCGCCAACGTGGCGGCGTTCTCGACCGTCATGTGCGTGACGGAGCCTGACGCGCCCGCGCACGAGCGCTTCAGCATGATCGTCGTGCCGACTGACACCAAGGGCTATCAGATCGTGCGCATCGTGCCCGTGATGGGCGAGACGTCGGGCGGGCATTGCGAGATCAAATACACCGACGTGCGCGTGCCGCTGACCAACCTGCTCGGTCCGCGCGGGCAGGCGTTCACGATCGCGCAGAAGCGGCTCGGCCCTGGCCGCATCTACCATTGCATGCGATGGCTGGGGCAGGCGCAGCGCGCGTTCGAGCTGATGGTCGAGCGGGCGATCAATCGCCAGGCGTTCGGCGGCCCGCTCTCGGACAAGCAGACGATTCAGAACTGGATTGCCGATTCCGCCGCCGAGATCCAGGCCGCGCGATTGCTCACGCTCAACGCGGCGGCGAAGATCGACGCCGGCGACGAGGCGCGCGTCGAGATCTCACTGATCAAGTTCTTCGGCGCCAAGGTGCTGCACGACGTCATCGATCGCGCGATTCAGGTGCATGGCGCGCTGGGAGTGTCCGAGGACACGCCGCTGGCGCGGATGTATCGTCACGCGCGCTTCGCACGAATTTACGACGGGCCCGACGAAGTGCATCGGATGGTGGTGTCGCGGCGAATCGTGAGCGAGTTCAAGAAGGGCCGCAAGTGGGATTTCGGCCGCGGCCTTAGGAGCAAAGGGAAATAATCAGAAACAATCACCTACGCGGTGGGCGGCAGGGGTAACCCCTGCACCCGGTGAAAGAGAAGACGCGAAATCCGCGCAGCGCGGTTTTCGCGAAGGGTATGGCACAGAATTATTTACAGCGCGTTGACGCCACGCTCGCCGGTGCGGATGCGCACGACCTCTTCCATCGGCATGACGAAGATTTTGCCGTCGCCGATTCTCCCGGTGCGCGCCGCACGCTCGATGGTCTCGACCACCTGCGCCGCCAGCTCGTCCGACACGATTATCTCGAGCTTGACCTTGGGTAGAAAGTCGACGACGTACTCGGCGCCGCGGTACAGCTCGGTATGCCCCTTCTGACGGCCGAATCCTTTGACCTCGCTGACTGTGAGGCCCTGCACCCCGATACTCGACAGGGCCTCTTTGACCTCGTCGAGCTTGAACGGTTTGATGATCGCCTCAACCTTCTTCATAAGTCTCCTCTCGGTCGCTTCTCAGTCAGGCCGCGCGCGCGGCGCTCTCGATAGTCTCGACGGCCTGCGCCACCAGCTCGTCCGAAACAATTATCGCGAGCTTCAACTTGGGACGGCCGAGTCCGCTCACTTGGCTGACCGCGAGATCCTGCACACCGATACTCGATAGTGCCTTTCTGACCCCGTCGAGCTTGAGCGGTCTGATGATTGCTTCAATCTTCTTCATAAGTCTGCTCTCGGTGTCGCGGGACGTATGCCGGCCCCACCTCGTCTCAATAACAATTCTCCCAAGTTGGAGCAGGTTCAAGCCCCCAAAATTTGCGCGCGTCAGGATGACCGCGTCCGGCAATCTACTTGGTGAAGAAAACCTCCCGCGCGTGATTGGTGTCGCAATACTCGCGCACCTCGGCAATCTTGTCGCCGTCGAAGCGGATGTCGAAGTGGTAGAGATTGTTGTATTTCCTGCCGTTGGAGGCGACGGTATTCGATTCCGCCTGAATCGCGCAGCGGTCGCCTTCGCAGATGATCGTCTCGATTTTGAGGCCGAGTCCCGTAGGCATCATCGCCTTGAGCCCCTTGACGAGGTTGCGGAGCCCTTCGTGTCCCTTCACCGGCGGCATGCCTTCCATCCTGGTCATGACCTTCCACTCGAAATCATTGGCGACCATCGTGGCGAGCCGCACCGGATCGGGATTTTCAAACTCGCTGAGAAAATCGGTGGCTAATTCCTTTTGTTCCGCTGGTGTCATTTGGTCACTCCTCGCAGGTTTCAGACAGATACCTAGTCGATCCAGCGGGATTGCGCCAACATCCAGCGCCGAGGTCAACGCAAGCGCGATGCCAACGGGCACAGGGCGTTGCGATACGCACTGCCGCATCACAATTTTCGTCGGCTGCGCCCAGCCGAGCTTCAGGGGTGCTTAACTGGCAGGCGTCAGATTAATCCACAGGCACTTGCTAGGACGTAGCGCCGCTGCTGCTGCGCTTGAGCTGGAACCTGGGCTCCTCGCCGCGGGACAGGCGCTGGATATTCTCGCGATGGCGAAACAGGGCGAGCGCCGTCATGAGGATCGCGAGCAGCAGGTAGTGATGAGGAAGTCCGGCGATAGCAACCGCGGGCGGCAAGACGATGGCCGCGACGATTGAGCCTAGCGACATGAGTCGGGTAATCGCGACGACCACGACGAACGTCGCGAGCGCGAACAGGATCACCGTCGGCGAGATCGCGAGCCATATTCCTAATGCTGCGGCGATGCCCTTGCCACCTTGAAAGAAAAGGAACACGGAACAAATCGCGCCGATGAATGTCGCGAGGCCGACCCATGCGATAGTCGCGACTGGAAATCCCGCACTGCGCGCGACGATCACGGGAATCGCGCCTTTGAGCACGTCGCCAGCGAAGGTCATGAGCGCGGCACTGATACCGCCAGCGCGTATTACGTTGGACGTCCCGATATTGCCGCTGCCGACGGCACGCGGATCGAAGCCGCGCAGGCGTCCGACGATGACGCCGGTGGGAATCGAGCCGATAAGGTACGCGCCGAGTATCAGAAGGATCTCAGTGATCACGTTTGTGCTGCTTGGCCCCCGGAGGGCAATTCACTGAAAAAATCGGGGTGACTGGATTTGAACCAGCGACTCCTGCGTCCCGAACGCAGTGCTCTGGCCAGGCTGAGCTACACCCCGTCTCGGTTGAGCGTGATCGGGAAGGTACAGACGAGTGGTTATAGCATTGGAGGGGATGACGCGCGAGTCCGAGGGAATGGCCGGTAATGTCTTAATTCGGGGCTGAGTTGCTGATGAGGCGGGATGAGCAGATACCAGCCCACAAG
>DATNLS010000097.1:0-2220 GCA_035602775.1 Candidatus Acidiferrales bacterium | reverse complement strand
CGCTAACGGCGCCGCGCGATAGCGCGAGCGTCCAGCCAACCAGCGACGCGGGCGGTGTGTCGATAAACACCCGCCCGCCTGCCTTCTACCATTCCGGAAGTCTTTCGATCTCGAACTGCGCCGCGAGCGACGCCATCATCGCCTCGACTTCGTCGCGCGAATCCGCCGAAAAGTAAATCCTCAAATGATGCCGTACGGGATCCTCGGTGCGCAGCGTCGCGAGATTGTCATACGACTCGACGATAGACTTGAACAGCACGATCTGCTCGGGCGGTATCGCGATCAGCATCGAATCTATCGATGGCGGCTTACTCTGGCTCACGGTTTACTGATACCTCCCCGACCCCTACATTCTAGCCGATGACGCTGCCGCGGGTCTTGTTCGTAACCGGCAAAGGCGGGACCGGCAAGAGCACGGTCGCCGCCGCGCTTGCGGTCGCGCTGTCGCACCGGCGGCCGACCACGCTCGCCGACCTGGACCGGCGGCTGTCGGCGGCGACTGCGCTCGGCGCGACGCCGCGGGATTCCACGGCAGTCAAAGTCAGCGATACGCTCGACGTGATCGCGCTGACGCCGCGCGCCGAGCTCGAGGCGTTCATCGAGCGGATCGTCCCGATTCGCGCCATCTCGCGCCGGATGCTGCGCAGCCGGACCTTCGGCTACGTCACGGCGGCGCTGCCGGGGCTCGAGGCGTTTTTGCTGCTGGAACGTCTGCGGATCATGGCGGGAGACGCGGCGCTCGAAGATCGCTACCTCGTGATCGATGCGCCCGCGTCGGGCAGTGCGGTTGAGCTGCTCACTGTCTCGTCGGGTGTCAGGAACATCGCGCCGGGCGGCACACTGAACCGGCTGGCGGGCTCGATCGACAGTTTTCTTGGCGACGCGACGCGCTTCGGCGCGGTCATCACGACCACGCCGGAGGATCTTGCGGTGCGCGAGGCGCTTGAAACCGCCGCCACCATTCGCAATCGGCTCGGCATCGCGACCGTCGCGGCGATAATGAACTGCGTTCCCGATTTGATTTTTGACACCTCCGAACTCGCCGCGATAAGTCCGCTGGACGGGCACGCCCGCCTCGCAATCCGGCGCAACGCCGCGCATGAGCAGGCGTGTCTCGTCGGCCCGCGGTTCGCCGGCGCCGGCCTCTCGACTATCAACTTCCCAATGCTATTCACTCCGGCCATCGGCCCGCGCGAGATCGAGCAGCTTGGCCGGGTGCTCGAGGCGGAGCTGCTCGACCGATGATGTCGTTCGACCTGCGCGCGCAGAAGCTCGTGATCTGCCTGGGACCGGGCGGCGTCGGTAAGACTACCATCAGCGCCGCACTCGCCGTCCGCGCCGCAGTGTCAGGATGCGCCGTCGACGTGATGACGGTAGATCCCGCGCCGCGCCTGCTCGATGCGCTCGGCCTCGAGGCGGATTCTTCCGATCCGGTCGAAGTCCATCTCGACGGCATCAGGCGGTCGCGCCGCGGCGGCGCGTCGAATCGCGCGCGGCTGCGGGCGCTGCGGCTGGATCCGAAGCGCACCTTCGACTCGATCATCGCGCGCTACGCTTCGTCGGACGCGGCGCGCGACACGATTCTCGAGAATCGAATCTATCGCAATCTGTCAGGCGCGCTGGCGGGCGTCGGGGATTACATGGCGATGGAAAAATTGCTCGAGCTGGCGGCGAATCCCGCCACCGACCTGATTGTGCTCGACACTCCGCCCGCGACCGAGGCGATCGACTTCCTCGACGCGCCGCGGCGCCTGCTCGAACTGCTCAACTCGCGCGCCGTCAGTCTGCTCGGCGCGCCGGCCGGACTGTTTCGGAGCCAATTGCGGATGGTCGATATTGCGGCGCGCACCGTGCTCGCGGCGTTCGATCGCGTGACGGGGCTGAATCTGCTGAGCGACGTGCAGTCTTTCGTGCGCAGTTTCGACGGGATGTACGAAGGCTTTTCCAACCGCGCCGCGCGGGCGCAGGACAAGCTGCGCGCGAACGACACGGCAATCGTAATCGTCACGACGGCGGAGTCGAGCCGAATCGCGCAGGCGCGTGAGTTTGTCGGTGCGCTCGAGGATGCCGGCCTGCGCGTCTCGGCGATGGTCGTGAATCGGGTGCTGGCGGAACTGCCCGACGCGGCGGAGCTGACGTCGGCGCGAATCGCGCCGGCGCTCAAGAAAAAGTTGAAGCGCAATCTGGCCGACTACGCGGCGCTCAAGGCGCGCGAGGAAG
>DATNLS010000108.1:0-3619 GCA_035602775.1 Candidatus Acidiferrales bacterium | reverse complement strand
AGCGGCGACGTCGCCGAGACCCTGCAGCCAGTGGCTTTGACCGCGGTCAGCGCGGGCAGAACGTCGGGGACGTACAACGAGCTGCGCGGCGCGGCGGTCGTGTTCGTCCTGATGTTCGTGATGCTGTTTTCGCTGCTGTCGTACGGCGTGATGGTGATGCGATCGGTCATGGAAGAAAAGAGCTCGCGGATAACCGAGGTCCTGATGTGCGCGGCGAGCGCGCAGGAACTGATGAGCGGCAAGATTCTCGGGACCGGCAGCGTCGGGTTGACCCAGATCGGACTTTGGCTGTCGATCGCAGGGTTCGGCGCCTCTCGCAGCGAGTACCTGCGCACAGCGATGAAGGTGCTCGACGTCGGCCCATCGCTGATAGTTTGGTTCGTGATCTTCTATACGCTGGGATACCTGCTCTACAGTGCGATTTTTGCGGGCGTCGGCGCGATCTTCAATTCGATCGACGAAGCGCAGCAGTGGAACTTCGTGGTGGTGCTGCCGCTGATCGCCGCATCGGCGATGATTCTGCCGGTGGCGACCGCGTCGGATTCAACGGTCTCGGTGGCGGCGTCGCTGTTTCCGTTCTGCTCGCCGATCTTGATGTTCGAGCGGATGGCGGTTCACGAGCCACCGCTATGGCAAGTCGCGCTTTCATTGATTCTGTTGGTCGCGACGATTGGCGGCGCCATGTTCGTCAGCGCGCGAATCTACCGGACGGGAATTTTGATGTACGGCAAGCGTGCGACGATCCGCGAGATCTCGCGATGGCTGCGCCACGCTTGAGTGGGGGTGCGTCCTCAGGTTTCGCTCTTCCCTGTCCCGCCAATTCTGCTGCAAATGCTGGCACTGGTTCAATTTGGCCCTGCACGCAAACGACGCACGCCCGTAAAAAGACTGGTAACGATCACGCCGACCAGTGCGTAAATTCGAAGCTGGTTGGGGGCTCCCGAGTATCGCCTAGTAACATCACGCCAGTGGGCCAGAGTATTAACCACCAGTCACTCGTCGAGTTACAACAGTAGGTAACAGCGAACAGGACTATCGGGCCGACCGCTCCTAAGCCTGCAAATAAGGCGACCGTCTTGGAACTCATAAGACACGGTGGCAGTCTCCCAATCCAAACTAAAGGGTGCACCGGGCCTCCTGGGATTTGCTTCACAACGTCGGCAAACGCTGCTATCTATCCGACGTTTGGGGCATGCCTGTGCGATAGTGGTCGGTATTCGGGCTGTCGACTCACTTAAGTATTGCTCATTAACAAAAACGCGAATATAAGTTAATCTTCAGATCGAGAACGGGAGCAAAAACGTGGCTCGGAAGAAAATTGCGTTCATCGGGGCGGGCAATGTCGGCGCGACCTGCGCCCATCTATGCTTCCTGCGCGGACTCGGCGACATCGTGCTCTACGACATTATCGACGGACTGCCGCAGGGCAAGGCGCTCGACATGCTCGAGTCGGCGCCCGTGCTCGGCATCGACGTCAACGTCATCGGCACCACCGACATCAAGCAGATCGAGGGGGCCGATTGCTGCGTCGTCACGTCGGGGTCGCCGCGCAAACCCGGAATGTCGCGCGACGACCTGCTCAAGATAAACGCCAAGGTGATGACCGACGTTGGCAGCGCGATCAAGCAACACGCGCCCGGCGCGTTCGTGATCGCTGTGACGAATCCGCTCGACGCGATGGTTACCCAGCTCAAACGGGTGACCGGTTTCGCGAAAGGCCGCATCGTTGGGCAGGCGGGCGTGCTCGACTCGGCGCGCTACCGCACGTTCCTCGCTACGGAGCTGGGCGTGTCGGTCGAGAGCGTTTCCGCGATGGTGCTCGGCGGGCATGGCGACGACATGGTGCCGATTCGCAGCTACACGACGGTCGGTGGGCAGCCGATCGAGCGGCTGATCGCGGCGAAGCGGCTCGACGAAATCGAGAAGCGCACGCGCGGCGGCGGCGGTGAGATCGTCGAGCTGATGAAAACGTCGTCGTATTACGCGGCGGGAACCGCGGTTTACAAAATGGTCGAGGCGTTCATGCTCGATCGCAAGTCGGTGCTGCCGTGCGCCGCGTACCTTGACGGCGAGTACGGCGTTAAGGGGTTGTTCGCGGGAGTGCCGGTCGTGATCGGCGCTGGCGGAGTCGAGCGCGTCGTTGAAATCCAGCTCACGCCCGCCGAGAAGACCGCCTTCGACGGCTCGGTCGGCCACGTTCGCGAGCTGGTCGAGGCGATGGACAAAGTAATCGCGGCCGGCTAGCAGCGATCGCGATACAGAAAAGGCCTATGGCTGAAGCAGAAGCACTTGCCGCGCCACCGATTGCGGTGGGCATGACGCGCGACGAGAGGCATTGGCTGCTGCGCCGGCTGCATTCGCTGTCGGGAATCATTCCTATCGGCGGGTTCCTGTTTTTCCATCTCTTCGAAAACGCTTTCGTGCTGAAAGGCGGCGGAACGTGGTGGAAGGAGACCGAGTTCACCCGCAACATTCCGTTTCAGATCGCCGTGGAAGCGCTGGTGTTGTGGATTCCAATTCTCTACCACGCGATTTACGGGATCGTCATCACGGCCACCGCGCAGCCCAACGACTACCCGTACGAGCGCAACTATCAGTACACCTTGCAGCGCATCACCGGGATTCTCGCGTTCCTGTTCATCGGCTTTCACGTTTTTTCGACGCGCGCGTACTTCTACGCGACCGGGGTCGAGACGGATTACATGCGGATGCATGAGTTCATGATGAATCCGCTGATTCTTACCACTTACCTGGTCGGGACCCTCGCGTGCGTCTATCACCTGTGCAACGGCATTTTCACATTCACGATCACCTGGGGAATCGCGGTCGGCGCCCGGGCGCAAACGCTGGTCAACCGCGCGTGCGTCGCCTTGTTCGTCGTGTTGACGATCGTCAGCGTCTCGATTCTGATCGCATTTCGCGCACCCGCCTGAGGAGAACATCGAAGTGCCAGGGCATCACATTATCGTAGGCGGCGGGCTGGCTGGATTGACCGCCGCGATGAAGCTGGCGGAGCAGGGCGAGCAAGTTGATCTGTTCTCGATCGTGCCGGTCAAGCGATCGCATTCGGTGTGCGCCCAGGGCGGAATCAACGGCGCCGTTAATACGAAAGGCGAGGGCGACTCGCCGATGATTCATTTCGACGACACCATTTACGGCGGCGACTTTCTCGCGCATCAGCCGCCGGTCAAAGCGATGTGCGAGGCAGCGCCGGCTATCATCTACCTGTTCGATCGGATGGGCGTGATGTTCAATCGCACACCCGAGGGCCTGCTCGACTTCCGCCGCTTCGGCGGCACCAAGCATCATCGGACCGCATTCGCCGGCGCGACCACCGGCCAGCAACTCCTGTACGCATTGGACGAGCAGGTCCGCCGCTACGAAGCGGACGGCCTCGTGCGCAAGTTCGAAGGCTGGGAGATGCTGAGCCTGGTGCAGGATGAGTCGGGCGATTGCCGCGGAATCGTCGCGATCGACACGCGCTCGCTCGAGATGCGCGCCTTTGCCGCCGACACGACGCTGATCGCAACGGGAGGACCCGGTCTCGTGTTCGGCCGCTCGACACAATCGCTGGTCAATACCGGATCGGCGGTCAGTGCGTGCTACCAGGCCGGCGCGA
>DATNLS010000297.1:0-2763 GCA_035602775.1 Candidatus Acidiferrales bacterium | reverse complement strand
CGGCCGGTATCGTGAGCGCTATCAGGGCCGGCTGGCTAATGCGCGCCAGCGCATTGCGAGCCGCGTCGATTGCCGACGACCGCGCCGAGCTGAAGGGACGCCTCTCGACGGTTATCGCGCTCGCGGACAGCGAGACCCGCGGTCCGCTGTGGTCGTACCTGCTCGAAGATACCCTCGGCCATCACGACGAATTCGCTCCCTCGAAGATCGAGCGGCGCCGCGTGTCACGCGCGATCTATCCGTTGGCGGGAGCTATCGTGCTGGCGGCGATTGCGGTTCCGATCTCAAGAATCAAGCACGCGCCGCGAATCGCCGCGGCCAACGGTCAGGACGACCTGACGGTCGATCTCGACGATCTGCATCTGCGAGAAGCCGAGCCGGGCGATGAATCGGGGATGCAGGTCACCGCCGACGCCGCGACCATGCGCCGGCTCGCGGACAAGCTGGCGAGCGAGAATGCCGCGGGCAGCGATGCTCCCGGGAATTCGCTGAATCAACTGGTGAATCGCGCGCGCGATATGGCCGGAAATTTACAAAACAAACTGACCGGGCAGCAAGCGGCCTCGAACAAGCGCCTCAACCTGCGGCTGGCCGACTCGGGCCGCGATCAGGATCGAAACGAAATTCATCGCGCGCCTGATGCGCAGAAGAATCGGCACGGCGACGTCGCCGGTCAGTTCAAGCAGGATCAGCCGAAGTCGAACAACGAGTTAAATCTGCCGCCGGAAGACGATTCGCGTCAGCCGAATTCGGAGCCATCGCCCCGCGGTCCCGGCGCGGCGGGCGTCGAGTCCGACGCCGGCAAAGACAATCCCAACCAGGACGACAGCGCCTCCGACCGCAGCATCCAGCAAAGCGGTGAGAACAGCAGCAACGGCGGCGAGGCCCACGGAATCGGCGCGGACCCTGACAGCCTGTTCGGCGCGCCCGCCGGCTCGAAGCTCGGCAACGAGGGATTCGAGATTGCAATCGAAGCGCGGCCGCAGGATCACGGCGCCAAGGGCGCTGGTCACGCTTACGTTCCGCCCAAGGTGCGCACTCCGCTGAGCCTCAACCAACAGCCGGACGAGCCGGTCGCGCGCGCCGCGGTGCCGGCCGACGATCGATCCACGATCAAACGGGTATTCGAACGATGAGCGAGGTGCAGGCGGAAACGCCAACGGTGGCGGATTTCGCCCGGACGTTTCGGCGTATCCAGGCCGAGATCCACAAGGTGATCATCGGGCATGAGCAGGCGGTTGAGGAGTTGCTGTCTGCCCTGTTCGCGGGCGGTCACGTGCTGATCGAAGGCGTCCCCGGCACCGGCAAAACGACGCTGGTCAAGACGCTGGGGCTGGCGCTGAATCTCAGCTTCAATCGAATTCAGTTCACCGTCGATCTGATGCCGGCCGATATCACCGGCACGCGCGTCATTCTGTCGGGCGAAGACGGGCGGCGCGAGTTCACGTTTCAGCCAGGGCCCGCGTTCTGCCATATCCTGCTCGGCGACGAGATCAATCGCGCGACGCCCAAGACGCAGTCCGCGCTGCTCGAGGCGATGGCCGAGCTGCAGGTGACGGTCTCCGGCACCACCTATCGCCTCAAGCCGCCTTACTTCGTGATGGCGACACTGAATCCAATCGAGATGGAGGGCACCTATCCGCTGCCCGAGGCGCAGCTCGATCGCTTCCTGTTCAAAGTGCGGTTGAACTATCCCGACGAAGGCGAACTGACGCGAATCATCTCGTCGACCACCGGCCCCGACGACGCGGGCATCGAGCCGATTTTCCACACCGCCGAGGCGCCGGAGCGAATCGAGGCGCTGAAGAAACTGGTGCGTGAAGTGATGGCGGCGCCGGCGATGGAGATTTACGCGGCGCGGCTGGTGCGCGCGACGCAGCCGCAGAACTCACGCTTCGTGACCGACGAGGCCAAGGCCGTGCACGACGAGATGGTCAACCGCTACGTGATGTTCGGCTCGAGCCCGCGCGGCGCGCAGGCGCTCATCCTGGGCGCCAAGGTGCGCGCACTGCTCGACGGGCGCGCCAATATCGCGCGCGAAGATATCGAGCACGTGGCGGTCGCCGCGCTGGCCCATCGGATAATGCTCAACTACGCCGCGCTGTCCGACGGAATCGACGCCGCGCACATTGTCGAGCGCGTCATCAAGTCGGTTCGCGGCGCGAAAGTATAGGCGGCCGCCGATGCTCGAGGCACGCGCTTTCGAGCCCGAATATTTGCGCAAGCTTGACCGCCTGGTGCTGGGCATCAAGCGCGCCCGCACCGTCCGCACCGGGCAGCGCGCACTGGGCAGAGTCCAGGGGCTCGGAATCGAACCGGAAAATTTCAAGGAGTATGCGCCCGGCGACGATTTACGCTTCCTGGACTGGAACGCGTTCGCGCGGCTCGACGAGCTGATGCTGCGGACCTATCGCGCCGATCGCCAGGTCGAGGTCACCGCGCTGGTCGACGCGAGTGCGTCGATGGGATTGCCCGCGCACGACGACAAGCTCGGACTCGCGCTCGCGATTGGCGCGTCGCTCGCGTACATCGGGATGGCCGACAACGACGCGGTGCGAATCGGCGCGTTCGCGATGCATCGCGGGTCGATGAAGCTGGAAGCGACGCCGTTTCATCGCCGCCGCGAGTCGTACCTCAACTTCAAGCCGTTCGTCACGTCGGTGAGAGCGGGCGGCGAGACCCGCCTCGGCAACGCCGTTGACGAATTGCTGCTGCAGCGGCGGCCGGCCGGCACGGTGGTCGTCATCTCGGATTTCCTGGTCA
>DATNLS010000368.1:0-4853 GCA_035602775.1 Candidatus Acidiferrales bacterium | reverse complement strand
GACATCGTCGCGCAGAGCATGGGCGGCCTGGTCGCAGTCACGGGTCCGGAGGGCAGCGCCGGCTACAAAGCCGGCCCCGGCATAGGCGACATCTATCCAGGTACACTCGCAGCGCTCGGCGTAGTGTCGGCGATTCATGCTGCGCGCCGCACCGGGCAGGGGCAATTTCTCGACGTGGCGATGTACGACGCGATTCTCGCGCTGTGCGAGATGATCGTTTACACGTACTCGAGTGGCGGCGTGATCCGCGAACCGGGCGGCAACGGGACGCCGGTGCTGTGTCCGTTCGATATTTTTCCGACCCGCGACGGCGCGGTCGCGATTGCGGCGCCGGGCGAGAATCACTGGAAGATTCTGTGCGACGCGATTGGCAGGCCCGAGCTGGTGGCCGATGATCGCACGCGCAGTTCCAACCGCCGCGTCGCAAACGCGGATTTCGTACGCGGCTTGATCACCGGCTGGACGCAGGCGCACACCACGCGCGAAGTCGTCGCTGCGATCGGCGGTAAGGTGCCGGTGGGGCCCGTAAACACCGCGAAAGATATCTTCGAGGATCCGCATCCGCGGGCGCGCGGCATGCTGGTCGAGGTCGAGCAGCCGGGCGACAATCCTCCACTGGTGCTCGCGGGATGTCCGATCAAGCTGACGGGCACGCCATCGGGAATTTATGCGCGCGCACCGCGCCTGGGAGAGCATACCGCGCAGGTGCTGGCTGACGCGGGAATCTCAATCGCGCACAAGGAGCAGTCATGATCCTTCGATTAAGACGTTCAGAACTTTCGACCCCGGCGTCGAGTCCGAAAATGATCGAGAAGGCGATGGCGACCGCGGCCGACATGGTTTTTCTCGACCTTGAAGATGCAGTCGCGCCGGCGCAAAAAGAAGCGGCGCGCAAGAACGCCGTCGACGCGCTGCGCAACCTCGATTGGGGCACCAAGGTTCGCGCGGTCCGCGTCAACGGTGCGGACACCCACTGGGCGCACGACGATGTGATCGAAGTGGTCGAAGGCGCGGGCGACAAGCTCGACGTCATCATCGTGCCGAAGCCGAAAGCGCCGCGCGACATCTGGTTCTTCGACACACTGCTGACCCAGCTCGAGACCAAGCTCCATCTGAAAAACAAGATCGGGCTCGAAGCTTTGATCGAGGAGAGCGCGGCGCTGGCGCGCGTCGAGGAAATTGCGGCGTCGTCACCGCGGCTCGAGGCGCTCATCCTCGGCTTCGGCGATCTGTCGGCGAGCCAGGGGATGCGCTTCGGTGTCGCGAGCGATCCGGCGCTTCGATATCCCGGCGACCTGTGGCATCACGCCCGCGTGCGAATGATCACGGCGTGCCGCGCCAACGGCATCGACGCGATCGACGGGCCGTTCGGCAACTTTAAGGATCCGGACGGCTACCGGCGCGAGGCGACATGGGCGGCGACGCTCGGCGCCGTCGGCAAATGGGCGATCCATCCGAGCCAGATCGAAATCGCCAATGACGTGTTCGCGCCGACGCCGCACGAAATTGAAAATGCGCGCAAAATGTCCGAGGCTTACCAGGCCGCGACTCGCGACGGAGCAGGCGCCGCAGGTGCGGGCGGAATGCTCGTCGATGCGGTCGCGGTGCGAATCTTCGAAGGCGTGCTCGAGCGCGCCCGCCTGACGGGCCGCGCTTAGCGTCACATCGGAATTTCTGAGTCGATCGCATTCTTGAGGAGTACACGAGATGGTTTATGAGTTGCGCGTTTATCACATCGTCCCGGGACGCATGCCTGCAATCATTAAGCGCTTCGGCACCGTTACCTGCCGGCTGTTCGAGAAGCACGGGATCAAGCAGGTCGGATTCTGGACGGTGGCGATCGGCGAGTCGAGTTCCGACCTGGTTTACATGCTGCAATGGGAATCGTTGGCCGATCGCGACCAGAAGTTCGGCGCCTTCGCTGTCGATCCAGAATGGATTGAGGCGCGCACCAGGAGCGAAGCCGACGGCCCGATCGTCGCCTCGATCACCAACAGCATCCTGATGCCGACCTCGTTTTCCGCGCTGAAGTAACTACGAGTTGGGCTCGCTCACTTCGGCGCTTGTGACTGGAAGAAGCTCCAGATCGTGGCGTTGGCGTCTATGTTGTCGGTGACCGGGCCCAGGATCTTCGTGGCCAGCCAGCCCTGATGAGCGCCCGGCCAGGTGTGACCGCCGCCTTGCACGATCACATCCTCCAGCCCTCGCCCTGCAGGACAGGAGTAGGTCTCTACCGTCACTGACAACGGATCGCTCGCGTCCTTGCTGGGGATCTGCGTTCGCTGTGCGGCGCCGCAGCCGTTGCGCTTCTGCCAGATCGCGACCGCCTGCGCATTGCTCATCGCTGTACCGCGATTGGCGCCGAATTGCGGCGCGATCGGGCCACCATTGAAAGGAACGAATTTGTCGGCGGTGCCCTGAAAAAATATCACAGGCATCGGACGCGGCGACGGGCACGCCGCATCGACCAGCTGCGTCGCCGCCACCACGGCGATTCCGGCCAGCGCGTCGGGCATCACGCACGCCATGTGCTGCGCCATGAAGCCGCCGTTGGAAATTCCCGCCGCATAGACTCGCTTGGGATCGATCGATCCCTGGGCAATGACCTCCGCCAGCATCGCCTTTATGAACCCGATATCGTCCGCCATCGACTCGTGCCCGATCACGCGGCCGTCGTTCCAGTGCTTGTCGATTCCATTCGGATACATCACGACCAGGCCGTGCGCCTGGGCGAACGCGTCGAAGTTCGAATAGCGTTCCTGCTGCGTGGCAGAGCTGCCGCTGCCGTGCATCATGATGAACGCTGGCATGCGTTTTCCATTCTGTCCCGGCGGCGCGTAGAGCAGGTAGTTGCGGCTCACGCCGTTCACGTCGATGGTGTGCGCGACCGCCTCGCCGGCGGCAGCGGGGAGCGACGACGCCAAGGTAGCCGCAACGAGAACGATCGCGGCAAAAATCGCGACTCGCGAAGACGCCGTCACGCGGACTTGGCGATCGCGCCGGATTTGCGCAGCGTCTCGAGATCCGCGTTCGCAAAGCCCCAGTCGCGCAATGCTTCCTCGGTATGCTCGCCTGGCCGCGCCGGCGGGCGCTGAATCTTACTCGGCGTACGCGAGAATCGCGGCGCCGGACCCGGCTGCGTCACGCCGCCATCCTCGATGAAAGTTCCGCGATGCTTGTTGTGCGGATGCTTGGGAGCTTCATCCATGCTGAGCACGGGCGCGAAGCAAATGTCGCTGCCCTCCATTATCTTGCACCACTCGTCGCGCGTCTTCGTCCGGAACAGCGTCTTCAACCGCTCCTTCATCTTCGGCCATGACTTGCGATCCTGCTGATGCGGCAACTCCTCGCCCTGGAGTCCCGACAGCCTTAGCAGCTCCGCGTAAAACTTCGCCTCGATCGATCCGATCGCGACGTACTTGTTGTCTTTCGTTTCGTAAACTTCGTAGTAGTGAGCGCCTGTGTCGAGGATGTTGTCGCCGCGCTCGTTGTTCCAGAATCCCGAGCCGTGCATTCCGTAAATCGCGGTCATCAGCGACGCCGCTCCATCGACCATCGCCGCATCGACGACCTGTCCCTTGCCCGACTTCTGCGCCTCGAGCAGGCCCGCGACCACTCCCAGAGCCAGGTAGAGCGCGCCGCCGCCGAAATCGCCGACCAGGTTCAGTGGCGGAACCGGCGCGTCGCCCTTGCGTCCGAAGCTGTGCAGCGCGCCCGACAGCGCGATGTAGTTGATGTCGTGGCCGGCCGCAAGCGCGAGCGGTCCTTCCTGCCCCCATCCCGTCATGCGTCCGTAGATGAGGCGGGGATTGCGCTTGAGACAATCGTCGGGGCCGAGGCCGAGCCGCTCGGTGACGCCGGGACGAAAGCCTTCGATCAACGCGTCGGCTTTCGCGACCAGCTTCAGGACCGCCTCGATCGCTTCGGTCTTTTTGAGATCGAACGCGACCGATCGGCGGCCGCGATTGAGCAGGCTGTATTTTGGATCCATCGCGATGCCCAATCCCGCGTCTGCCGCGCGATCGATTCGCAAAACGTCGGCGCCCATGTCGGACAGCAGCATCGCACACATTGGTCCGGGGCCAATCCCGGCCAGTTCGATGACGCGATAGCCTGACAACACTCCCATGATTCCTACCTCACTCCGGCCGGCAGCCGGCTACTTCAACGCGCGAACTTTTTTGTTCGCGTCACGCCCAAGACATTTCTGCAGCCACGCCGCAACGTTCGGCGTCGATGACAGGTCAAGCTTCATCATCGGAATCCAGCTCATGACCGCGGCCACGTTCAGGTCTGCGATCGTAAAATTCTTGCCGAGCAGATATTCCTTGCCCTTGAGCGATTGATCGAGCGCGTTCAGCGGCGCCTGCAAGGCTTCGACCGCGGCCTGCGCGGCCTTCTCGTCACGATTCTCGGGCGCATTCATTACCCGGTTGCGCAAAATCGTGATGAGCAGCGGCTCGACTTCGGTCATCGCAAAGAAGCTCCACTTGTAGGCCTCGGCGCGTCCCGCGGGATCGGAGGGCCACAGCGAATTCTTGCCGTACTTGTCGGCCAGGTAGAGATTGATCGCCATCGATTCCCAAACCACGACACCGTCATCTTCGAGCACCGGCACGTGGCCGTTTGGATTGAGTTTGAGATGCGCGGCCGACTTGGCTTCCGTCGTCGGCATCGGAAGATGTTCATAGGTGACGCCGAGCTCTTCGAGCGCCCACAAAGACCGGGCGCTGCGCGATCGTGAAGTTCCGTGAAGTTTGGTCATTTTGCTCCCTCCGAAGCTTGCATCTTACTACCAGCCAACCCGATCCTTACAAGCGCGGGAATACGAAAAGACTCGGCTCGCCCGCGGG
>DATNLS010000307.1:0-5735 GCA_035602775.1 Candidatus Acidiferrales bacterium | reverse complement strand
CTCGACTTCCTGCGCCGTCATATTGCGGAGACCCTCTATCTCGTCGGCGACATCGTCGACGGATGGAACTGCGGTCCTGCGTGGCACTGGAGTCCCGTGCAACAAGAGCTGGTCGACGAAGTCGTGCGATGGCGCCGGAGTGGCGCCAACGTAGTATTCCTGCCGGGAAATCATGACGAAGGTAAGGTCGGCCTCGTTGAGGAACTGTTCGGGCGCATCCCTTCCGTGAGTTCTTTGATTCACACCACATCCAGCGGTTTCAAAATGCTGGTGATCCATGGCCATCAGTTCGATGGTTCGCTCAATCTCAATCGCCTGCTGCCCATGATCGGATCCGGCGCATATGCGCGCGCGCAACGGATCCATGACTGGTACAATCGGCAGCACGAGCATGGCAGCGACGAAGCGCGTTCGCTGTCGGACTATCTCCGCGAGCCCGCACGCAAGGCCATCGAGTTCCTCACCGACTTCCGCGATCGAGCGGTGCTCGCGGCCGCGCGCGATCACAAAGCCGACGGTGTTATCTGCGGGCACATTCATCGCTCGGATCATCGGCGGATCGGAAACGTTCTGTACGTAAACGACGGCGATTGGGTGCACAACCGGACTGCGGTGGTCGAGGAGCGGGACGGGACGCTGCAGATTATCCGATGGAGCGGTGCACCAGCGAGCGTTTCGGTTTCGGAACCGATGCCGCAGGAGGCGACTTCGTGACTAATCAGCCACCCGAATCGACGAGTCAGACAGATTCACGGATCGATCTGATCTATTTCGACGCGGGCGGCGGCCATCGCGCATCGGCGACCGCGCTGATATCCGCGGCCCGCCAGCAGCATCGTTCGTGGCATATCAATCTGATCAACCTGCGCGTGCTGCTCGAACCGGCCGACATGCTTCGACGCCTCACCGGTGTTCGCATCGAAGACTTCTACAACTCGCAGCTCAAGCACGGTCTTACCATCGGCACCGGTCCGCTGCTGCGGATAACGCAGATGCTGATCCGGCAACTCGAGCCGACGATCATCAAGCTGCTGGCGCGCCATTGGCAACGTTCGCGGGCCGCGCTGGTGGTCTCGATGATCCCCAACTTCAATCATGCGATTTTACAGGGGCTCCGACAGGCCGATGCGATGCAGCGACGATCGGAAACTCCGATGGTCACGATTCTTACCGACCTCGCCGACTGCCCGCCGCATTTCTGGATCGAACGCCAAAAGCAGTACCTGGTCTGCGGCACTGCCGCCGCGACGGAGCAGGCGATCGCGATGGGCCATGCGCCCGAGCGCGTGTTCCGCACCTCGGGCATGATCGTGCGTCCCGAGTTCTATCGCCCAATCGAGATGAACCGCGAAGCCGAGCGTGCGCGCCTGGGGCTGGATCCCAAATTGCCGACGGGCATCGTGATGTTCGGCAGCTACGGCTCGAGCGAGATGGCAACGATCGCGAAACGAATCGAGACCGCAGGGCTCAAGACTCAGCTCATATTCATATGCGGTCACAACGACAAGCTGCTCGAGCGTATCGAAAGCATGGAGCTGTCCTATCCGTTCCACTGTGTAGGTTTCACGCAGGAAATTCCCTACTACATGAAGCTGGCGGATTTCTTCATCGGTAAGCCGGGTCCGGGCAGTATCAGCGAAGCGCTGGTTATGGGCCTTCCTCTGATCGTCGAGCGCAACGTGTGGACGATGGTGCAGGAACGCTTCAACACCGATTGGATTGCGCAAAACGGCTTCGGAATAGTGTTGCCTTCGTTCCGCGAGATAGGCGGCGCGATCTCGTCGATGCTGGACCGCGAGCAGTTCATGCGCTTGCGCGGCAACGTTGGTGCGTACGAGAACCGCGCCGTGTTCGAGATCCCCGAGATTCTGGAAGGCCTGATCTCGAGTCATAGAACCGCAAACTGGAGCTTTGGACGGACCGCGACTGCAAGGCAGTTTGCGTCAGAGATTCACTACGGCGTCTAACGATTGATTCTGCTTTGAAGGCAACCCTACTAGCCGCATTGTCGCTAGCCGCCTGCGCAGCCGTTACGAGTAACGCTACTTCGGCGGTCAGCGACTCAGATTTCGGTGGGCTACAGTTCAAGATCCTCAGTTCCAACGGCAAACAAACGATCGGCTATACAAGGTTCACGGTCTTGAAGAGCAGCTCAACTGAGGAGATCAAGGGCGAGACCAGGTACCTTGACGGCGAGCGCGATAGCGAAGACGAACTCTTAGACCTCGCGCCCCTGACCTACACCCCCAGGCTCGACACCTATCAGCACTCGTTCTTCAACGCCGACGGCACGCTTCAGATGGTCGATACACTCGACGCCAAATCCGGCGCCGCCTCGTGCACGAAATACACCTTGGGCACGATGAAGGTGCGCAAGTCTCGGCTCGACGTGCCGGCGGATTCTTTCGCGGGAGCGTCCGGGCTGATGATGATGGTCGACAGTCTCAGGCATGGGGGTCGTGAGATCAGCTTTCATGCGTTCGCGTGCGCGCCGGGACCTGAGATCTTTGGCGTCAAGGCATCGCTTCCCGATCGATCAGAGCATTGGCACTTATATCCAGGGAATCTTGTTCGCCTCGATATGAGCCCTGACCTCGGTGTACTGAACGTGTTGATTGCGCCGTTTCTGCCAACGATGAACGCGTGGTTCAATCCCGACGACAATTGGAACTACGTGGGCGGCGAGTTCGACCGCTATTTTCGCGGACCTCATGTGCTGACGGTGCGAGTCCCGTCGTAGAAATAAAGCGAGCTTCTACTTGCACCTTAGCGACGAAATGTCGAGAATTGAGCCGCAAATTGTTACACCCACATTTGCCATTGGAAATTCGCGGAGGTTTCCGTGGAAATCGGCGAGCGGCGCGATGGCGACATCCTAATCCTCAGTCCAGCGGGTCGAATCGACAACGATACGAGCCCGGCCTTCCAGACCAGGCTGCTCGCCGCGTTGGCTCCAGGTGCGGCGGTGCTGGTCGATTTTTCGAGCGTCCAGTATATTTCGAGCGCCGGCTTGCGCGCGTTGATGATGGGATCGAAGCAAGCGAAGGCGTCGAAGGGCCGGCTCGCCGTCGCGGCGCTGGGGCCGGTGGTCAAGGAGATTTTCGAGATCAGCCGGTTCTCGATGGTAGTGGAGGTCTTCGGTACTACGGCAGACGCGCTCGCGGCCCTGCGCTAGACACAGGCACGCAGCAGGTGGTCAATTTCCGATGTTGATCCGTTTTTGGGGCAGCCGCGGTTCGATTCCGACGCCGCTTGGATACCGGAGCGTTCGGAACAAGGTCCGCGACGCAATCGTCGCCGCGCGCGGCCATCAACTGGACACTCCCGAGGCGGTCGACAACTTCATCGCGAAAGAACTCCCGTTCTCAACCAGCGGCACGTACGGCGGCAATTCGAGTTGCGTCGAGATCGAAGCCGGCGGCGACGAGTACGTGCTGTGCGACGTGGGCTCGGGAGTGCGCGAGTTTGGCAACGCACTGATCGCGAAGCATGGCCCCGCGAAGAAATCCCGCTTCAACATTTTCCTGTCGCACACGCATTGGGATCATATTATGGGGTTCCCGTTTTTCACCCCGTCATACATCCCCGGCAACGTGATTCGCATTCACGGCTGTCACAGTGCGATGCGCGATGTGTTCATTCGTCAGCAGTCGAATCCGTGTTTCCCGATCGATTTCCGCGCGCTCGGCGCGACTATCGAGTTTGTCGAACTGGAGCCCGGCCGCAGCTACGAGATCGACGGCCTCTCGGTCAAAGCGATCCGGCAGAACCATCCGAGCGATTCCTACGGGTTTCGCTTCACGAAGAACGGCAAGTCGATGGTTTACTCGACCGACTCCGAGCACAAGTTCGACGTTCTGACTGAGAACTATCCGTTCGTTGAGTTTTTTCGCGATGCCGACTTGTTGATTTTCGATGCGCAGTATTCGCTGGCCGATCAAATCTCGATCAAAGAGGACTGGGGGCACTCGAGCAATATGGTCGCGGTTGAGCTCGCGCAGCTCTCACGCGTCAAGCACCTGGTGATGTACCATCACGAGCCGATGTTCGACGACAAGATGATCGAGAAGGTGCTCGGCGAGACACGCCGCTACGCGGAAATCAACGGGTCGCCAAATAAGTTGACCGTCACCTCCGCTTACGACGGACTCGAGATTGTCATCTGAGGACAAAGCTGAGGTACAGCCGCGAAGACTGCTGAGCCGCACGCGCGGAATATTCTCGGCGCCCGGACGGTTTCCGGCGCTGGTAGTGCTGGCGGCGTTGGCGATTGTGCGCGCGCTTGATCCGGCTACCGTGCAGAGCCTCAGGCTGCGCGGGTTCGATTTCCTAGAACAGATCGCGCCGCGAAAGTATCAGCCGCTGCCGGTGGCGATAGTCACGATCGACGACAAGAGCCTCGCGCAGTACGGGCAATGGCCGTGGTCGCGGGCGCGAGTAGCGCAACTGGTCGACAAGATCGCATCGGGCAAGCCGAGCGTGCTCGGGGTCGACATTATATTCGCCGAGCCCGACCGGCTTTCTCCAGGGCGCCTGGTCGAATCCGATCCGGAAATTCCCGCTAACGTTGCGGGCGAGCTCGCGCGGCTGCCCTCCCATGAATCGGCTCTCGCCAGCGCGCTGCGCGAAGTCCCGACCGTGTTGGCGGTCGCCGCCAGCAACCAGCCGTCCACTGTGCGGACGCCCTCTCGCGTCACCATGATTCTCGAATCGGGCGGCAATCCGAGCCCGTTCCTTTTAACTCATCCCGAGCTGGTGAAGAGCCTGCCTGAGATAGCGGCGGCCGAGCGCGGGGAAGGTTCCATCGACTCCGAGAAAGATTTCGACGGCATCACTCGCCGCGTGCCGTTGTTTATTGTCGCCGAGGACCACCTGGTGCCGGATCTGCCGCTCGAGATGCTTCGAGTGGGTTCAGGCGCTCGCGCGCTCGGAATCGTGACGGGCGATGAAGGCGTGCTGGGCGCCACCCTGGGATCGCACTTTCTGCCGACCGATCGGCACGGACTCATCTACCCGTATTTCACGCCGTCGTATGAGGCCCGCTACATCTCGGCGGCGGACCTGCTCAGCGGTTCCTATGATGCTGCCCGGCTGAATGGCGCCGCGGTGTTGTTGGGATCGAGCGCGCTTGGGTTGACCGATCAGGATCAGACTCCGCTCGGCCTGATGCCGGGGGTCGAGGTCTGGGCACAAGCGCTCGAATCGATGCTGACCGGGAATCTGCTGCGCCGCCCGGCGTACCTTAACGTGGTCGAGATCGCGATGGTGCTGGTGGCGGGGCTGATCATCATCTTTGCGTTGCCCTACACGAATCCGCGGACGGCAGCGGCGGCGTTTCTTGGCATCGTCGCGATCCTTCTCGTCTCGGCGCTGGTGAGTTTTAAATTCTCGAAGCTGCTGCTCGACGGTATCTATCCTGCGCTTTCATCGGCGCTCGTTTTCGGCGTCATGTTGTCGGAGAATCTGCGCGTCGCTGAGACCGGGCGGCGCCGGCTCGCGGCCGAGTTGCAGCATGAACGTGAAATGGAAGCGCGGCTGGACGGCGAGCTGAATGCCGCGCGATCGATCCAGATGGGGCTGCTGCCGCGGCATTTCCCCGGTCCGCCGGAGCGGCCCGAGGTCGAGGTCTTCGCTTCAATTGAAGCCGCGCGGATGGTCGGCGGCGACCTTTATGATTTCGTTTTGCTCGATTCCGATCACCTTTCATTCGCGATCGCCGACGTGTCCGGCAAGGG
>DATNLS010000290.1:0-4619 GCA_035602775.1 Candidatus Acidiferrales bacterium | reverse complement strand
GTAGCCGGTGGCGTCTTCGGAGGTCTGCGCCCGGCTCGTGAGCACGACGATCGCATCGGCGCCGGTCTCGCACGCCTTGCGCTGCACGGCCGGGAGCACGTCGGCCTCATCCGCAAAACGGTTTCCCAATGCTTCGACGATTGCGACCTTGCGAAAATCTCCCAGCGGCTCGTGGCGCAACACCGGCATGTTGCAATCCGGCGGCTTGGCAGCGCGGCCGGAAGGCTCCACTTCGGAAAGGGTCACTTGTGGCGGCAGCGAGACGACGTGAGCGCATCCCGCGGCGGCAATCGTCAGCCCTATGATGATCGCGATTCGCACGACTAATGAAGTATCCGCCGAAGGGCTTCGCGGGCAAGAGTGTTGCGCCAACTTCAGACGCTCGCTTTGGGCGTTCTTTCATATAAAATCGCGATGCGCCCGCGTCCACCGAGGCCGGCGTTTCAGGGCAGTATCTCAACGATGGCAAACACCGGCAAATCGAAGCGTCCAATGCTGGGCGCGCATATGTCGATTGCCGGAGAAGTCGGCGCGGCGTTGATTCGAGGCCAGCAGGTCGGCTGCGACTGCATCCAGATTTTCACCAAGTCGTCGCGGCAGTGGGCGGCAAAAGCCTACACCAAAGAAGAAATCGAGAAGTTCAAACGGAATCAGGTCGAGACCGGCATCAAGACCGTGATCGCGCACGATTCCTACCTCGTGAATCTCGGAGCGCCGGACAAAGCGATGCGGCTCAAGTCGGTGAAGGAATTTATCGACGAGCTGCATCGATGCGAGGCGCTGGGCGTGCCGATTCTCGTCGCACATCCAGGTTCGCATGTCGGCTCGGGCATCGAGAATGGCATCAAGACGATCGCGAAATCGATCGACGAAGCGCACGCCGCGAGCAAAGGCTTCGAGGTGAAGATTGCGCTCGAAATTACGGCGGGGCAGGGCAGCAATCTCGGCAGTACGTTTGAGCAGATGTCGCAAATTTTTGACGCCGTCGCCGAGAATGAACGGCTGCGGCTGTGCTTTGACACTGAGCACGCATTCGCCGCCGGCTACGACATCCGCACGCCTCAAGGATATGAAAATACCTTCGGGGAACTCGATAAATTCATCGGTCTCAAAAGGCTTGCCGCATTTCACCTCAACGACTCGAGCAAGGATTTCAATTCACACGTCGATCGGCATCAGCATATCGGGAAGGGGTTCATTGGACTCGACGCGTTTCGCCGGCTGCTGAACGACAAGCGATTCTTCGGGCTGCCGATGTGCCTGGAAACGCCCAAGGGACCCGAGATGAAAGAGGATGTCGAGAACCTCGCGACATTGCGCAGCCTATTCAACAACTGACTATTGACTAATGACTAAACGAATACTCACTGGAGACCGTCCCACCGCGCCATTGCATCTCGGTCACTACGTAGGATCGCTGGAGAACAGGGTACGTCTTCAGGAAGAATACGATACCTACTTACTAATCGCGGACGTCCAGGCACTCACCGACAATTTCGAGCACCCCGAGAAACTCGAAGCGAACATTTTCGAGGTCGCGCTCGACTACCTGGCCGTCGGCCTCGATCCCAACAAGGCGAAGTTCGTCGTGCAGTCGATGGTGCCGGAGCTGACCGAGTTGACGATTTATTTCATGAACCTCGTCACCACGGCGACGCTCGAACGAAACCCGACGCTGAAGGAAGAGATCAAGCAGAAAAATTTCAGCAAGGGGCTGCCGGTCGGCTTTTACACGTATCCGATCTCGCAAGCCTCGGACATTACGATCTTCAAGGCCCATCTCGTGCCCGTCGGCGAAGACCAGCTGCCGATGATCGAGCAGGCCCGCGAGATCGTGCGGCGTTTCAATCGCATGTACGACAAGGTGCTGATCGAACCTAAGGCGTTGGTCGGCGAAATGGCCCGGCTGCCCGGAACTGACGGCGGCGCGAAGATGGGTAAGTCGCTCGGCAACTGCATCTACCTCGGCGACCCGCCCGACGTCGTGCGCAAGCGTGTGATGTCGATGTACACGGATCCGACGCGGCTGCATCCGACCGATCCCGGCCACATCGAGGGCAATCCCGTTTTCACCTATCACGACGCGTTCAATCCGGATAAGGCCGAAGTCGAGGACTTGAAGGAGCGCTATCGCAAAGGCACGGTCGGCGACGTCGAGGTCAAGGAGAAGCTGTTCAAGGCGCTGAACGCCTTCCTCGGGCCGATTCGCGAGCGCCGCGAGCAGTTCGCATCGAAACCGGATCAGGTGCGCGAGATAATCGTCGAGGGCACGCGCAAAGGCCGCGCGGTCGCACAGGAGACGATGGCCGAAGTGCGCACCGCGATGAAGATCAGCTACAAATTCTGAATCACTAATTTGATGTGAAACCCGCGGTGGGTTTCACGCGTCCTTCGGCAGGGTGACCCCTGCACCCAGTACTAAGATGCGGGGCTTCGCCCCTGTTAGAACATTTGGGGCAGAGGTTCCGGGTCGTACCTCGCCCGTTACAGGGAGATGAAACTCAATACGACTTCGCGAAGTATGCGCGCTCGGTTGCCGATTCTCCGCACACCAAACATTTACCAACGACGCCGTCATTGTTGAGTGGAATCGCGCGACACGTCGCCTTGGTCTCCTCGCGAATTCGCGTCTCGCACGCGGGATTCCCGCACCAGTAGATATCTGCGAAGCCGCCGCCGCCTTCGCCTTCCATGTGCTTGCGAAACGACGCGTAGTCGTCGAATGTTCGCGTGTTCGCGACCATCGCGGCTTTGGCTTGCGCGTAGAGATTTTTCTGAATCTCGCCGAGTAACGCTGTCACCGTATCGGCGATGGTTGAGAGCGACGCCTTGCTCTTCGCCTCCGGACCCGACTTGTCGCGCCGCGCGAGGACAGCCTCACCCGACGCGACGTCACGCGGCCCGATCTCGATTCTCACGGGCACGCCGCGCATCTCCCAATCGTTGAACTTGAACCCCGGCGTCATCCCTTCGCGTTCGTCCATGCGCGCGCGGATGTTCGCCTGTGTGAGCGATTCCAGCGCGGCTCGCGCCGCCGCGAGCACCGTCGCACCCTCCTCGGGTTTGCGGAAGATCGGCACGATGACCGCTTGCGTCGAGGCGACCGTCGGCGGCAGCCGCAGTCCCTGGTCGTCGCCGTGCGCCATCACGATCGCGCCGAGCAGCCGCGTCGAAACGCCCCAACTGGTCTGCCACACGAACTGCATCACGTTTTGATCGTCGAGGTAGCGGATTTCGAACGGCTTGGCGAAATTCTGGCCGAGAAAATGCGAGGTGCCACATTGCAGCGCGCGCCCGTCGCCCATCAATCCTTCGATCGTGTAGGTCTCGACCGCGCCCGGAAATCGCTCCGCCGCGCTCTTGCGTCCCACGATCAGCGGAATCGCGAGGAACTCCTCGACGAACTGCCGATAGACTTCGAGAATCCCGAGCGTCTCGCTCTGCGCTTCCTCCGCTGTCGCGTGCGCCGTGTGCCCCTCCTGCCAGAGGAATTCCGTGGTGCGCAGGAACATGCGGGTCCGCATCTCCCATCGCACGACGTTGCACCATTGATTGACCATCATCGGCAAGTCGCGATGCGATCTGATCCACTGCGCGAACATGTGGTTGATGATCGTCTCCGACGTCGGCCGCACGACTAGCGGCTCCTCGAGCTCCTTGCCGCCGCCGTGCGTGACGACCGCGAGCTCAGGCGCGAAGCCTTCGACGTGCTCCGCCTCCTTTGCCAGGAAGTTTTGCGGGATGAACAACGGAAAGTATGCGTTGCGCGCGCCGGTTTTCTTGATGCGGCGGTCGAGCTCGTCGCGGAGCGCCTCCCAGATCGCAAAACCGTCGGGCCGAAAGACGATGCATCCGCGCACCGGCGAGTAGTCCGCCAACTCGGCGCGCAGACAGATGTCGTTGTACCACGCGGCGAAATCCTCGCTGCGCGGCGTCACCTTCTTGTCGTTCTGCTTTGTTTGTTTTTCCGCCATTCGTCTTGCGTGACGACTTTGATTATCGTCAATTGGTACAGTCTCCGGATAAAATCGCCTCGAATCAACTTAGTCCGGAGCGCGTCCAAGGTGAAAGTCATGAAGCTGAGACTCCAAGCCGCCGCCGTCGGCATTGCGCTGTTGATCATCCTGCCAATCTCGGCAAGCGTGGCGTCGGCGCAAAGTGATGCGAACACCTCCGCCGCGCGCACGATTGAAGTTGATGGCAGCGGCGAGACGCGCACGACTCCCGACACCGCGGATCTGGATCTCGCGATCGATACTCAAGCGAAGACCGCCGAAGAAGCTGCGGCACGGAACGCGGCGCTCGCGACGAAGGTCATCGACGCGCTCAAGTCCAAGCTGGGCGACCAGGGCAAGATTACCACCGGCGGCTATTCGCTGGATCCGCAGTACGACCAGCGCCCGAACGAGAACCAGAGGATCGTCGGCTACAACGCTCAGAATTCAGTCACGGTGCATACCGGCGCGCTGGATCTCGTCGGCGCGCTCATCGATACCGCGATTGCGGCCGGCGCGAATCGGGTCAACTCGCTGAGCTTCAGCGTGAAGGACGACACCAAGGCGCGCACCGAAGCGATCGCGATCGCGACTCGCGACGCCCGCGCACAAGCCGAAGCGCTC
>DATNLS010000235.1:0-14674 GCA_035602775.1 Candidatus Acidiferrales bacterium | reverse complement strand
AAAATCAAACCCGACATTATAATGCTCAGCGGCACCCCGCTCGGGCAGGACGGTCCGTTTGCGCGGACCGTGGGCTTCGGGCCAACCACGCAGGCGTTCGCCGGGCTGTGCCATATTACTGGTTATCCCGATTCGTTTCCGTGCGGAATTGGCGGAACCTGGCCGGACTTCGCGGTCGGAACCGGAATGGTGTTTTTTCTACTCGCCGCGCTGCACTATCGCGACCGCACGGGGCTGGGACAGTACCTTGATCTGTCGATGGCCGAGATGGTTACGACGATGATGCCCGAAGCGATGATGGATTTTCTGATGAACGGGCGCGACCAGGCGGCGATTGGAAATCGCGACGAGTCAATGGCGCCGCATGGCGTGTTCCCGTCCGCCGGCGACGACAAGTGGATCGCGATTGCGATCGCCACCGACGACGAGTTCGCGCAACTGTGCGAGGCGCTGGGCGTGCCTTCGATGGCGTCAGACCCGAAGTTCGTGCGGCTGTACGGCCGGCTCGCCAACGTCGAGGAACTCGAGCGGGAAATCGCGGCGCGCACGTGCGTCCATCAGCGCGACGATTTGGTCACGAGACTTCGCGCGCGCGGTCTGGCTGCGGGACCCGTCTATAGCACTCCAGAGGTGATGAAGGACCCCGTGTTTTCGGAGTCGAGCATGCTGGTGAAGTTGCCGCATGGTGAAGTCGGCGAGCGCGTAGTGGCCGGCCTTCCAGTGCGGTTCAGCGGAATCGATCTCGAGTATCGCGGCGCTCCGATGATCGGCGAGCATACAGATGAAGTGATGAGCGAGTTCGGTTATAGCGCCGACGAAATCGCGCGGATGAAAGAGGCGAAGGTGCTAATTTAATCACCTGCGCGGTGGGCGGCAGGGTGACCCCTGCACCCGGTGAAAGACGCGAAATCCCGAAGCGGGCTTTCGCGAAGGGGTTAGTCAAAACAGAATGGATCAGGTGATCACTCATCAGGGTGGGACGCGGCCTGGCGCTGTAGCGATTTGGATTCAGGCGATTCGTGCGCCTTCGCTCAGCGCGGCTGCGATTCCGGTGCTGCTGGGAGTTGCGGTGGCGGCGCGAGCTGGATTTTTTTCGCTTGGTCGCATGATTCTCGCGCTGGTCGGCGCGATGGCGATCCAGGCCGGCACCAATCTTATCAACGACTACTACGATTTCCGCAGCGGCGCCGACAGCGAACAATCGCTCGGCCCCAGCATGGTGATTCAGCGCGGCCTGCTGAGCGCAGATCAGGTGTGGCGCGGCGGCATCACTGCGTTCGCCATTGGCGCGCTGATCGGCCTGGTGCTCGTTTACCTGTGCGGATGGCCGATTCTTGCGATCGGAATCCCCAGCGTCATGGCCGGCTACTTTTATACCGCAAACCCGGTGTCGCTGGCCTACGTGGCGCTCGGCGAATTGACCGTGTTCATTTTCATGGGACCGGCGATCGTGATCGGCTCCTACTACGTCATGGCGATGCATTTCTCGTCGGCGGCGATTTGGGCGTCGATTCCGCTGGGATTCCTGGTCGCGGGAATCCTGCACGCCAACAATGTCCGCGACATCGAAAGCGATACGCGCCACGGCAAACGGACGCTCGCCACGATACTCGGCCGCACGGGTGCGAACTACGAGCTAATCGCACTGGATATCGCGGCTTACGTCACGACGATCATCGCGATTCTCCTGCACTCAATTCCGTGGATCGCGCTGGTGGTCTTTGTCACGATCCCGCGTGCGCGCGACCAGCTTCGAATCGTGACGCGCGAGAGCGATCCGAAGAAGCTCAACCTCGGTTTGTTTCGATCGATTCAGCTCCACATGGAGTTCGGGTTATTGCTGATCGCTGCATTCTTGCTGGCTGCGCTTTTTGGTTGGTAAGGACGCGCAAACCTGCGGCCTCCTGACCCGGCGCGGTCCACTCGCAACTTGTAATTGCACTCTCGATGTAATAAGTTTCCCGCGATGCTGCCTCTCGCTGCTCTTGACGGACGCCTCGCCCGCGGGGCTCGCACGCGTCACGCCGTGGTTGACGCGCTGCTCGATTTGCTTGGCGAGGGCGACCTGCGACCCACCGCGGCGCGAATCGCCGAACGCGCGGGCGTCTCGCTGCGGATTGTGTTTCATCATTTCGACGACCTCGAAGCGATTTACAGCGAGCTCGCCGACCGCCAGGCCGAACGCGTCAAGCCGCTCACCACGCCAATCGTTGTGGCGTTGCCGCTTGCGCGCCGCATCGATCAATTCGTTGCGCAGCGCGGCCGTCTGCTCGAAACCTTGTCGCCCGTCCGCCGCGCCGCCATCTTGATGGAGCCGTTCCGCCCTGCCCTTGCCCGCCGCCTCAAGCACGCTCGCGATTTGACGCGATCGGCCACCATCGCCGCGTTCGCGCCCGAGCTCTCGAAGCTCGCCGCCGATAAAAAGCGCGCGACCATCGCCGCGCTCGACCTTGTTACATCGTGGGTCGCATGGGAACAGTTGCGGCGGCATCAGGGACTTTCCGAAACCGAGGCGCGCGGCGTGATGGCGACGGCCATCCGCGCGCTGCTGACAAAATAGAATCCGTTAACGGGAGCCAAGGAAAATGGGACGCAACATTCTTTTCATCACCACCGATCAGCAGCGCTACGACGCGCTCGGATGCAACGGCGGTACGATCGCGCGGACGCCGGTCGCCGATCGCCTCGCCCGCGATGGGATCAACTACCAGCGTGCGCACAATCAAAATGTCGTCTGCATGCCGGCGCGCTCGACGATGATTACCGGCCAGTACGTGCGCACGCACGGCGTCGTCGCCAACGGCGTCGCGCTGCCGCCCGATTCGCCCAACGTTGCGTCCTACCTTCATGAGAAGGGTTACCGCACGGCGCTGCTGGGCAAGGCGCACTTCGAGCCCGCCTTCGATTTGCAGGGGCGATGGTTCGAGAACCAGATGGCGCGCAAGGATTCAACCGGCCCATATCGCGGCTTCGACCGGATGGAACTCGCCATGCACACGCCGGTCGGCGGATGGCATTACTCGCTGTGGCTGCAGAAAAACCACCCTGATGAAATCGCCGGCTTCGCGCCGATTCTCAGCGCGCTGCCCGGCGGCGACACCGGCGCGCCCGAGGTGAAGTACAATCCCGTTCCGCGCGAGCATTACCACACCGACTGGGTCGCCGCGCGCACCATCGCGTATCTCGACTCGCTCGACCCCGCCGACAACTGGTTCGTGTGGATGAGTTTTCCCGACCCGCATCATCCGTGGGATCCGCCGCAGGACGAGGCGCGTCGAATCAACTGGCGCGATCTCGATCTGCCCGCCGGCTATCCCGGCTCGCGCGAAAAGATCGAAAAAATTCTCTCCGGCAAGCCGCGCCACTGGATGGATTGGTACGAGGGTCGCTTCGGCAACTTCGAAGGCGGACCCGCCAGCTTCGTCCCATGCCAGCTCACCGAGAATCAGATTCGCGAAGTCAACGCGCTGACCCACGTCGAGAACGAACTGATCGACCAGGCATGCGGCCGCGTGCTCGCGCGAATCGCCGAGCGCGGATGGGAATCGCGCACCGACGTAATCTTCACCACCGACCACGGCGAGCTGCAAGGCGACTTCGGATTGCTCTACAAGGGTCCATACCACGTCGACGCGCTGATGCGATTGCCGATGATCTGGCGGCCAGCGCCGTCTGCCAACGTCGCGCACAACGAAATCGCGGAGCCGGTCGGCCAACTCGATCTCGCGCCGACGTTCTGCCAAATCGCCGGCGTGCCGGTTCCCGACTGGATGCAGGGTAAGCCGCTGCCGACCGCAGCCGGCTCCGGCCGCGAGCGCGTCATCACCGAATGGGACAGCCAGTTCGCCGCCATCGGGATGCATCTGCGAAGCATCTATCGCGATGGATACACGCTGACCGTGTACGAAAAATCAACCCGCGACGTCGGCTTCGACCTCGCCGGCATCCCGCCGATGCTGGCGCCGCGCGGCCCAATTCTCGACATCCGCTACGACGGCACCGAAGGCGAGCTCTACAATCTGCGCGAAGACCCGATGCAATGGCGCAATCTGTGGAACGACCCAGCCTACGCAAAACTAAAATCAGATCTGCGCGCGGACTTGTACGACAACCTCCCCCCCGAGCGCGACCCCAAGCTCCCAGTAGAGGCGCCGGCATGAGGTAGCGCTGAGAAGGAAAATCACTTTATTAAATGCGGAACCCACCGTGGGTTCCGCACACCTCCTTGGGCAGGGGTGACCCCTGCACCCAGTAGTAAGAGAGGATGCGGGACTTCGTCCCTCTTAGAACAGGTAAAGGGAAGGCCCGTCCTCTCTCCGCGTCCGGTTCCCCTTCCCGCTCGGGAAGGGGTTAGGGGTTAGGTTGTGCAGATCCAGAGCGCCCTTCGACAGAGGTAACATGGAGCATTACAGATGACACCATTAAAACTCGTCGGCGGCTTCGGCTCCCCATACTCCCGTAAGATGCGCGCCATATTGCGCTTTCGCCGCATCCCATTCACCTGGATCATGCGCGGCTCGCCCGATGACGTCGGTATCCCCGAGGTCCCCGTCGCTCTGATTCCGGTGCTCGTATTCCCTGGTGAGGCTGGGCGCGCCGACGAGGCGATGATCGATTCGACGTTTCAAATTAAGCGCCTTGAGCAGATGTTCCCCGCGCGCTCGATCATCCCGCCCGATCCCGCGCTCGCATTTTTCGACGCATTGCTTGAGGACTACGCCGACGAATGGCTCACCAAGCCGATGTTCCATTATCGATGGAAGTACGCGGCCGATATTCACAAGGCTTCGCACGTGCTCGCGCTCGACCGCAATCCGCTGATGAGCCCTGACATGCTGGCGAAGACGTCGCGCTTCATCGCCGATCGTCAAATCGAGCGGCTGCGCGTGGTCGGCTCCAACGACGTAACTACGCCCGTAATCGAGGCCAGCTACCGCCGCCTGCTCGCGCTGCTTGATTCGCATCTCGTAGCGGGACGCCGATTCCTCATGGGCGCGCGGCCCGGCGCCAGCGACTTCGCGCTCTTCGGTCAACTGAGCCAGCTTGCGCATTTCGATCCGACCCCCGCCGCAATCGCAGCCGCCGAGACTCCGCGCGCAGTCTCGTGGGTCTCGCACCTCGACGACCTCTCGTCACTCGACGTCGACGACACCGGATGGTCTCCGCGCGAGGACGCAGTCAAATCGTTGCGTCCGTTCTTGATCGAAATCGGCCGCGTCTACGCGCCCTTCCTGATCGCCAACGCTCGCGCACTCGCAAGTCGCGCCAGTGAAGTGCGGTGCGAGATCGACGGCCTGCCGTGGGCACAGCAACCATTCCCTTACCAGGCCAAATGCCTGAAATGGTTACGCGAAGCCCGCGAGTCTCTAAGCGCCTCCGACCGCAAATTCGTGGACAGCGCGATGGAATCCACCGGCGCCAAAACCATCTTCAACGCCACCATTTGAACTGCTCTCCCAACCAACTTCCCAACAGGGACGAAGTCCCGCATCTTCTCTTTTCACCGGGTGCAGGGGTCACCCCTGCCGACGGAAGCGTGAAACCGACCGCGGGTTTCACGTTCAATAAAGTGAATTTCGGTTGCGGGATGCGCGCTGTGTTGACGCGCCAGTGATGCGATCTTAAGTTCGAGGCAACCCCTACTGGAGCCACCTGTATGAACAAGCCGCACCGCGATTCAAGAACAATCCTCGCAATCGTTTTTTTGATTCTTGTTGTGGCCGGCGCGTCATCGTTGGCGCGCGCCGACAGCGAGGTTGCGCTGATGAACCGGGTGAACGCCACGCTGCGCACCAACGATCGCCTGAACGGCGCCAAGGCTTACACGGCGGCCGAGGGCGTGGTCGTACTTTACGGCACTGTCTTCGACGAGAAGGATCGCGCGATGGCCGAGCAGACCGCAAACTCGGTGCCCGGCGTCAACTCAGTCGTCGACAATCTGCGGACCAAGACCGGCAAATGGGCCCAGGAAGAGGAGCGCATCAATACCCAGCTCCTGACCAACGGCTTCAACGACGTGCAGGCACGAGTGGTCGGACCCTACATTTATCTCTCGGGCAACGTTATCGGCCCGGCCGCGAAGGCTCACGCTGCCGACGTGGCTGCGTCGGTGTATCCGAACAAACAAATCAACAACATGATTTTCGTCCAGCCGGGCTCGATGTTCTGAGCGACCCGCCCTGCGCTCGGCCGACACCGACTCGGCGCGGAAATCTACTGGCGAGGACTTGTTCTCGTACGCAGTGGCTTTGATCTGGCCAAGCGGATCGGCTCCGGAAAGTTAGTGCCTCGCTTCGGAATGGGGAAACTTAACGAAAATAAGATAACGTATGAGGCTTGACAGCTACATAACATGTATAGATATAATATAACTTGAATTTAGATAAAATTTCATGCTTAGAGGGGACGGTTCAAAATTGACCACGGAGGATCGGGAACAAAATGGCGGCGTTCGAGGACCTTAAGAAATCGGAAGTTCAATCGAACAGCGACAGGATCTTCGACGAGTTTTGCGCCGACCGTGAAAGCGTCGCGGCCCTCGGGATTACCGATGAAGAGTTCCGCGAATTGTCGCGCGCGTCTCTGCTCGGAACTTTGACTAGCAAGGAAGACCTGCTGTTCATCCTGAAACAGATTCGCAAAGCCATGGAGCCCGCAGAGCTTCCGGCAAACGAACAGTCGATACCGGAAGTCATGGCGAGGGCCGAGACGATGCGCCGCGCGGCGCTGGCGAAACTCGACCAATCGGACTCGCAAGGTACCGGCCCGCTCAGCCGCGCGGCCTGGCGCCGCGTCAAGATGATGTTGAACCGGCGCATTCATCCGTCGCCCAGCTATCGCACCGACTAGCCCGCCCGTGTCGCGCGAAGTTATTGCTTCGCGATCATCTCGAAGTACGACACGTCGATCAGGTCAGCCTTCTCTACCTTGAGCGCGCCGAGGATTTCGTTGACGGCGCTGCGGCTGCGCTCGGGATCGTCGCCGTCTGCGATCACGGCCTCGATCTCCCCGAATTCTCCGAGCCGCTCGACCTGGTCCAGATGGAGCCGCACGTTGTCGCGCATCATCAGCGTCCGCACCTTCTCAACGACCGCAATCGGACCGAGCGCAGTGGCGAGGATTCTCAACGTCCGCGGCGGATCGGCGACCTTGGCAATCTCGTAGTTGCTCAACATCAGCGGTCCGCTCTCGCCGCGATGGTAGAAGATGAGAACGGCGCTGCCGTTTTCCTCGCGCAGCTTCAGCTTGCCGTTCGCGACCCGAAAGAAAGTGTCGCGCTGATTGAGTACCGCCCGCCGCGTGTATCCGATCGCCCTCGCGCGCTCCTCGGCCTCGGCGTGATTCGACAGACGGAACTTTGCTTCCAGGTTCTTCATTGATCGCGACCTCGCCCGCGTGAAAAACTTGACACTTCGCGAAGTGCGCGCATAGGCTCCCACGATTTCGCAATGGCATTCACTTGAGTAAGTCACCCGACACGAATCCGGACGACGCGAAGCTGCTCGATGCAGGCTACGATCCGGCGCTCGCGCCAGCCGATGCGATCGCGAAACTTCGCGAGCTCAGGGGCAAGCTCGGCATCGCGGACGCCACAATCGCACGCGCGCTCGGCAACATTGCAGACCCCCGCGCTGCCGCAATGCTGGTCGAGATGGAAGCCGGCGCATCCGGAGCGATACGGCGCGAAGTCCGCCGCGCATTGTACAAGCTGAAGCAGCACGGCATCGACGCGCCCGCATCCACTCCTCCAGTGGCCGAAACGCTGCACGAAAGTGACACTGAAAAAACCGCGATGCTGTCGCCGATCGACGGCGAAGGCGCGCGCATCGTGTGGATCGTCAAGCCTCGCGTGCAGGGCGGCGTGCTGCGGATGTGGGCGCTGATTTCGGAGCGCGAGGGTCTGGTCGGCGCGCAGAACACCGGCCTGTCGCGGCGCGAACTGAAATCCGAACGCGACGAACTCGAGCGCCGCGCGCAGGTCAAGCTGGTCGACGGCGACTGGCGCCTCGCCGACTTCGTCGCGTGCGAAGCCTGGCGCAACACGCCCGAGTCGCGCCGCGGCCACGTCGGAAACTTTCTCACGCTGCGCTCCGAGTTGATCGCGTCGCCGCCGCCAACCGCGCTGGTTCATCCTGTGTATGCCGAGCTGGCCACCGAGATTGCTGCTGAGCCATCGGTCGAGCTGCTCAAGGAACCGGAACTGCTCGAATGGCGTTTGCCAGACGCGCTCCTCAAACCGTACGTCGATGAGATTAACGAGGCCGGCGAGAGTTTGATCGTCCTGAGTCCGGTGCACAAGCAGGAGCGCGTGAACGCCGTCATCGATCGTGCGACGGCCGAGTTGCTGAGCGGCGACAACGGCAAGCGGATTCAGCGGCGGCTCGAGGATATCGCGTATTACATCGCGCGGATTGGACGACCGATGCAGGCCGGATGGGCGGCGGGCGCGGCGGCGCGCCTGCGCGATGGAATCGACGTGACCAAGGTTGTTTTCTTTCAGGCCTTCATCCGCACGCAGCTCGGCACCGTCGCGGCGGCCGAACAGCAGAAGGCCGAAGAGGAGCCGCGCCTGATCATGACGCCGGCCGAAGCAATGCGCGCCCGCGAGGCTCGCGAAGCCAGAACCCGCCGCCGCTAGCCGCGCGCCACAATCGCGAGGTTCTCTCGCCCACCACAGTCGGCTACGATGCGTCGAGTTTGGCCGCTCGCGGGATTGGAGCTGAGTTAAAGCTTAACTTTAATATTCGGCGACGACCGGCCGGCCTTGGCAACGAGGATAACAATCGATGATCGATCAACAGCCGCTGCGGGGGGTTCGCGTGCTCGACCTGACGCGGGTTTTGGCAGGGCCGTTTTGCACGATGAACCTGGCGGATCTTGGCGCCGACGTTATTAAAATCGAGATGCCAGGACGCGGCGACGATTCGCGCAGCTTCGCGCCGATGATGCCGTCCGGCGACTCGGGCTACTTCTACAGCGTCAATCGCGGCAAGCGCAGCGTCACGCTCGACTTGCGCACCGAAGCAGGCGCCGCTGTCTTTCTCGAGCTGGCGGCAAAATCGGATGTAGTGGTTGAGAATTTTTCGCCCGGCACGATGGATCGTTTCAAGCTCGGCTACGAGCAGCTCAAGGCCGCCAATCCCAAAATAATCCTGTGCTCGATTTCCGGGTTCGGGCAGACCGGACCGAAGGCTTCTGCGCCCGCCTACGACATCGTGGCGCAGGCGCTCGGCGGCACGATGAGTATCACCGGCAATCCCGGCGGTGAGCCGATGCGATGCGGCGTATCGGTCGGCGATTTGTCGGCCGCGCTTTACGGCGTTATTGCGATCATGTCGGCCTTGCGCGTGCGTGACCGCGACGGCGTCGGCAATCACGTCGATATCGCGATGCTCGATTGCCAGGTCGCGATGCTCGAGGATGCGCTCGCGCGCTACTCGGTATCGGGCAATATTCCCGGACGGCTCGGCACGCGGCATCCGTCGATCACGCCGTTCCAGCAGTTTCGCGCGGCCGACGACTACTTCGTGATGGGCGCGGGCAACGAGGGTATCTGGATCCGCTTCTGCGACGCGATCGCGATGCCACAACTCAAGGACGACCCTCGATTTCTCACCAACGCCGATCGGACGGCCAACCATCCGGAGCTCGAGGCAATCCTCGCGCGCACTTTCGCGACGCATAGGCGCGATCATTGGCTGCGACTGCTCGGCGACGCGTCGGTGCCATGTGCGCCGATCGCCAACGTCGAGGAGGTCACGCGCGATCCGCATCTCGAGGCGCGCAACATGATCCTGCACGCGGAGCATCCAATGTTTGGCGGTCTGATCGTGCCGGGCACCCCGCTCAAGAGCGCCGGCGACAAAGATGTCCCCTCGACGCGCTCGCCGCGGCTGGGCGAGAGCACCGACGAGGTGCTGTCGAGTATTCTCGGCTACGATGAGTTGCGTCTATCGGATTTGCGCAAGCGTAGTATCATATAGAGTTAACGATTTGCGGACGCGCGCACTAATCGCGCGAGTCGCTCAAGGAGAACACGGTGCGCGAAGTTGTCATCGTCGATGGCGTCAGGGTTCCGATTGGCAAGGCCGGCAAGGACAAGGGCTACTACAAAGATATCCGCGCCGACGATTTGGGCGCGATCTGCATCCGCCGCCTGCTCGAAAAAAATCCGAAGCTCGACCCCAAAGAAATCGAGGACGTGGTCTGGGGATGCGCGAATCAGACCGGCGAGCAGGGCCTGAACGTCGGCCGGATGATCGGGTTGCTGTCGGGACTGCCGGTCGAAGTCGCGGGCACCACGATCGATCGTCAATGCGGCTCGAGCCTGCAGGCGGTGAACTTTGCGGCGCAGGAAATAATGACCGGCGCGGGTGAAGTCGCAATCGCGGGCGGCGTCGAGCACATGACGCACGTCGCGATGGGCTCTGGAATCCTGCCCAATCCAAAGCTGATGGATATGTTCCCGCGCGACATGTTTTTCATGGGCATGACGGCCGAGCGGCTGGCCGACATGTACAAGATCACGCGCGATCAATCGGACGCGTTCTCGCTGCGATCGAACATGCGCGCGGTGGCGGCGCGCGACCGCTTCAAGGAAGAAATCGTGCCGGTCAAGCTGCCCGACGGGCAGGTCGTCGACGTTGACCAGGGCCCGCGCGCGGAAACGACGATGGAAAAACTGGCCGGGCTCAAGCCGTCGTTCAAGCCCGACGGCCAGGTGACGGCCGGCAACTCCTCTCAGCTGAGCGACGGCGCTGCCGCGGTATTGCTGATGAGCGCGGAGCGGGCGCGATCTCTCGGGCTGAAACCGTTCGCGAAGATTCGCGCGACGGCAGTCGCCGGCGTCCGTCCGGAAATTATGGGATGGGGTCCAGTGCCCTCGACCCACAAAGCGCTGGCGCGCGCGGGACTCAAAATCAGCGACATCGACCTGTTCGAAATCAACGAGGCGTTCGGCGCGCAAGTACTCGCGTGCAATACCGATCTCAAAATTAACGAAGAGCGGCTGAACGTGAACGGCGGCGCGATCGCACTTGGTCATCCGCTGGGATGCTCCGGCGCGCGGCTGGTGGTGACGTTGACGCATGAGATGCGCCGGCGCGGACTCGCGCTCGGCGTGGCGACGATGTGTATCGGGATCGGCCAGGGAATCGCGACCGTTATCGAGCAGGTATGAGCATCCATCAACTGGCACTGCGCACGCTCGGAGTAGTAGTCGCAATTGTGCTGATCACGTCCGTATTCTTCAGCTACCGGAAGCTGGACGAGCCCAAGCCGCTTTTTCGGCTCGATACGCCGCCGCAAGCGGCCGCGTCGCCGGTGGACAACGGCCTGGATTTCAGCGCGCCCGGTCTCAACGGCAACAATATCGATCTGAGCGACTACCGCGGCCATCCGGTGATCGTCGATTTCTGGGCGACGTGGTGCGCACCGTGCCGCAAGCAGATTCCCGAACTGGTCGGGCTCTACAAGAGGTACAACAAGTCGCGCGGCCTGGTGATAATCGGGGTCTCGTGCGATCTGATCCAGGGCGACGGAGTGAAGGCAGTGGCGCCGTTTGTCGAAGAATTTCGGATCACCTATCCGATCGCGATGGCCGACCAGCGGTTAATCGACAGCATGGGAGTCGAAGCGATCCCGACAACGCTGTTCGTGGGCCCTGACGGCAAACTGGTCTCGCGCATCGTAGGCGCAGGCCACGCAGGCGAAATCACCAATAGCACCAAGCAACTGCTCGACGGCGTCAAGGGTCCAGTCTCACCCGGCAAGCCCGACGACAGAACCGGCCACGTCGAGAACATCTCGGTTATAAAGTAATTTCGCGCGAACTCAGCCGATGCTGACGCTGGCGCCGATCAGACGCAGGCCCAGGCGCGCGGCTACGCGTTGGGAGGATCGGTTGGACATCGAGGTGCTGTAGAACAACGCGCGACGATTGAGGCTTGGCGTCGAAGACCATGCGACCGTGACCGCCGCCGCAAGTCCCTGGCCACGATATTTCGCGAACGTATAGACGCCGGCTTCCGCGCCCATCTTGCCGAGGCGTGCCGCGAAACACATCGATGCGACCTGCTCGCCATCCAGCGCGACGCACCAGGGCTCCCAGAAGTCCCCTACCCCTTTGAAACCCGCGTCGTGCATGTAGTTCGGCATTCCGCGCTCCGCGAAGCGCGCCAGCATCTCGTGACCCTCGGCGGAATCGCCTCGCACGATCGCGGCGGAATGCTCGTATCGCAATCCGTTCGGAAGTTTGTAGATGAGATATTGCGCGGCTTCGGCCGGTTTGTCGCCAGACAGTAACTCGACGATTCCTCCGACGCATCCCGGCACCACATCAGGATCGCGCCATGGTGGTTCCTTCGCGGCGACTTCGAGTACGCGCCGAGCGATCCGATCGTCAACGTCGTAACGGACGCGCGCGATGTTGCCGAAGGGACACCCGGTCAGGAACGCGCGCGGTGCCGATGAACGATCGGGGTCGTTCACGCGTTCGATGCGCCCCGACGCGGCCATTACGTAACCCGTGTCGATATCGACGTGGAGCAGCCGCAGATCATCGGCCGTCGCCGCGCTGGAAACGAGTTCCTTCACTTGCGCCTCTAACCTGGTCCTTAGTAATCGAATGTACACTCGTACGATGCTGCGGTGGAACTAACTGATGCACAAGCTGAGTCGGGCTTCTGTCGCGGAACGGATGAAGGCTGGGCGCGGGCTGCGCGAGAAGGTGCCGCGCAAGAGTCATGGGACGTGGGTCGCGTCCGCCAATCGGCCCGATCCGATCGAGCTGCTGATTGAATCTGACGCGGGACGAATTCCCGATCTCCTCCCGATTCGCTACGGCCGGATGCGGCAGTCGCCATTTGCATTCCTCCGCGGATCGGCGGCCTTGATGGCGTTCGATCTGGCCCAGATACCCACGACCGGCTTTCGCGTCCAGGCTTGCGGCGACTGCCACATCATGAATTTCGGTGCGTTCGCCTCCCCCGAGCGCAACCTGATCTTCGACATCAACGATTTCGACGAAACACTGCCGGCGCCCTGGGAATGGGACGTGAAGCGCTTGACCGCGAGCATCGAAGTTGCGGGTCGCACAGGCGGCGCCAGCTTACGGCATCGGGAGGACGCGGTTCGCGCGGCGGTTCGTTCTTACCGCGAACATCTCGGCGAATGTGCGGAGATGCCGTCGCTCGAGGTGTGGTATGAGCGGATCGATTTCCAGGAACTTCTCGACCGAGTTCCGGGGCCGAAGAACCGCAAGCGCGACCGAAGGGCCGCCGAGAAGGCTCGGCGAAATACGGTACCGATAACTTTGCTTCCTTCGACGGCCGGTGCGAACACGAGGATCAAAGACCACCCGCCGCTGATCTATCATCTGCCGAGTCAACGGACCGCGGCCTATCGGCGCCGCGCCGCGTCGACCTTCAAGCGCTACCGCGACTCGCTAGCAACGCCCTATCGAGTGCTCTTCGATCGGTTCGAGTTGCTGGATATCGCGCTCAAAGTCGTCGGCATCGGAAGCGTCGGGACGTTCTGCGAGGTGGCGTTATTCAGGGACGCGCAGGCGGCGCCGCTGTTTCTACAGATCAAGGAAGCGCGCGCGTCGGTGTTCGAGCCGTACGCCGGCCGCAGTCTGTCGTCAACGCATGGGCAGCGGGTCGTGTACGGACAGCGCTTGATGCAGGCCGCCAGCGACATCTTCCTGGGATGGATGGTCGGGCTGCAACGTGGCCGGCAATTTTACGTGCGGCAACTGCGCGATATGAAGATTGCGATGCCGGTCGATGCAACCGATCCCGCGGACCTCGCCTATTTCGCCGACGCATGCGGCCGCGCATTGGCACTGGCGCATGCACGAACCGGAGATCCCGCGATGATCGCGGGCTATCTTGGAACCAGCGACGCGTTCGATGACGCAATCGTGAAGTTCGCGGATAGTTACGCCGATCAAACCGAACGCGACCACGGCGCTTTGTTGAAGGCGATAAAGAACGGACGAATAAGAGTGCGATGAGCGGAGCCTGTGGTGTTGTGGATTCAGGGGCGCGATGCGGGTTAAGATGCCGGATCAGTGATGGACCCGAAGGAAATCGAGACGATGATCGCGCGCGGGATTCCCGACGCGCAGGTCGAAGTGCGCGACTACACCGGCGGCGGAGACCATTTCGAGGCGCTGGTGGTCAGCCCGAGTTTCGAGGGCAAAGGCCTGATCGAACGGCATCAGTTGGTGTACAAAGCGCTGGGCGACGCGATGCGCGTGCAGGTGCATGCGCTGACGCTCAAGACGTTGACGCCGGCGCAATATCAGAACCGCAGATAAGAGGAAGGAAAATGGCAGACATAATCGGAAAAATCGACGCGGCAGTGAAAGAAAACAAGATCATGATCTTCATGAAGGGCAATCGCAGCTTTCCGCAGTGCGGATTTTCCGCGGCGACGGTCGCGATTTTCGACGAGATCGGCGAGCCCTACGCGACCGCCGACGTGCTGAGCGATCCGGAGTTGCGCGACGCGATCAAGCAATACAGCAACTGGCCGACGATTCCGCAAGTTTATATCAACGGCAAGTTCGTCGGCGGCTGCGATATCATTCGCGAGATGCACGAGTCGGGCGAGCTCGAGCCGCTGGTAAAAGCGGCGGTTGGCGCATCGGCACAGCAGTAGAGTCTGCCCC
>DATNLS010000197.1:0-2523 GCA_035602775.1 Candidatus Acidiferrales bacterium | reverse complement strand
CGCTACTTCCTGGAAACCCTGCGCCAGCCGGCGACGCTGTACCTGCTGATGGGCGCCGACCAGTTCGCCGAGCTGGATTCGTGGAAGGAGCCCGAGGAACTCGCGCGGCTCTGCAACTTCGCCGTTCATACAAGATTAACCGAAGGACAAGACGCGCCGCCGCGAATTTCAGTTGCCGCGATCAAACGGTTTGGCTACACTCAGGCAGACGATCACTACGTGCATTCGAGCGGACAAACGCTATCTTTCGTCGAAACCACCTTCCTCCCTATTTCAGCGACTGAAATTCGCGGCAAACTGCAACACGGTGAATCGATCAGGTACCTGGTGCCGATCGATGTCGTCGATTACATCCAGCGTCACACGCTGTATTGAGGATCGATCTGCTTAACACCTCGCTTCAATTTCAATCCCGATCTAACCATCCACAGACGGCGAACGCGCCGGCCAATCGCGGTCAGATTTCTTGACGGCGCTGAAGAAGGCATTCGTCGCGGCCGAAGCGGCGCTGGAAAAAAAGGCTTACGACCTGGTCGTGCTCGAAGCCGAGCATCTGAAATCGGTGGCCGATTATTTCCTGGTCGCGACCGGACGTTCCGACGTGCAGGTCCAGGCGATCGCGCGCGGAATCGAGGAGTCGCTGGGCAAGGTCGGGCAGCGGGCGCTGGCGGTCGAAGGGATGCATCATGCGCACTGGGTGGTGCTCGATTACGACGACGTTGTGGTCCACGTGTTCTATGAACCGGCGCGCGAGTTCTACCGGCTGGTGAGCAACTGGATCGACGCGCACGAAGTGAAACTGCCGGAGCCGATTCGCAAGCAGGCGGAGGAGTTGAGAATCCGCGCGAGCGGGTAAGCGCGAAACAAATTCACTCTATTGAATGTGAAACCCGCGGTGGGTTTCACGCTTCCTTCGGCAGGGCTGAGCCCTGCATCCAGTATTCAGACGCGCTTGATCAAGTGCGAGATCCACACGAGGATAACGGCGCCGACGGTCGCGACCAGGATTGCGCCGATCATGCCATTGGGTGAGCCGAAGATCGCGCCGCCGATAAGGCCGCCAATCAGGCCGAGTACGAGGTCGCCGATCAATCCGAAGCCCACGCCGTCCACCAACTTGCCGGCCAGCCAGCCCGCGATTATTCCGACTATGATCGCACCAATCATTTTGGCCCCTCACTTCGTTACCGCGATGACGCCTCGAACGGGGAGCGCGTGATCGCTACTTTTTTTGTTCCATCGGAACGCCGCAGCATTTGAGCTGGCCGGTGCCGCCCTTGGTGACGATGACCTGCGATTTACAGTTGCCGCAGATATAAACTTTGCCGAGCTGATTTGCCATTCTTGGATCCTGATCCTTTCGGACGATTTGCCGTTACTTAAGATTCGCTCCGAAAATTCACGCGCCCCTGAACAGCGGTTTGCGCTTCTCGAGAAAAGCACGCACCCCTTCGGCGCGGTCGGAAGTCGTTTGTAGCAGGGCGTACAGATCCTCCTCAAGCCTGATGCCCTGGTCCAGAGTCATGTCGGTGCCCTTGAGCACAGCATCCTTGACCAGGCGCGCGGCAAGCGGCGCGCGGCTCAGGATAGCCTCCGCAACGCGGCCGCTTACGCTTGCGAGTTCGGCTGGGTTGTCGGCGAGATAAGTGACGAGGCCCGCGCGAAGGGCGTCGTCAGCTCCCAGAGCCGTCCCGGTGAGCATCAAGCGCAGACTGTTGGCGGCACCGATCAGGCGCGGGAGGCGCTGAGTCGCACCGAAATGGGGCATCGTGCCGCGCTTGATCTGCGTGATCGCGAAAGTGGCCGATACAATCGCGACGCGAATGTCGGCCGCCATCGCCAGCTCGAGGCCCTCGTCCAAGGCGTCGCCGTTGATAATCGCGACGGTAGGTTTTGAGAGCACGCCGAGCGATTCGACCAGGCGCGGATCAACCGCGGCGTCGAAACCGACGCAGAAGGCGGCGCCGGCGCCGGTGAGCGCGAGCATGCGGGCCGTGTCGTCGTCCTCGACGTGCTCGAGCAGCTCGAGCATGCGAACCGCCATCGCGGGCGTGAGAATCGCGCGCGTACCGGGGAATCGAAGCGTCGCGCTGACGCATCCGCTGGCGAATGAAATATCGATCGCGCCGGCGGCTGGCTGGCGGATCACGCGATGCGGTCGGGATTTTTTGGCGGCGCGCGGCGTCAGACGCCTCCGGCGGGCGCGCGCAGATCCTTGCGCAGGATTTTACCGAGCGGATTTTTCGGCAGCGCGTCGATGAACTCGATGCGCTCGGGACGCTTGAAACTCGCCAGACGTGAACGGCAGAAGTCCTCGAGCTCGGACTCGGTTACCGTCGCGCCCTTGCGCACGCAAACGAAAGCCTTGACGATTTGCCCCCATTCGACCGAGGGCACGCCGATAACGGCGCATTCGTCGACGGCCGGATGGCTCATCAGGACGGTTTCGATTTCGGCGGGAGCGATATTTTCTCCGCCGCGGATAATCATGTCGTCCTTGCGGCCGGCGAAGAAGACGTAGCC
>DATNLS010000166.1:0-18869 GCA_035602775.1 Candidatus Acidiferrales bacterium | reverse complement strand
CGGGCAGCGCCAGATCTTTCGCGGCGCCTTCGCGAAAAATACTCGCGAGCCGCGCGTGCGCATACTGAACATAGAAAACGGGATTCTCGGGCGCCTGCTTTTTCGCGAGCTCGAGATCGAAATCGAGCTGACTGTCGGATTTGCGGAACAAAAAGAAAAATCGCACCACGTCGGGGCCGACCTCGTCGATCAACTCGTCGAGCGTGACGTAGGTCGCCTTGCGCGTGGACATTTTCACTTTCTCGCCGCCCCGCGTGAGCGTGACGAACTGGTAGATGATCGCGCGGATTGGCGTGACGTCGTAGCCGAGGGCTTTGACGGCCGCGATCACCTCCTGATGCTCCGCGATATGGTCGGCGCCGAAGACGTCCACGATCAGATCGAAACCGCGCTTGAGCTTTTCGATGTGATAGGCGATGTCGGGCGTGCGGTAGGTCGGCTGGCGGTCGGCGTCAGAGCGCACCAGCACCGCATCTTTGGGAAGTCCGAGCGGCTCGCCGCGCAGCCATATCGCTCCGTCCTGCTCGAAAGTGAGGCCGGCATCGTGCAGAGATTTGAGGACCGCGTCAACCTTTCCCGAGGTGAAGAGATCGAGCTCGTTGCTGAACACGTCGAAGCGGATTCCGAGGCGCGTGCAGGTCTGGTTGATATCGGCGAAGATGGCTTTCACAGCCACCGATCGGAAAATCTCGAGATCGGTGACGGATATCAGAGAATCGCCCCGCTCCGCTTTTAGAGCGCGCGCGATGTCGACGATGTACTCGCCCTGGTAGCCGTCCGGAGGCATCGTGGCGTCGATGCCGTGCGCCTGCAGATAGCGCGCACGGACCGATTCGCCGAGCAGCTTCATCTGGCGGCCGCCGTCGTTGAAATAATATTCGCGCGTGACGTCGAAGCCGGCCGCCTCGTAGAGGCGCGCGATCGTATCGCCGAGGACGGCATTGCGGCCGTGGCCGACGGTCACCGGACCAGTCGGATTCGCGGAGAGAAACTCGACCTGCACTTTCTTGCCGGCGCCCGGACGAAGCTCCCATGGCCGCGGCCTCCAGAACGCGGGGCCGGCGCTCGCGGCGCGACGCATCTCGAAGTGCCAATACGCCGGCGACATTTTGAAATTGATGAAACCGGGGCCGGCGACAGTTACCTCGCTCACTTCGGCGGGCAGCGTGACTTGCGATTTAATTATCTCGGCGATCGCGCGCGGCGGTTTGCGTTCGGGCTTGGCGAGCGTCAGCGCGATGTTCGAGGCGACGTCGCCGTGGGCGGAGTCGCGCGGCGCTTCGGTTCCGATCGACGGAATTTCGGCGGTCAATTGACCGGCGGCGCGCGCCCGTTCGATTGCGTCGCGGAGGATGGAGACGATCAGTTCTTTCATTGGGCAAAAGCCGTAGGCGCGTACCGCAATCGTGTCAGATAGACAGTGCCATGTTAAGGCGCGGGCGGGGGAGGCACTTTATTTAATGCGGAACCCGCGGTGGGTTCCACACCTCCTTCGGCAGGGGTGACCCCTGCACCCAGTGATAAGAAAAGATGCGGGACTTTGTCCCTGTTAGAAGTTATAGAAAAAAAACCTAGTCCTTTTTTCTGGTCCAGGTGGGGTCGCTGTTTAGGGTTGGGTAGGCGGAGCCGAGTTGGATCAGGACGCCGTGGGATGAGCGCGGGGAGATGAAGGACTCGAAGCTGGTGGGCGACCATTCGTGATCGTCGACGATTCGGACGCCTTGCTCTTTTAGCGCGGCGGTTTTTTTCTTGCAGTCGGGGACGTTGAAGGTCAGATGATGCATCCCCTCGCCGCGCTTTTCGAGAAATTTGTGCAGGAACGAATTCGCTCCGAGCGGCTCCAGGAGCTCGATTGACAGTCCGTTCAGATCGAGCGCGGCGAGCTTGTAGCCGGCCGCTTCGTTGGCGGCTTCGAAAACGAAAGTGGCGCCGAGCACGCCTTCGAAAAATTTGCGCGCCTCGGCGACGCTCTTGACCGCGATTCCGATATGGTCGAGTTTGCCGATTGGTGGATTTGCCATCGCCGATTTCTCACTCGAGATCGATTGACGTGATGTCGAATATGATCGAATAGAGATGGCTATGCCAGCGACGCAATGGAAAATACCGCCGCTCGTGAAAGTGTACGAAGCGCTCGGCGCGATTGGCGATGGGCGTGTGCGAATCGAGGACGATCGGCGGGCGACGGTGACGTCATCGGACGGGTCGAAGGCTTATGAAGTCGAGATGTCGGCGGACGGGCGCGAGATCGCGTCGAACGACAACGCGTCATACTGGCAGGGTTACGTGGGATATCCGGCGATCGCGGTGCTGATCGCGCGGGGACTCTATCGCCCGCCCGCGAACGTCACCGACGCGCTGGCGGGAATCCCGTGGAAAGAACTCAATCGCAAGTATAAGAACGATTCGGCCAAGACTCTTGCGGAAGTCGAAAAAGAGCTCGAGCAAGGCGGGCACGATCCCGACGCGGTGCGGTCGGAAGCCGACGCCGTACTGACTTTTCTGCGCGCGCTGAAACCAGTGCGCGGCAAGCGCAGCCGTCCGCCGGCGGAAAAGCCCGCCAGCAGGATTCGTTAGCTGCAGGTGCCCGTCACCGACACGTTGTAGGACTGCACGATCAGAAAATCGCGCATCGTGAGTTCGGTGGTCACGCCGGAGACTCTGCCGGTGGCGCAGTTGCTCAGCAGGTTCGCTTGCGCGGTCTGCGTGAGCCCTTGCGGTGCGATCAGGTGAAGGTATCCGAGATCGCTGGCGCTCGCGCTGATTGGATTGCCGGGGCCGGTCTTGCCGGAGATCGAACTGGTCTGAATGAAGACGCATCCGTAAACCTGAGCGCATCCGGCGAGCAACGCCGCAAGAATGATCGAGCGGGGCATTTTCATCGGAGCGATGGTAGTGCGCATCGTGAAATTGAGTCAATCGAGCGCGCGCCAATGCTGTTGCGCGATCAAACAAGATGCTAGCGTGGCGAAATCACACCCTTCCTCACGATATGGACTGAGCCGCGCGCGACGATTCGGCGAATCGTCGATACCGATCCGACGCGCTACGTAGTCGCGATCGCAGCGGCCGGACCGGCGATCAGCGCACTTGCGGACGAGTGGTCGAAAGCGATGAGCGATAGTTCGAACCTCTCGGTGTTGTGGCCGCTATGGGTCGCGGCGGACGTCACCGCTCAGGCGGTGGTGGGAGTGGTTTTTCTGTATATCGGCGCCGCGATTCTAACTTGGTCGGGAGGCCTGATCGGCGGCGTCGCGAGCAACGTTGAGATGCGCGCCGCGACGGCATGGTCGCAGGTACCCGGGGTCGCCGCCGCGATCGTCCTGCTGATCGCGGTGCTGATGGGCGTGCCGGTGCCGCAGGTGATCGGGAGCACATTGCCGTCTATCGATCCCGCGTTTTACAAAGTGCTGTTGGTTGAATTGGTGCTTGGCCTCTGGAGCGGAATCATCGGGCTGTACTGTATCGCCGAGGTGCATCGATTCTCGACGTGGCGGGCGTTTTGGACGACGCTGATTCCAGCGCTGGTCGCGATGGTCGTCCTCGGAATCGTCGTCGGCGTCTTCTATGCGCTAGTCGCGCATCATTAATTGATCAGTCAACGCGGATCGATCAGTCAACGTGTAGCCGCGCTGCCAGGCGCGAGAAGCGCAGGCGCTCGTCCTGATTGCGCACCGCTTGCTGCAATGCGCTCTTGGTCCCGACCAGCACGCATACCCGCTCGGCGCGCGTGATTGCCGTGTAGAGCAGGTTGCGGCGGAGCATCAGGTAGTGGCTCGAATGTATCGGCATCACGATCGCCGGATACTGGCTGCCCTGGCTCTTATGCACCGAGATCGCGTACGCGAGCGCCAGTTCGTCGAGCTCCGACAGGTCGTACTCGGCGTGGGTTTCCTCGAACACAACGCTCACGCGCGCCTTCTCGGTGTTGATTGAAACGATCCTGCCGATCGAGCCGTTGAAAACGCCCTTGTCGTAATTGTTGCGCAACTGGATAACGCGATCGCCCTCGCGAAACGTCCGGTCGCCGGAGCGGATTTCGCGGCCCGCGGGATTCAGAAGAGCTTGCAGTTCGCGATTTAGCAGATGCGTGCCGAGCGGGCCGCGATTCATCGGCGTCAGGACCTGGATTTCGCGCGGGTCGGAGATGCCGAAACGTCCGATCAGGCGCTGCTGCACGAGTTGCTTGATGGTCGCGAGCACGTCTTCGGCGGCGTTGCGCTCGAAGAAAAAGAAATCGCCTTCGGCGTCGTTGGAGAGTTGCGGGAACTCGCCCCGATTGAGGCGATGCGCGTTGGCGACGATCAAGCTGCGGCGCGCCTGGCGGTAGACCTCTTTCAACTGCACGACCGGCACGAAGTCCGACGCGATCACGTCCTTGAGCACGCTGCCGGGACCGACCGACGGCAGTTGATCGCGATCGCCGACCAGCAAGAGCGAGCAGTTCGGCATCAGCGCGGACAAAAGGCTGGAGGCGAGCTCGACGTCCATCATCGAGGCCTCGTCGATGATGAGGTAGTTGGTGCGCAGCGGAAAATTTTTGCAGCGGATAAATCCGCCGCTCTGGGGATCGTATTCGAGCAGCCGATGGATGGTCTTCGCGTCACGGCCCGAGGCCTCCTGGAGCCGGCGCGCAGCTCGCCCGGTCGGCGCGGCCAGCGTGGGCTTCAGACCGACGTCGGCGAGCGCGACCAGCAGCGAACGCAGCAAGGTGGTCTTGCCGGTGCCGGGACCGCCGGTGATGACGGTGACGCGGCTCGCGAGACTGCATCGCAGCGCGCTCTTCTGCTCTGCCGAGAGTTCGAGTTCCGACGACTTGATCGCGGCGGCGACCGCGCGATCGATCAGATCCTTGTTCATCGCGCGGCCCGCGTTCAACTCGGCGATGCGCGCGGCGACGTTGACCTCGGCCTCGTGCAGGCGCGCGAGGTAAATCGCGATGTGGTCGTCCGCCTCTTCGGCGATCACTTCACCGCTGGCGGCGAGCTCGTTGATAGCGTCGTGCGCGAGGTCGGGTTCCATTTCAAGCGCGGTGCGGAACTGGCCTTCGAGATACTCGAACGGCGAATAGACGTGGCCCTCGTCGGACATGCGCTCGAGGATGTACAAGACCGCCGCGCGCGCGCGCTGGATCGAGTTGCGCGGGATGCCGAGTTTCTCGGCGATGGCGTCGGCGGTGCGGAATCCGATGCCGTGAATCGTGCGCGCGAGTATGTACGGATCGCGCTTAACGACGTCGAGCGCTTCTTTGCCGTAGAACTTGTGGATGCGCCGCGCGTGCGACGCCGCCAGCCCGTGGCCGCGCAGAAAGACGGTCAGCTCGCGCAGGCCGGACGCGTCGCGCCACGCGGCCGCGATAGTGCGCGCGACCGCAGCGCCGATGCCGGGGACTTCGCGCATGCGTTCCGGCGCGTTGTCGAGCACTTCGCCGAGGGTGTCGCCGAAATGCTCCGCGATTCGCCGCGCGAGCCGCGGACCGATGCCTTTTATTTCCGAAGCGAGGTAGCGCTCGATCGCGAGAGAGCCGGCGGGCCGCAACGTTTCGAAATCGACGACGTGAAACTGCTCGCCGAAACGCCGATGCTGCTCGAAGCCGCCGACGGCGCGAATAGTCGAGCCGACTTCGAGACCGGCGAGATTACCGACCACGGTGACTCGGCGAAAATCGCCATGCTCCTGGGGGATGACCAGCACCGCGACCGAGTAGCCGTTCCGGTCGTTGACGAACAGGAGATGATCGAGAATGCCCTCGAGCGTCTCGGTCGCTTTCAGCGCTTGTGCCACGGCAACAGGATTACGCGCGGCAGGGGTGGCGTCCAGTTGAGGGAGATGCGTGCTTCAACAGGCGTGGTTGCGATCCTTCGAGGACTTCGTCGATTTTGGTGCCGACCAATCGCGAGGCGGAACCTCTCCCCTAATCCCTCTCCCTTCAGGAGAGGGGAATAAGGACTGAGCCATCCGCGATCAACTGAAACGCCTTTAGTTAGCGCCTCGTCGCACGCGCAATGTCGTCGGCGGGAAGCCGCCTTTTGGGGCAGTCTTCTTCCAGCCATTGAGCGCTAACGACATCGGCAAGGACCTCGACTTTGAATACTCCTAGATAGACGGCGCGCCAGTCCAAGCCGTCGATTCCCTTCGCAAAATCGCGTCGGCAGGAAGAGCATTGGCGGAGGAGGAATGTCCTGCCGTCCTGTTTGAACTGGCGGGGAGTATTTCCGCCGGACCAGATGTGAGTTGTATTTTCGATGGTGGGCACCTCGCGGACTAAATTCACCCGCGAGGTCAGCGGCGAGGTGGAAGAATCGATGCCCGAAATTGCAGTACCAGATACCGCGTTGCCCGTAGGGCTTGGAGTGTCGCGCTATTCCTTCAGCGGCTACAAACCGAACCGGTGTTGGGGGCGATCTAATTGGTAAGGATTACTATTTATCAATTTTGAGGACTTCTGGTTCAGGTCCGGGATTGCGACGTTTGGGCTTCTTTGGGGCTTTCTTTTTCATTTCTTCGGCTTGGCAGGTGGTTTGGTAATGTGCACGAGCGAACGTGGAATGTAGTGCTATGGGCTGTCAGAGTGAACAGTTCATCCTTTGAAATCGGTCAAGAGGCTCAGTCGATCTAAACCTGGCAGCCGGAGACAGCGATCGAGGTAGGCTTGTTGTCGCGCTAGGGTTGACAAATGTCGCGTATCGCGCTACATTCCTTCAATCCGTGATCAAGAGCTTCCGTCACAAGGGACTCAAGGAACTTTTCGAAACAGGTCACAGCGCCGCGATATCGCCCCAACTCAGCAGACGTTGCGCGACGGTTTTGGAAGTAATCGATGAAGCCGAAACCCTGACCGACTTGTCCGGTCCGGGTTACAAAACTCATCCGCTGAACACGAATCCGCAACGCTATGCGATGGCAGTCAACGGCCCGTGGCGCATTACCTTTGAATTCGACAGTGGCCATGCATTTAGAGTTGATCTAGAGCAATACCACTGATGTCTCGAAAACGATTGTTGCAAATCCAGATGAGGATGGTAGTTCGACTATGACTCAAGAATATCCGGTCGATCGCGAGAAGGTAGAAGCCCGGAAGCCCATCCCTCCCGGCGTCATCTTCGCAGAAGATGTGATGCCTGAACTCCGCCGCAATCGGACTATCGGTGAAATCGCTGCGTTGCTCGGCATCAGCAGACAGACGTTGCATCGGGTGATGGCTGGGGAGATGGCGATCAGCCCTGATATGGCAGCGCGCTTGGGCAAGCTCTGTGGCAATGGTCCCGGAATCTGGATTCGGCTGCAGGGACGGTACGATACCTGGGAAGCAACTCGTCGGCTACGCAAAGAGCTGAAGAAGATTCCGACCCTGGGAGCCGACGTCGATTCGGGAAGGTGACGAACTCAAACTTCGATCGTTTCCCACTTGCCGGTTTGGAAGCGCCAGACTTTTACGGTTGAGCGGACTACGTAGTCGGCGAGTAATGACCACCAGATGTAGTTGATGCTGCCGCCGTGGTACCAGATCAGAATCGTGAGGAAGAGGCGCATTCCGTAGAAGCCCGCGAGTGAGCCGTAGAGCGGGAATCGCGAGTCGCCGGCGCCGCGCAGTGCGCCAGTGATGGTCCAGTCGATGGCCATCAGCGGTTGCGCGGCTGCCAGCGCGTACATGAATTGCACTGTGTACGCGATGACGGTTTTGTCGTCGATGAAGAGCGCGGCGATCCAGTGGGCGAAGACAATGAACAGCAGGCCCATCGCGGTCATCAGCACGATCGACATCCGCGTCGCCTCCCATCCGGCTATGCGCGAGAACTTCGGGTCGCCGGCGCCCAGGCCCTGGCCGACGAGAGTCGCGGAGGCGGCCGAGAATCCGAAGCCGGGGAGGAATGACAGCGCCAGGATTCGCACGCCGATGAAATACGCGGCGATTTCCTTGGCGCCGTAGCGCGCGACGAATCCGACGTAGGCGACGAAGCCGAACTGGATCAGCAATTGTTCGATGGCGGCGGGATTGCCGACGCTGAGGATTCGGCGGCCGAGATCGAGGTCGGGCCACAACGACTTCCAGCGGAAGTTCAGCACCATCCCTTCGATCGACAACGCATAGAAAAATAAAATGCCGCCAAACGCGATCGCGAGCAACGTCGCGACGGCCGAGCCGTCAACCCCGAGCGCGGGGAATCCGAACTTGCCGAAGATGAGTACGTAGTTGAGGAAAATTGCGAGCACGTCGATGATGCCGCCGATCCATAGCGGCGTGCGCGTGTCACCGGCGCCGCGCAGCGCCGACGCGCACATCAGGAAAATTCCCTGAAACGGCTCCGACAGCATCACGACCTGCAGGTAGCGCGCGCCCATGTCGGCCATCGCGCCCTGCACCTGGAACAATCCCATCAGCGGACGCGCGAAAATAATTACCGGGATCGCGATGATGGTCGAAACCAGGACGCCGAAGACGACCGACTGCCTCAGTACGTCCTCGGCGCTGTCGCGATCACTCGCGCCGATGTAGCGCGCGACCAGCGCGACGGTGCCGGTGCCTACGGCTGCGATACCGGCGCGCACTGCACCGAGGATTTGCGTAGCGAGTCCGACGGCGCCAACCGCGTCCGCGCCGAGCCGTCCCACCATGAGCATCGAGGAGAGGCCGAGAATCGAATCGAGTCCGAACGAGAGAATCACCGGCCACGCGAGCGCCCACACCTCGAAGCGGATGCGCGAGAGCGGCGGCAGGGTCATCGCGGCCCCGTCGCGCCGGCCGGCTTCGGGAACCGCTTCGAGAAACTCGGACATGATTGGGATCAGTTACGCCAGCACGAGCCGTTATAGTCAATGGACTACGCATGAGCGCGCGGTCGGATGAAGATTGCGCGCGCGAAATCCGCTATATCTCGCGCGGTGGCGGACAACAGAATCCCGATGGCCGCAAGAACGTCGCGCCGGCCGCTCGAGATCTTCGCGGCGATCTTCGTCGTCGCCGGAATCATTTACTCGTTGCATCTCGGCACCGACGCGCTCGGGGCGAGCGAGGCTTACAGCGCGTGGGCGGCGTCGAAGCCGAACATCGGCGCGATTGTTGGCACGCCGGTGCTGCACGATCCCGGCAAACAGGTTTTTTATTATGTGGTGCTGCATTACTACGCGCGGATATTCGGGCTGAGTGAAATTTCGCTGCGATCGATGTCGGTGATCTTTTCGCTGACGACGCTGGTGCTGCTGTACGCGATCGGGTGCGAGATGTTCGACGACAACACCGCTCTGGCGGCTGTTGCGATATGGGCGTTTAACCCGCTGGCGGTGGTGTTCGCGCATACGGCGCGGATGTATCCGTTCTTCATTACGATCGGGCTAGCGCAACTCGGCATGCTCTGGCGAGTGCGAGCCCGGCCCGGTGTCACGAACGCAATCGGCTGTGGAATTCTTGGTGCGGCGCTGCCTTATACGCACATGGCGGGGCTATTGATCCTCGGCGCGGAGGGCGCAATCCTGCTTCGCGATTTTGCGCGCGGCCGGCGCGATACGATGGCGTGGATGGCGATCGGGGTCGCGATCGCCTTGTTCCTACCGTATCTGCCCATCGCGATTCGACAGAGTAACGACCTGATTTATGGGCATTCGCTAGACTACATGGGCGTCCCCCACAACTACTCGCTTGGAGCCAAGGAAGCGGTAGGCCTGGCATCGGCGGGAACAACATTGTGGCTGATATTCGGACGCTCAATGGAAGGTAACAGCGACGAACCTATCCGGCTCTTTGTGGCGTGGATCGGGCTGCCGCCGCTGGCGTTCCTCGTCGGGTCAGTGATCCTGCATCCTATGTTCAATCTACGCTATCTTTCTCCTGGTATCGTCGCGACGTCGTTGTTGATTGCGGCGTCACTCGGCGCCTGGACCGTCAAGTGGCGCAATTTGCTGGCGGCAGGCTTCGCGCTCACCTGCCTGATCGTGCTGCCGTATGATCGACCGCAGCCGCAACCGTGGCGAGATTTCGCTAAGCAGGTATCCGCAGGCGGCCCGTCGGATCCTGTTTTTTTTGAAGCGGGGTACGTCTCGAATGGAACTACGGCCAACGTCGCCAATGGCGGATTTCCGTTTGGCTATTACTCAGTCCCGTTCGGTTACTATTTCAAGGGCGTCAATCCGCGAATAGCTATTCCGGGATTTGATAGTACGGCCGCGCGAATGACTATTGAGGAACGGGTGTCATCGGCGGGCGGAGGATGGCTCGTCAGTTGGAAAGATGGGGACACGGTGAAGTCGGAGCTTCCGGATTCGAAGAGGTTTGACGCGGTCGAGAAGTACCGCGGAGAGCATCTGGCGTTTTACAGGATCACGCCGGTTGGGAAGTGATCATTACGCGGCCTGCGAGGTTTGCGGGATTGCCATTGAGCCTGCGCCTACGCGGATTGGCAGAATTACCAGGCTGTAGCCGTAGAGCTGGAGCCAGTTCTGGAGTTCGAGCGAGGTGTGGTTGTGCAGGAAGCGGCCGATGAAGCCTTCGATCTCGTCGGAGAAGATGAGTTTGCCGGCGAAGAATACGACGTGCGGGAATTCGTGCGCGACTTCCAGGCATAGCCGGCGCAGTTCGACGACGACGTCTGGCGCAAGCCCGGCGCGCAGTTCGGGATGAATCCCCAAGTCCGCGGCGAACTGGCAATACTCGTTCAAGTCTTCCTGCATCCGCGTCTCGAGCTCGTGCACTTCCTCCGGACCTTTCAACAGCGCCGCATCGACCTCACCAACTCCGATGAAGACGACGTTCCGGAACTCGTCCTTGAACAACTGAGTGACGGCGATCAGCGTCGCCAGCCCCAGACCGTTGTAGCCGCTGACCAGGATGGCGGCCGTCGGTGCGTCGGGATCGCGCTTGGCGGCTTCGCGCTTTTTGACCGCGTACAGCTTCGGCAGTATGTCCGCCTCGAGCTGCTCGATTGCCTTCGACACCCGCTCGTAGTGCCGCCGCACCGTGTAACACAGCGCGATCAGCCCGCCGGTGATGACGACCGTGACCCATCCGCCGTCGTGGAACTTGAGCGTCAGCGTGATCACCAGGATGGTCGCCGTGAAGAATGTGCCGACGCCGTTGATGAGCAGCTTGCGGAGCCATCGCTTTTCGTTCTTGCGCTCGAGCCACCAGTGCGTCGTCATCCCGAGCTGCGAGAGCGTGAAGGTGACGAAGACGTTGATCGCATACAGGACCACCAGCAGGTCGACCTTGGCCTCGGTTCCGATCAGCAGCAGGACGGCGGCGAGGCCGATGGTGATGACGCCGTCCTGCGTCACCAGCCGCGCGCTCAGGTTGGCGAAGCGCCGTGGCAGCCATCGATCCGACGCCATCGTGGCGAGCACGCGCGGTCCGTCGACGAAGCCGGTCTGCGCCGCGACGAACAGCAGCGCACCCTCGGTCAGTAGCGCGAAGGTGATTATCAAGGGCCCGATCTGCCATCCGAACAGATGCCAGTTGGTCGCAAGCCGATCGAACATGACGGCGTTGAGGGTCTTGCCGGGCTCGGCGTCGACGTCGAGCAGCAGGTAGCCGAGCAAGATTCCGCCGGCCAGGAACGCGAGCGACACCGCCATGTACATCATCGTGCGCTTGCCGGTCTCGGCCCGCGGCTCGCGCAGAATCGGCAGGCCGTTGCTGACCGCCTCGATCCCCGTGTAAGTGCCTCCGCCGAGGCTGTAGGCGCGGAAGAAAATCACCGCGAGCGCGAGCATTCCGATGCTGTGAGAGCTGGCGTGGACCTCGCGCATGGCGTGACCGACGATCGACGGCAGTTCGGGCGCGCGGCTCAGGATCGCGTAACCGACCAGCCACACGTGCATCACGATGAAGGCGATGAAGATCGGCAGCAGCGAGAGCACCGATTCCTTCACCCCGCGCAGATTCATCAGGACCATCAGCACGACGACCAGGATGCACAACCAGAATTTGTAGGGCAGCCACGAGACCGGCAGGAAGCTGAAGATTGCGTCGGCGCCGCTCGCGATTGAAATCGCGATGGTCAGCACGTAGTCCACCACTAGCGCCGAGCCCGAAATCAAGCCGAAATATTTGCCGAGCAATTTGGTCGCGACCAGGTAACCGCCGCCGCCGGTCGGGAACAAATCGATCGTCTGCGAATACGACGCCGAGATGATGAAGACGGTGAGCGCCATCAGTATCGCGAGAAACACGGCGAGGTACTGATGATGCCCGAGCGCGAGAAAGGCCTCTTCAGGACCGTAGCAGGATGAGCTCAGACCATCGGAGCCGAGGCCGACCCAAGCGAGAAAGGCGACCAGCGACAGGCTGTGGAAGATTTCGGGATCGCGAACGTCCCGCGGCGGTCCGATAATAACGTCGCTCAGCGTCCGCTTACCGGTTCTTTCGGGGCTCGCACTGGTGGTCTTCGAGCCGATCGTCGGTGATGCCATTCGAGTTTGCGGGGCGGTCCCCTACTGCAATTTGCAAATCTATGGGAAACTCAAGGATTGCGCAAAGCAATGCGCGACGTAATCAGACAGTGTAGAGGGCGCGCGGCATCCCGAGTTGATAACGGGTCGCGTCGACCAGGTTCTGCATCAGCGCGAAGACGGTCATCGGGCCGGTGCCACCCGGATTGAGCGTGATCCATCCCGCGACAGTTTTCACCGCGTCGAAATCGACATCGCCCACGAACTTGCCGGGGCCGACGCGTCGGAAGCCGACGTCGATCACGCACGCACCCGGCTTCACCATCTCGGCCGTTATCAGAAATGGGCGGCCGGTGTCGGCACCGACGCACGGGATGAGAATGTCGGCCGCGCGACAGATGTCGGCGAGATCGCGTGTATGGCGATGGCACCAGGTAACCGTCGCGTTGCGCAGGCGTCCGCCGAGAATCAGCGCGGTCGGCTTGCCGGCGATATCGCTGCGACCGATGACGACGGCGCGTGCTCCATCGACCGGAACTTTGTAGTAGTCGAGCAAGGTCAGCACGCCGCGCGGAGTGCATGGGATGAAGCGTCCCCACTGACCCCGATAAAAGCCCCCGACGCTGGCCGAGCTGACGGCGTCGAGGTCCTTCTCGGGCCTGATCGCGTCGAACAGGCGGAAGCGATCGACGGAATCGGGAATCGGCAACTGGAGCAGGATCGCGTTGACGCGCGCGTTGACGTTGAGTTCCTCGATGACGCCGAGCAACGACTCGGTACTCGCCTGCGCGGAGGTCATCCGCACCGTGCGGCTGTCGCATCCAAGCTCGGCGGCGATGCGTTGTTTGTTCTTGATGTATTGGCGCGACGCGGGATCGTCGCCGACCAGGATTGCCCCCAGCGACGGCGTGCATCCGAACTTACTCTTGAGCTCGTCGACGTTGGCGCGCAACTCCGGCATCAGATGCGCGCTCAGCGCCCGGCCATCCATGATGATTGCAGCCATCGGGTACGATTCGATTATAGCACCGGTCGGCTACGAGCAAGGCGCTGTGGACAGGCGTCGGCGCTTGTTGGCAGATCACGCGGGGCCGTCTCGTTCGAGTGGAAAGGGTCTGTTAAGATTTTGCCGCTGATGAATGCGCCCAAGCGCACTGTTCTGCACGACCTTCACCAAAAACTCGGGGCACGGATGACGGTTTTCGGTGGTTTCGAGATGCCCGTCAGTTACAGCGGGATTATCGAGGAGCATCTTGCGGTCCGCAATTCGGCGGGAATTTTCGATCTGAGTCACATGGGCGAATTTGAAATCAGCGGACCGAATGCGCTGGCGATGCTCGAGCGCGCGTTCACCAATTCCGCGGCGCGGCTCAAGCCGGGGGATGCGCAGTATACGATTATGTGCGCGGAGGACGGCGGCACGCTCGACGACCTGATCGTGTATCGGCTCGGCGCGGAGCGCTACATGCTCTGCGTCAACGCCTCGAATATCGAAGCCGATCGCGAATGGATCGTCGAGCTCAACGGCGGACGCGCGAGGTTCGAGGACGTGAGCGACGCGACCGCGCTGATTGCAGTACAGGGTCCGGTCGCAGTCGCGATACTGGCAACGCTGGCGGATTTCCCGATAGCCGACGTGCCGCGCTTCGCGGTCGCCAGCGGACAAGTCGCGGGCATCACCTGCCTGGCTGCGCGCACCGGCTATACCGGTGAAGACGGCTTCGAGTTGTTCGTGGAAAACGCGGGCGCGCGGCAATTGTTCGAAGCGATTCTCGACGGTGGCGCCGCCGCAAATATCAAGCCGGTCGGGCTGGGCGCTCGCGATACGTTGCGGCTCGAGGCGGGTCTGCCGCTCTACGGCCACGAACTCGATCGCAATTCGTCGCCGCTGGAAGCTGGTCTTGGGATCTTCGTAAAGCTGGGGCGTCCGTTTATCGGCGAGAAGGCGCTTTCCGCGCAGCGCGAGTAGGGACTGAAGAAAAAATTGATCGGACTGCAGACTGACGACGGTAGGATGGTTGCGCGGCAGGGATATCGGATATTTCGAGAAGGCGTCGAGGCCGGTGTCATCACCAGCGGGACCTTCGCGCCGTCGATTCAACGGCCGATCGCGATGGCGTACGTGACTAACGCGGCCGGGAAAAATTCGCCCGCCACCGGCGAGATGGTCGAAGTCGAAATTCGCAACCGCAAAACGAGCGCGACCGTCGTGCGTCGGCCGTTCTATCGGCGCGATGGTGGCCATGCGGCATCAACTGCGAGCGTGTGATTGAATGAGGACAAGCTAATTCGATGAGATTCATGCCACATACCGATGGCGACGTCGCGGCGATGCTCGAGACGATCGGCGCAAAGCATCTCGATGACCTGATCGCGCACGTGCCGGCCAATCTGCGTGCGAGCGCGGCGATCGATCTCGAGCGCGGATGCAGCGAAGCGGACGTCGTCCGCGAAATTTCGGCGCTTGCGGATCGCAACACCGGCGCGTCGGGCTTCGTGAGCTTCCTCGGCGGCGGCTACTATCGCCACTACGTGCCGGCAGCGGTTCGCGCCGTTATCGCGCGCGCCGAGTTCGCGACCAGCTACACCCCTTACCAGGCCGAGGCGAGCCAGGGGACCACGCAGGCGATTTTCGAGTTTCAAACGCTGATCACGCAGCTCAGCGCGATGGAGGTCGCCAACGCCAGCATGTACGACGGCGCGTCGGCCGCGGCGGAGGCGGTTCTTATGGCGCGACGGCTGATGCCCAAGCGGCACGTGGTCGCACTGTCGCGAGCGCTATGGCCCGACTATCGCGCGACCATTCGCACCTACCTGAGCGCTCAGCATGGAATCGAGATCGTCGAAGTTCCATTCGATGACGTGACCGGCGCCACCGACATCGCCGCGCTCGATCGGATCGCGAACGAGCGATTGCTGTGCACCGTGACCGGCTATCCAAATGCTCTCGGGATCATCGAGCCGCTTGGCAGTATTGCTGAGACAGCGCATCGCGCGGGCGCGCTCGCAATCTCCGCGACTGCCGAAGGTATCGCGCTCGGGCTGATCCGCGCGCCGGGCGAGCTTGGCGTCGATATTGCCGTGGGTGAGGGTCAGAGTTTCGGGCTGCCGCTTCAATTCGGCGGACCCGGCGTCGGCTTCATGGCCTCGCGCACGACTCATCTGCGCCAGATGCCCGGCCGGCTGGTCGGACAGACTCGCGATCGCGACGGCCGTCGCGCGTTCTGCCTGACGCTCAATACGCGCGAGCAGCATATTCGCCGCGAACGCGCGACTTCGAATATCTGCACCAATCATTCGCTGTGCGCGCTCGCAGCGACGGTCTATCTCTCGCTGATGGGGCGCAGTGGACTGCGCGAACTGGCCGAGCGGAACGTCGAGCTGGCGCATCGCGCGGCGGACGTTCTGGAAGCTTCAGGAATCAAGCGGCGTTTCTCGGGACCGTTCTTCAACGAGTTCACGCTGAAGCTCGCAAATCCCATGGCCGCTCTGGAAGCGGCCGAGCGCCGACAGATTCTTGCGGGCATCGCGCTCGCGCCCGACTATCCCGAACTTTCTGACGCGCTCCTGGTTTCAGTGACCGAAATGAATCGTGGCGATGAGTTCGGCCCACTGGCGGCGGCAATTGCGGAGGTGCGGTGATGGCAAGTGCGGGTAGAATTCGCACGATCGCGTCCGATGAAACTCCCTCGGCGCAGGAGCGGAATGAACCGGTGTCGGGCGTGCCGCTGATTTTCGAACTGTCATCCGAAGGCCGCCGCGGCACCGACCAGTCACCGCGCGCCGCCGGCGATCGGAGCGGCGCTGAGCTCCTGGGCGCCGAACTCTGCCGCGAGGATCTTCCCGGCTTTCCCGAACTCAGTGAGCCGCAGGTGTTGCGGCATTTTCTGCGCCTGTCGCAGCTCAACTTCGCGCAGGCACTTCAGTTCTATCCGCTCGGATCGTGCACGATGAAATACAATCCGGTCGTCAACGACGAGCTGGCGTCGCTTGCGGGGCTGGCGGGGCTGCATCCCGCGATGCCCGCGCATCTGGCGCAGGGCGCGCTCGAACTGATCGCGCGGATGGAAGCGGCGCTCGCCGAAATCACCGGGATGGACGCCGTGTCGTTGCATCCGGCGGCCGGCGCGCAAGGCGAGCTGACGGGGCTGCTGATGGTGCGCGCGTATCATCGCAAGCGCGGCGAAGTGCGGCACAAGGTCATCATCCCGGACACGGCGCACGGCACCAATCCGGCGAGCTGCACGCTCGCGGGCTTCGAGGTGATCGTCGCGAAATCGAACCGGCGCGGCTACCTCGAAGCGGCTGAGGTGCGGCGGCTGGTGAGCGACGACGTGGCGGCGATGATGGTCACCAATCCGAACACGCTCGGAATTTTCGAGCAGGAAATCCAGGAGATCGCCGCTGCGCTGCATGAGCGCGGCGCGATGCTTTATCTCGACGGCGCGAACATGAACGCGCTGCTCGGCGTTGCGAAGCCGGGACACATGGGCGCGGACATCGTGCAACTGAATTTGCACAAGAGTTTCTCGACTCCGCACGGTGGCGGCGGTCCGGGAGCGGGACCGGTCGCGGTACGAAAGCATCTGGAGCCGTACCTGCCGCTCCCGCGCTTAACGCATTCCAGCGCCGGTTACGAATTCGACAGTGAGCGGCCGGATTCGATCGGACGGATGCGCGCGTATCACAACAATTTTGGAATGATCGTGCGCGCCTACGCGTATATCCTCGCGCTCGGTGGCGACGGGCTCGGGATGGCTAGCCGGCTCGCGATTCTCGGCGCGAACTACGTGCGCACGCGGTTGCAACCGCACTTTCCCAGCGCAACCGGCGAGCCCTCGATGCATGAATGCGTGCTCTCGCACGACCTCGAGAAACGCGCGGGTGTGAGCACGCTGGAAATCGCCAAGCGCCTGCTCGATTTCGGCATCCATCCGCCGACGATTTACTTCCCGCTGGTGGTGCCGGGCGCGCTGATGATCGAGCCGACCGAAACCGAGAGCAAAGAAATCCTCGACAGCTTCGTTGAAGCGATGGAACGGATTTACGACGAAGCGCTGAACGATCCCGAGCGCGTCAAGAACGCGCCGCAAACTCTGCCGGTCTCGCGGGTGGATGAAGCGCTGGCAGCGAGGCGTCCGATTCTCCGGTGGGAGAAACCACCGCTCCCCTAGCCCGTACCAGCCGAGAGCGAAGACGCGGAACCTCTCCCCTCGCCCCTCTCCCTTCTGGAGAGGGGAATCGGACGGAGCAACGCGAGCGCGGTCAGGGTGACAGGCGGGCTAGCTTGAGTGCCTGCTGGTAGTCCTCGGGGGTGTTCACGTTGAAGAAGCTGGTGAGGTTCGGATCGAGCGTTCTGAGTTCCTCTTCGCCGACCTTTCTTGCGTTGATCGCGCTGGCGCTGGCGGTCAGGCGCTTCTCGCCGCCGGACGCGAGTGCCTCGATCGCGCTTGCGCATGTCTTGCGATAGACCGCGTGCAGCGGCTGCAGCCTGCCGCCAACTTCAGGCAGCACCGCGTCGAAGTCATCGAGCATCGCGACCAAGTCGGCGGCGACGTCGGAATTCAGCAGCGGCAAATCGCATGAGCAGGCAAACGCGACGCTGTGCTCGAGCGCATTCAGGCCACGCCGCAACGCGTCGAGCGGGCCGGCGAACGCGGTCTCGTCGTGAACGATGGTCAACTCGGGAATCTCGATGCGGGCGAGCCCTTCTGACTTCGGCGCCGCGACGATCACGATTTCGTCGAACCACCATTTGAGCTCGATGACGATCCTGGTGAGCAGCGGCATCCCGCCGAAATCGAGCGCCGCCTTGGGCTGGCCCATCCGCGAGCTGCGCCCGCCGACCAGCACGATGGCCCCGGCTTCTTTTGCTGATGGCACGCGACGAGTGTAGAGGGCGACCGAAGCGCGCGCCAGCGCTTACGCCGCGGCCTTGCTCGCGGGCGCGCGATTTGCGCGCAGCTCGGTGCCGATGACGCGCAGCGCCTCAGGATGAAAGATCAGGGCGAGATGCCCGACGTCATGCAGCGTCACGATCCGCCCGAACGCCGCGCTATTGGTCAGCGCCTCGGTCGGCGCCGGCACTATCGGATCGTCGTCGCCGAAGATCGCGAGTTCGCGCGGACTCCATTGAGCGTACGAATACGGCGAGCCGAGCGTGATCAGCGAGCGCACATCGCGCCTCGGTGCAGCCACCGCGTAGCGCCGCGCTACGGTGCCGCCTAAGCTGTGACCGATCAGATGAACGCCTTGGCCGCCGGATTTTTCTTCGGCGACGCGCCCGAGTTGCGCGGCGGAATCGCCGAGCGTTTGCCATCGCGGATACTCGAAATATGAAACGTTGTCGAATCCAGCCAGCCGAATGTACGCGCCGAGCGCGAGCAGGTTGGCGCGGCTGCCGCCGAAGCCGTGCAGTAGGATGACGGGTTCGCTCGACGGCTCGCAGAAATACGGCTCGCCGCGTTTGACCAGCCAGTCCAGCGGAT
>DATNLS010000321.1:0-6814 GCA_035602775.1 Candidatus Acidiferrales bacterium | reverse complement strand
TCGGACATCGCGGCACGATGCCCCAGCGGAAACTGCGTGACCGCGAAAATCGACGAATACTCGAAGCGCCTGAAAGACGGGAGCTACGACCGCTGGGCCGCTAAAGGTGATCTGGCGTTCCTCATCCACTTTGTCGGCGACATCCACCAACCGCTGCATGCCGCGAACGACGCGGACCGCGGCGGCAATTGTGTGCCGGTCGATTCCCGTTCGCGAGAAACGAATCTTCACGCGGTGTGGGACACCACCGTCGTGCGCCGCCTCGAATACAGCATCGATTCCGGACGGCCCGAGACGACGGCTCACAAGTTGGAACGAACGTATGCGGCTGAGAAAGACGCTGACTCGTGGATTGCCGCGGACGATATCGCGTGGGAATCGAATCAGCTGGCGCGCTCCGACATTTACACTGCTCTGCAGATCCCGATCGAACCCTGCCAGCCCACAGCAAATCTCTGCATCAATCCAGCGGGGCATCCCGTCGAGCTGGACTCCACCTATCTCGATAACGCTGACGTTCTCGCGGGTCATCAGCTCGCGAAAGCGGGATTCAGGCTGGCGAGCCTGTTGAATGAAACATGGACGCAGCCGGTTGCTGCCAACGATGTGCCGCCTGCATCGAGTTCCGCTCCCGCCACGGTCGCCGCGTCGAACCTCAGTACCGGTCAAATCGTCGGTAATCGGCGGAGCAAAATCTACGCATGGCCAGGATGCGGGACCTACGACAAGATGTCGGCCGAGAATCGAGTCGAGTTTCTGAGTCGCGAAGCCGCTGAGCAGCAGGGCTATCGAGCGGCCCGCAACTGTCCTTAACGTATCCTGTCTGTGTACGGCGACGCCGATTCACCGCGATGCTTGATTTGTACTGTCTGTAACCGGAACTGCGTGAATTCGTGTCGCTGCGGTAACCATAACAGCAAACATCTGACATCCTGGGGTTGCGTTGGATAGTCGAATCACCTAGTTTCGATCGCGATGGCGGCTCGGGGGAGAAGCTTAGTGGGATATCCACGCGCGGTGATCGGGCTGGTTGTGGCTCTGATTGCGACCAGCGCCGCGCTGTTTCTTTTTTTCCAAGCAAATCCGCAGACTTTTGCCTCCCCGCTCGACACGCTCAGCTCCCAACTGGATGCCGGCAAGGACGGTCCTGAGGTGGTCGAGGAGCCCGAATCCGCCGAGCCCGCTCCTCCATCTATAACAATCAGCACGATGCTAGAGCGCACTGCGCCTATCGAGAGCTATCTTCGCGACGCTGGAATGGGACCGGAGGACGCGCGTCAGTGGGCATCGTACATCCAGCGCGTCATCGCGAATCGGTATTTTCAGAGCGGGCATCCACTGACGCTGTATAAGGATCCCGAGACCGGCGAGATGCGCGGCCTGAAGTACGATCTCGACCAAAATAACACCGTCATCGGCGCGAGCCTCGGCGCGGGAGTGCTCAAGGCCGCCATTCGGCCCATCGAGTACTACATTCGCCCAATCAAGATGACCTTCGCGGTCAAAGACAGTTTCCAGCACGCTGCTGCCGAGAATGGCATCCCCAAGCCGATCGTCGAATCGCTGCAGGACGCGTTCGCTGATCGCCACGATCTGAACCGGCTCAAACCCGGGTCCGCCGTCAAGCTGATTTACCAGGAAAAGGTCAGTCGCGATGGCTCCTACACGCTCGTGGGCGACGTGCAGGCGGCGCAGATCCGCTTTGGCAGCCGTACGCTGACGGCGATCTCATTCGCGGACGAACAGGGCCGCCCTCATCTATATGACGAACAAGGGCACGCGCTCGGTCCGCAATCGCTGCGATTCCCGCTCAATTTTCAGTACATATCTTCGGGCTTCACCTTCCATCGCTGGCATCCGATTCTGCACGAGTACCGCCCGCACGTCGGCGTCGACCTGGTCGCCAAATATGGTGAGCCGGTCAAATCAGTGGCTGACGGCACGGTCATAGCCGCGGGATGGGGGGGCGAGCTCGGCAACTGCATTCGCATCCAGCATCAGCACGGGATGGTCAGCATTTACGGTCATCTGTCGAAGATTAGTCCCGAAGTGAAACCCGGCAGCTCAGTTCATATGGGGCAGCTGATTGGAAATGTCGGCTCGACCGGCCTGTCGACCGGCCCGCATCTGCACTTCGCGATGGAGAAGGACGGCGCCTGGGTCAATCCTCTGACCGAGAAACTCGGCGAGAACCACGCAGTCTCGCCACGCATGAGGGCGATCTTCGACGAGATCAAGGATCAATACCAGTCGGCGCTGGCAGAGTTGCCGGACCTGGGCAGCGACTTCATCGCGACTGAAGAGCGCAAGCCGGCAATCTCCAAGTTCGGCGACATGTACCACGTGACGATCGGTCACAGTTTGGACAAGGCCAAGCATCTGCGCGGGATCACCAGCAGCCGCCTCGAGACCTCGGGATCCGCCGGCGGCCTTTGATCCGACGTTTCGATCTTCGTCCCCGATCTTTTCCGCCATTGCCAGTTCGCAGCTTCCCGGCTACTGCTGAGATTGCGACCCGTCGCATCCGAAATGCGCGAGCACCTCAACACCGACTTCTTCACGCCCGCGCGGCCGCGAGTCTTTGGGCATCGCGGCTCCGCCGGTACGCATCCTGAAAATACGCTCGAATCATTTCGCGCCGCCGTCGCGAGCGGCGTTCAGTATCTCGAGTTCGACATCCACATGACGCGTGACGGCGAAGTCGTGGTTAGTCACGACGATCATCTCGAGCGCAGTTGCGGACGCGCCGGCCTCATCCGCGAGATGACGTACGCCGAGCTGGCGAGCGCAGACGCGGGCCGGATGTTCACACTCGACGGCTCGACGTTTCCATTCAGAGACAAGGGAATCCGCATGCCGCGCCTGGCCGACGTGCTCGCGGCGTTTCCGAACCTGCGGATGATCGTCGAGGTCAAGCAGATCGCGCCGAGCGTGGTCGCGCCGATGCTCGCCCTGATCGATCGCGCCGGAATGCGCCGCAACGTGCTTGTCGCGAGCGAGCACCAGGAACCGCTCGACGAGGTGCGGATGCTGGCACCGGAAATCCCGACCAACTTTTCGTACCTCGAATCGGGCCTGTTCATTCAGGCGATGGGCACGCGCGAAGCCAGTTATCGTCCGCCCGCCGACGCGGTCCAAATTTCGCACTACTACGAGAACTGGGAGCTGGTCACGCGCCAGAGCGTCGAATTCGCGCACAAGTGCGGAATCGAAATGCACGTCTGGACGGTGAACGAAGAAGCCGAGATGTCGGAACTGCTCGACATGGGCGTCGACGGACTGATCAGCGACTACCCGCGGCGCGCGCTCGATCTGGTCCACAGTCGTGCGGGTCGCCGCTGAGCGCGCTCTTTCCAGTTTGGTGCCGGCTTTGTTACGATTCCGCTCGCTCGTCGAAAAACTTAGTCGGGAGCGAAAACTATGAAACTCGACACCGGACTCTCGACGCGCAACTTGCGCGATGTTCCCGCTGCTGCCCGCGCTGCTGAGACAGCCGGCTTCGATGCGATCTGGATTCCCGAAGCCGGCAACGACGGCTTCCTTCCGGCTGCGTTGATTGCCGAGCATACCAAGCGAATCAAGATGGGCACGTCGGTCGCGATTGCGTTTCCGCGCAGCCCCATGATTACCGCGGCGACCGCGTGGGATCTCGCGGGACTTTCCGAGGGCCGCTTTGTCCTTGGACTCGGCACGCAGGTGAAGGGCCACATCGAGCGCCGCTACAGCACGAAATGGGACGCGCCGGTGCCGCGCCTGCGCGAGTATCTGCAGTCGCTGCGCGCGATTTTCAAATGCTGGTCAGAGGGCGGCGCCAAGCTCTCGTTCCAGGGCAAGTACTATAACTTCTCGCTGATGACGCCGTTCTTCACGCCAGCCCGGCATAACTTTCCCAGCGTACCGATTCACATCGCGGGCGTGAACGAACATATCATCCGGCTGGCCGGCGAATTGTGCGAAGGTCTGCATGCGCATCCGTTCAACTCGCCCAAGTATCTGCGCGAATACGTGCTGCCGAACGTCGAGAAGGGTCTGAAGAAAGCGGGGCGCGCGCGCAAGGATTTCGAAATTCAATCGACCGCGTTCGTGATCGTTGGCAAAAACCAGGACGAAATCAAAAAAACCCGCGAAGCCGTCCGCCAGCAGATCTCGTTCTACGCCTCGACCCGAACCTACAAGGTCGTGCTCGACATGCACGGATGGGGCGACGTCGCGCAGCGGCTGAACGAAAAGGCAGCCAAGGGCGAGTGGGTCGCGATGGCGAAAGAAATCACCGACGAGATGCTCGACGTGTACACGGTCTCGGGCACCTTCGACGATATCGCGGACAAGGTGCGAGAGCGCTACGACGGACTGCTCGATCGCGTCGCGTTCTACATTCCGTATCGCGCCGGGACCGACGACGCCGAGTGGGCTAAACTCGCGAAGCGATTCAACGGCTGAGTTTCGCCGTTGTCGTGATACATTGGTCTGCTAACAAGGAGAAAACTTCCGATGACCAAGGCAATGTTGAAAACGATGGCCGCGATTGCGGTCGTGGCTGCGTGCATGTTTTCGGGCGCGAATCGAATCGCGATGGCGCAGGGCGCAGCACCCGCCGCGCCGGCTCCAGCAGCGGAGGAGCCGGGCACCAAGAGCTTCACGCTCGTATCGGTCGAAGTCGATGACACCAAGTTCTGGTTGCCGAGCGTGATCGCGGTCGAGCAGGGAGACAAGGTTAAGCTCACGCTCAAGAACCAGGTGCCCGGCGCTTCGAATCAGCACGGCTTCACGATCCCCGCGTACAACATCGCCGAAGTGGTGACGCGCGGCGAGCCCAAGACGATCACGTTCGTCGCCGACAAGCCGGGAGTTTTCCAATATTCGTGTCAGCTGCATCCCGCGCATATCGGCGGCTCGCTGATCGTCGAACCGAAGTCGGGTCCGATCAAACCATTGTAGATACCGCGTGAGTCGATGCGGTGGGCGCGCGAAAGGGCTAGGCTTGATCGCGCATGCGCACGGTAGTCCTCTATGCGCGCTCGCCGGATTGGCGCGCAGTCGTCGAGCGCGCCGACGAATTGATGGCGTCAGTTGAGTTTCGCGTGCTCAAGTCTGAAGCGCGCACGCGCGCGGGCTTCTTCGACATGCCCGGCGCCGGACCAGCGTTCATAAAGCGCGTCGAGGTTTCGTCATGGAGCCGCGGCGTTTACGCCCGAGTGCGCGGATCTCGCGCGGCCCGTTCGCTCGCCGGCGCTGCGATGCTCGAGGCGCGGGGCTTCGCGCATCCGGAGCCTCTGGCCGCGATGGATTTGTACCAGGCGGGCGCGATTCGAGCCTCCTATCTCGTCAGTCGCGCGCTCATCAACGCCGATTCGTTGAGCCGTTTCATGCTCGGGCCCGGAGAAATCAAGGGACGCAACGTGCATCGGCGCAAACAAATTTCCGACGCGGTGGCGGCGCAAGTCCGGCGTCTGCACGAATCCGGGCTTTACACGCGCGATCTGCAAGAGACCAACATCATGGTCGAGGAAAACCAGGCCGGCGGCTTCAACGTGTACTTTATCGATCTCGAGGATTTTCGCCGCGCCGCCAAGGTCTCGTGGGATCGCAGAATTCTGAACCTGGTGCATCTCGATCGCAGCATCGGGCGATTTCTGTGCCGCGCGGCGCGCCTCGATTTTCTCTATTCTTATCTGGGCCACCGTCCCGATCATGCGACCACGCGAAAGATTGTCGCTAAAGTTAAAATGGCGCGCGAGTCGATCGATCTCCGCAAGCGCAGCGCCGCGCCGGCCGCGGAGCGTATCGCGACCCCGCTCGCCGGAGGGACGCGCTAGTGCCGTTTTCGATCCGCCTCCGCGAATACGATCATCACACCGAGCAGGTGCACGCGGCCGGCGGAAGCTGGGTGCGCGACGTGATGCTCGGGCTCAACGACGGGCTGGTCGCGTCGTTTGCGGTTACTTCGGGCGTCGCGGGCGCATTCGTCACCGGCAACGCGGCGATGATGGCGGGGTTGTCGGAGATGCTTGGCGGCGCGGTCGCGATGGGCCTCGCGGCGTTCATCTCGGCGCGCTCGCAGATAGAGTTTTATCAAAGCGAGATCGAACGCGAGCGCGAAGAAATCCGCCGATGGCCCGATCGCGAGCGCGAAGAGATCAGCGCCATCTATCGCAACAAGGGATTCGCGGGACCCTTGCTCGATCAGATTGTCGTGCACATCACGGCGGACCCCGAACGATGGAGCAACGTGATGATGCGCGAGGAGCTGGGCTTCAACGAAGAATCGTTCGACAGCCCCATCCGCTCCGCGTTCGCCGTCGGACTCTCATATCTGTCGGGCGCGGCGGTGCCGGTGTGGGCATACATTTTTTTCGAGCCGGGGCAGGCGCTGAAAGTTTCCGCAATCTCGACGGTCGCGGTGCTGTTCGCAGTCGGCGCGCTTAAGACGATCATCACCAGCCGTTCGTGGTGGCGCAGCGGATTCGAAAGCATGTTGGTCGGAGTGGCAGCCGCCGGCGCGACTTATGTTGCGGGCCGCATGTTTGCCGCGCGCTGAATCTTCGGGCGCGTCACGCTTCAACCAGGATGTCGTCGCCGTCGGCTTTCACCGCGTAGCATCCCAGCTTGACGCTGGCGTCGTCGAGGTTCGCGCCCGTGGTGATGTCGTACTCCCATCCGTGCCAGGGGCAGGTGATCGTGGTGCCGTCAAGTTCACCCTCGGCGAGCGGGCCGCCGCGATGCTTGCAGGTGTTATCGATCGCGAAGAATTTTCCGCCCGCGTTGAACAGTGCGATCTGTTTGCCGCCGGCCTCGACCAGTTTGCCGCTGCCCT
>DATNLS010000155.1:0-9249 GCA_035602775.1 Candidatus Acidiferrales bacterium | reverse complement strand
CCGCGCGCTATCTCGAGGTCAGTCCCGCAGATGCCGGCGGCTGAGACGCTGACAACACTCTCGCCGCTCGCAGCGATGGGGTCGGGATAGTCGCCGCGAAACTCCAGCTTGCGATCGAATACCAGCGCGCGCATGCGCCCGATTCAAACAAAAAAGCCGCAGGCTCTCTACCCCGCGGCTTCCACGCAGATCTCGCTGCTGAATATTAGTCGGCGGATTTGGCCGAGATGGATTTTTCGGATGAGGATTTGGATCGCGACGATGTCTTCGGCTCAGATGCGGACGACTTGGATTCCGTCGCTGGCTTTGATTCGCTGGCTGGCTTCGACGACGAGTCGCTCGACGAAGACTCCGTAGCGCCGTTGGTGGCTGTCGTTGGCGGCGTCGACGCTGAATCCGACTCGGTGCTGCTCGGGGCGCTCTTCTTGGCGTAGTCGGTCGCGTACCATCCGCTGCCCTTCAGGATGAACGAGCCGCGCGACATCTGCCGCTCGACCTTGCTCTTGCACGTCGGGCATTTCTTGAGCGGGGCTTCCTTGATCCCCTGCATCGCTTCAAAGACGCCGCATTTGTTGCACTTGTATTCGTAGATTGGCATCGCAAAATCCAGGCTTCTAATCGAAAACTCGCCCTCTCCACTGTACGTAACCACCAAACGCCACGCAGTCAACCGAAACGCCGGATTTTTCGCCTTCGATTCGCCTCGAAATCGTTGGCAGACGCCGACTCGGATTGCTGATCTGTGTCACTGGATGTCCCATCAGAACGACGCACGATTTGTCAGAATACCGAGTTTGCCCTCTGCGCCGCGTCCACCTGCGTCGCCACCGGAGGTTTCGTCAGGAACAACCAGGATAAGAAGTACCCAGCCGTGTCATGCGAATGTCCGATCGTTGTCGGCGACAGTGTCGCCGACCTCAACGGCGGCAATAGGAAAGGTACTTGCACGTCGTCAGATCCGAACGTCGTATACTCGACCTTCGAGTTCTCCGACTCTACCCCACAGTTGATCAACGGCACCTGGCAGGACGCGACGACGGTTGTGCAGGTCTGCCCTTCGCAGGATTCGCTTTCCCAATGTTGGAACTGGCAATGCACGCGTGACGGCACCGAGAATGGAATCGCGCTGGCCGCATGCACTTGTCCGGCGGAGAAAACCAGCAATTCGTTCGTGACCCAAGCGGGCCAGGGAGACTCGTCGGCCTGCAGTGAGCTGCCGGTTGGAGCCCCACTGTTCTTCAATCCCGATACGACGCACGCGGACGGAGGCCACTAAGTCTTCGCGCGCCGGCAGACGTTACTTTAGTTGCTGATTTGTCGCAGGCGCGACGCGACCCTGGCGGGCTCGTGGGTCACTATTCTGATCGTTTTGCGCCGCGCCGTTTCGCCGCGAACTATCAGCAGCGCCGATCGCGGTACGCGCAGTTCGCGGGCCAGATACTCGATCAGCTCGTCGTTGGCTTTGCCTTTCTCCGGCCGCGCGTTGACGCCGATCGCCAGCCGCTCTCCACTGACACCGGTAACCCCGCAACGCGACGCGCCGGGCCGCGCAGTCACCTCGATTATCAGTTCGTCGACGGACACGCGCATCCAGGGGATGTCAGACGCGGGCGGATTTCCGCCCGGCTTCACGTGTAGGCGGGAATGAGCATATGCACCGCGCTCGGAATGACGACGCGCTGGATCAGCTGAATGCCGATGATCACTATCAGCGGTGAAAAATCGATCCCGCCCATGACCACCGGGATGTGCTCGCGGAACCATTGGAACACCGGCTCCGTCACCGAATAGAGGAAGCGGACGATCGGATTGTACGGATTCGGCTCGATCCACGTCATCAACGCCGCAATGATCACGACGTACAGGTAGAGCGTCAGCAGACCGTCGAGCGTCTGCGCGATGAAAATAATCAGGTTGGTCCAGGCGTACACGACGGAGGTCTCGCTAGTTGATTCCGCGGCCGAGCTCGCGCGAGCGATCGCTGGCGGCGTGCAGTGCGTTTGCAACAATATCAGAAAATCCATGCTCGGCGAATCGGCGAAGTGCGGCCTCGGTAGTGCCGCCGGGCGAAGCGACGGCGCGAATCAGGTCGGCGACTTCGCGCTTCGACTCGCGCATCAAATGTTCCGCGCCTCGAATCGTCTTCAGCGTCATCCGGATTGCCAGCTCGCGCGGGATCCCCTCGCTCACCGCCGCATCCGCCAGCGCCTTGGCGAACAGGTAAACGTAAGCGGGGCCGCTGCCTGACAGCGCGGTCACGACGTCGAGCAGTTTCTCGTCCTTGAGCGCGACGGCGTCACCCACCGCGTTGAAAATTCGCAACGCGAACAGCTCATCGGCTGGCGACGCACCTCGCGCACGCACCATCGCCGCCATCCCATGGCCGACCATCGCGGGCGCATTCGGCATCACGCGGATCACTCGCGCGCGCTTGCCCAGCCCGCGCGTCAGCCGTTCGATCGTGATGCCGGCGGCAATCGAGATGAACAGCTTGCCCTTGCCGGCCGTTTTTTTGCTCGCCTTCGCCAGCTCGGCCGCGATCTCCGACATGACGGCGTCGATAGTCTGCGGCTTGACGGCGATCAGCACTGCGGCGGACTCGCGGATGACTTCGGTATTGTCGTCGGTGGCCGCGACTTTTAGCGATCGTGCGAGTTTGCGGCGGCGCTCGGGCGCGACGTCGGACACGATTATATCGGCCGGTTTGAAAACCTTGTGCTGGATAAGGCCGTGTGCGAGCGCCTCGGCCATGTTGCCGCCGCCGATGAATCCGAGTTTTTTCATTTTAGGTTTTTCAAGTGACGCGTTCGCCGAAGACCGCGCGGCCGATCCGCACGATGGTCGCACCTTCCGCGATCGCGACCTCGAAGTCGTCCGTCATCCCCATCGAGAGTTCGCTTAGCTCATAGCCGGATTGTGTCGCAAGACTGTCGCGCATCTCGCGCAGCCGCGCGAAGTAGGGACGCGAGCCCTCGGCGCTGCGAGCGGGCGGCGGAATCGTCATCAGGCCGTCAATCTCGATTTTGCCGCGCGCGGCGTCCAGGATTGCGGCGACACCGCCGGGCGCGACGCCAGTCTTACTGGCTTCGCCGCCGAGATTCACTTCGAGCAGTGCATGCACTCGCGGGGACGGTTGCGCGCGAGCGATCGCCTCGGCGAGACGGACGGAATCGACGCTGTGGATCAGGGCGAACGCGCCCGCGGCAGCTTTCGTTTTGTTGGTTTGCAGATGGCCGATCAGATGCCATCGAATATCAGTCAGGTCCGCCAGCTCGGCGCGCTTCGCCATCGCCTCCTGCACGTAGTTCTCGCCGAAATCGCGCGCGCCAGCTTCCCATGCGGCGCGAATTGTCTCGCTCGGCTGCGTCTTGCTCGCGAGCACGAGCCGAATCGACGACGCGTTGCGCCCGACCTTGTACGCAGCCGCGCCGATCCGCGCTTGCACGATCGTCAGCCGCTCTTCGAGTGCATGGTCAATCGCCATTTTGGCTAAGTGGGCCTCACGCCGTTTCGCGCGAGCGCCGCGACCACTCGCTCGGTTGGCAGACCCATCACGTTGTCGCGCGTTCCTTCGACGTGGGAGATGAATCCACCGCCGACGCCCTGGATTCCGTACGCGCCGGCCTTGTCGAACGGCTCGCCGGTGGCGATATACGCGTCGATTTCGGCGTCGCCGAGTTTACGAAACGTGACGCGGCTCTCAGTCGGCGAACTCTCGAGGATGTTTCCGCCACGCGCCAAAGCAAACGCAGTCACGACCGTATGAGTGCGCGCGGAGAGCATCGCGAGCATCCGGCGCGCGTCGGCGGCGTCCGAGGGTTTTTCGAGAATCTGACTCTCGCATACGACAATCGTGTCGGCGCCAATCACAATCGCGTCCGGGAAGCGCGACGAAACCGCGGCAGCCTTTTCGCGCGCCATCCGGATCGCATAGTCGCGCGGCGGTTCGCCCCCGACATGTCCCTCGGGCACTCGGCTCTCGATCGCATCAAATTGAATTCCAGCGGCGGCGAGCAGTTGCCGGCGTCGCGGCGATGCCGACGCAAGAATCACTTTGATCGAATCGCTCATCTGCTTCGTTCCCAGGAAGAATTGATACCCAATTGAAGCCGCCCTTGCCATGCGCTAACCAAGATCAGATGAAAACCAGTTGGTGGCGCGGCGGTGCGCTGGTGGTGTTATGCGCGCTGATGGCCGGATGTGCATCGGGCGCGCGGGCAGATTCGGCGCCGGCATCGCAGGTTGCGCTACCGGCTCAAACCGCGTTCGTGACACCGGCCGCTCCTGGAGCCGCATCACCCGAGCCGCCGACCAACGGGCAGACCGCATTCCTCGACGGCTATCGCGCGTACCAGAACCACGACGATGCGCGCGCGATCGACCGTCTCAAATTCGCCGCCGACAATTTTCCCGCGCTCGGCGACTATGCGCTCTACTACCTCGCGCTCGTGCAGCATGACCAGGGCGATCTGAGCGGCTCGGCCGATACACTCGATCGTCTGGTCAGGTTGTATCCAGATAGCGTGATGGTCGACGACGCCGAGAGGCTGCAGGCGGACAATCTGCTTAAGCTGGGTCGCAATGCCGAGGCCTCTGAGGTCGCGTCGCGGCTGATCGCGCGAGGGCCGGATGCGTCGATCGAGCAGAACGCGCGCATCACGGAAGCTCGCGCACTAATTGCGCTGGGGAACCCGAAGTCGGCGTATGCGCAGTTGATGGAACTGCGCGACAAGTATCCGCACTCCGACGCGGATGCCGAAGCTCGCGTTCTCGTTCGCTCGATTCTCGGGTCGAATCCCGAAGTCGCCGACTCGAACTCGCTCGCGTACCATCGCGCCGAATCCGAATTGCTGCTGCGCGAAGGCGCCCTGTCGGAAGCTGACGACCAGGCGAACGCGGGATTGGCGATGAACCCCGAGCCGGCCGTTCGCGCGGAACTGGTTTGGGTGACCGCGCGAGCGCTCAAGCCGGAGCCTGATCGCGCGAAGCGCGCCATCCTCGACTACCTGCAAATCGCGCCGCGTGGACCCGACGCGCCGGCGGCGCTCGAGGCCCTGGGGCTGATCTACTGGCATGACGATCAATATGATCCCGCGCGCGCGGCGCTGAACCGGCTTGTTGCGAATTTCCCGGCCAGCGAGCTCGCGCCCGGTGCGATGCTCCGCGTTGGCAAAATCTACGAAGAACAGCATCAGTTCGATCCCGCCCGCGCACAGTATCGACGGCTGGCCGCGCGCTATCCCGGCAGCGACGCCGCCGAAGATGCGCGCTTCCGCGTCCCGTGGACGCAGTATCTCGCGCACGACTACCGCAGTGCGGCCGCTGGCTTCCAGAGCGCGAGCACGCGTGCGAAAGATCCAACCAACCGCGACATGTGCGTGTACTGGAATGCCCGCGCGCTGGAAAAAGCCGGCGACACCGCTAGTGCTCGCGCGATTTATGAAAAGCTCGCCGATAGCACCGACAGCAACTATTATCCCGAGCTCGCGAGCCGGCGCGTCGCGGCGGGTACTCCGGATTTGCCGGCGGCGTCGGCGCCCGATCCTCAAGCCGGCGCGGCGCCGGCGGTGAGCGGCGTTGCCGAGTATCACATGGCGCGGCTGCAAACGCTGCGAGCGCTCGGCCTCAAGGAGCTCGAACCCGGCGAGCTGAAGGCGCTGCAGGAACACGCGGGCGGCACGGTCGAGATGCGCCGTTTCGTGCTGGCGGGCTTCGCGAGCGCCGATGCGTGGTATGACGCGATCGTCGCGGCGACGCACATGGAAAAAAACGGGCAGCTGAGCCACGACGTCGCCGAGCGCGTCCGCTATCCGCGCGCGTACTGGGATCTTTTTTGGCCGGCGTCCAAGGGCCTCTCGCTCGATCCTTACCTCGTGCTCGCGTTGGCGCGGCAGGAGAGCCTGTTCAATCCGAAAGCCACCTCGAGTTCGAACGCGCGCGGGCTGATGCAGTTGATTCCGTCGACGGCGCGCAAGATGGCGTCGCAGAATGGCATCGATCCGGAGGCGATTGCGCTTTACGATCCGTCGGTGAACGTCAAGCTGGGGACGACGTATCTGAAAAATCTTTTTGCGATGTTCAGCGGCGACGAGTTTCACGCCGTGGCCGCGTACAACGCAGGCGAGAATGCGGTTTCCAAATGGATCGCCGAGTCGGGCGGTCCCGATGACGAGTGGGTCGAAAATATTGCGTACAAAGAGACGCGCGACTACGTCAAGAAAGTGATCGGCGGTCGCCGCGAGTACCTGCTGCTGTATCGGCCGAGTTCCTAGCGCGCGCTTGACACTTCAGCCGGCATCTCTACACACTCCGGTTGGCAAGCTCGGAGATTTTATTTGGCGGCCCGCGAATTCAAGGCGATTTTTTTCGATCTCGACGGCACCCTGGTCGACATCCACGGCCCGTTGTATATCGCCGCGAAAAACGCGCTCGACGAGCTCGGCCACGATCCGCCGCTTACGCGTGAACGATTTCGCGAGGCGCTTTCCGCCGACGACGTGTGGCTCGGAGTGCCCGAGCATTTGCGGCCCGAGTACGCCAAGCTCGCATACGCCTACTTCCTGGCCGAGATCGACAAGACCGAGCGGCTCGAAGTGCTGCCGCATGTGCAGGACACTCTCGCCGAGCTGAAGCGACGCGGCTACGCGACCGGCGTCATCACCAGCCGGCCGGGCGACCCGCAGCGGCTTGTTGCGAAGCTCGCGATGGTCGGGCTCGCGTCGTACCTGGACCAGGTCGTCACACAGACCACGACTTCGCTGCGCGCGCTCGACAAGACCGAGAGCCTCAAGCAGACCGCGCTGAAGGCGGCGGTACTGCCGCACGCGTGCATGTATGTGGGCGACGAGCCGCGGGACATCATGGCGGCTCTGGGAGCGGGTTTCGGCGCGTCAGTCGCGGTCGCAACCGGCGCGGCGTCGTTCAAATATCTACAAACGCATCAGGTGTTCAAACCCGACTACGTGATTCGCACGATGGCGGAGCTGATCGACCTGATCGACAACATGAAAGCGGAACCGGTCGAGTAGTTATGGCGCGCCTCGAGGAGTATCAGGAGCCGCCGCGCGCACTCGAAGGACTCAGGGTCGTCGAGCTGCCGTGTCTCGACTCGATGCCCTTCATGGCGGCGTCGATGGCGGCGAAGTCGTTCGCCGATTTCGGCGCCGAGGTCGTCAAGGTCGAGCCAGTGCGAACGGGCTCGCAGGAACGCGCGCTCGGACCGTTTCGCGACGAGATGCCTGACCCCGAAACCGGCGGGCTGCATCTTTTTCTAAATACCAACAAACTCGGCGTGACCATCGATTTCGAAAATCCGCGCGGGCGCGACCAGGCGTTGGACTTGATCGCTTCCGCCGACATCGTCTTCAATCCGAATCGTCCCGAAGTAAACGAGAAGCTCGGGCTCGACTGGCGCACGCTCACCGCGCGGTTTCCAAAACTGATCGTCGTGTCGGTGACCTTTTTCGGCGCCGAGACCGCGTACAGGAATCTGCGCGGCGGCGACCTGGTCGCCACCCACATGAGCGGGGTCGGCTACGAAACCCCGTGGCATCAGGTGACCGACCCCGAAAATCAGCCGCCGCTGAAACTAGGCGGCCGGCAATCTGACTATTTGACTGGCTATACAGCGGCGGCTGCCGCGATGTGCGCACTGAGTAGTCGAAAGAGTAATGGGGCGGGGCAGCATGTCGACGTCGCGCAGTGGCTTTCGATGGTCAGCATGGTCCGCCCGAATATCGGATTTTACTCCCACGAAGATAAAAATTCCGACTCATTCCAGCGCCTCTTCTCGCGTCAAAAAAGGGCCGCGCAGTGGGTTTATCCGTGCAAAGACGGATGGGTCAGCTTCAACGCCGGCACCGATCGTTTCTGGCGCGGGGCGAAGAAGGCGCTGGGTAATCCGGACTGGATGGATATTGAGTTGTTCAACTCGGTCCTGGGGCGCGCTTCGAATATCGACGCGATCGAGGCCGGAGTAATCGACTGGCTATCTACGACTACGCGAACTGAGGCATTCGAGAAGGCGCAAGCGGAGCACGTGCCCTGCTTCCCGGTGCATTCTCCCGCAGAAGTTGCGGGCAACGTGCAATACCAAGCGCGCAAATTCTTCATCGACGTCGATCATCCCGCAGCGCGCGAAGTGAGGATGCCCGGTGCACCATGTAAATTCTCGCGGACGCCGTGGCGAATCGTGCGCGGAGCGCCGCGGCTCGGCGAGCACAACGAAGAAATCCTCCAGCACCGGCCGGCTGCGGCCGCCGACCGCGCCGCCGGCACGAATTCCTTGAAAGGAACCCGCCCGCTGCAAGGAATTCGTGTCGCCGACTTCGGCTGGATCTTTGCCGTCCCGCACGCGACCGCGTGGCTGGGCGCTCTGGGAGCCGACGTAATCAGGATCGAGACGTCGGGGGCACCCGATCTGGTGCGGTATCTGACCGGCACCGACGGCTCGATCGGCGCGAATCGTAGCGGAGTGTTTCACTCGATTAACACCTCGCGGCGCAGTCTCGCGCTGAATCTTGCGATGCCCGAGGCGCAGGAAATCGCGCGTAGGATTATCCGCCAAAGCGATTTCGTCACCGAAAATTTCACCGTCGGCAACATGGCGAAATACCATCTCGCATACGACGATCTCGTGAAAATCAAACCCGACATTATAATGCTCAGCGGCACCCCGCTCGGGCAGGACGGTCCCTTCGCGCGAACGGTGGGCTTCGGGCCGACCACGCAGGCATTCGCCGGGCTGTGCCATATCACCGGTTATCCCGATTCGTTCCCGTGCGGAATTGGCGGGACCTGGCCGGACTTCGCGGTCGGAACCGGCATGGTGTTTTTTCTGCTCGCCGCGCTGCACTATCGCGACCGCACGGGGCAGGGACAGTACCTTGATCTGTCGATGGCCGAGATGGTGACTACGATGATGCCCGAAGCGATGATGGATTTTCTGATGAGCGGGCGCGACCAGGCGGCGATTGGAAATCGCGACGAGTCAATGGCGCCGCATGGCGTGTTCCCGTCCGCCGGCGACGACAAGTGGATCGCGATTGCGATTGCCACCGACGACGAGTTCGCGCAACTGTGCGAGGCGCTGGGCGTGCCTTCGATGGCGTCCGACCCGAAGTTCGCGCGGCTCTACGGCCGGCTCGCCAACGTCGAGGAACTCGAGCGCGAAATCGCGGCGCGCACGTGCGTCCATCAGCGCGACGATTTGGTCACGAGACTTCGCGCGCGCGGTCTGGCTGCGGGACC
>DATNLS010000213.1:0-17526 GCA_035602775.1 Candidatus Acidiferrales bacterium | reverse complement strand
TCCTGGTCGCGAGCTTGGATCCGAACAGCTGGCGGAATCGTTCGAGCACCGAGTTGGCACGCGGCAAGTCGAAAATGACACGGCCGTCGGCCGTCAGACGAAACGCGACGTGATGATTGGCGAGCGCGACGCGCTGGAACGATTCGGCGATGGCGCCCTGCTCGGTCGCCAGCGTCTTCAGGAACTTGAGCCGCGCCGGAGTATTAAAAAAGAGCTGGCGAACTTCGATTCGCGTGCCCGCCGCAATCGCGCAGGTGCGGGTATCCTCGATATTGCCCGCTTCGGCGGCGACCTCGACCCCGTGCTCGTCGGCGGCGCGCCGGGTTTGCATCCGCAGATGCGACACGCTGGCGATGGAGGCGAGCGCCTCGCCGCGAAACCCGAGCGTCCGAATCGCGCTCAGGTCGGCGGCGCTGCGAATCTTCGAGGTCGCGTGACGCCGCAGCGAAAGGATCGCGTCGGCGCGCGTCATGCCGCAGCCGTCGTCGGCGACCGCGATCAGGGCCGAGCCACCGCCAAGAATCTCGACGCTGACCGAGCGCGCGCCCGCATCGAGCGAGTTCTCGACCAGCTCTTTCACCGCGGAGGCGGGCCGCTCGACGACTTCGCCCGCCGCAATCTGGCTGGCGACTTGCTCGGGCAATATGTGGACGATGTGGTCGGACACTATTAACTGGACATTGTAGCTTTCGGACCAGATAACTGGATACTCAAGCAACTCGCCGGGGCGGCGTCAAAAAACAGGGGGATGACAATTGCACGGGTTGAAGATCGCTGCGGGTTTTGAAAAGCTCTCGGCGCGACGAACTCGCGTTTTCACTGAATCACGCAAGCGATGAGAAAAATTACGGTAATGCTGCTCGGCGCGGCAATTCTGATGGCCGCGGCCGCGGCTGGCGCGTATGCGGCTCCGATCAAGATCGGCGTCGGCATAATTGGCCCAATCTCGCCGCAGACCGAGGCCGATATCGACACTATCGTCGGCCAGTTGCCGAACGTGAAGGTGGTGCCGATTCAGCCGCCGGGCGGGGTCGACAAGTGCGTCCAGCGCTTCGTCGCGGGCGACCCTGACGATCGCCTCGACGCGGTGATGATCGTGAGCCTGCCGACCGAGTCGTTTCAGACGATACGCGATTCGAACGAGGCGCGATTCACCGGCTCGTACGAGATCTGGACGCTGAATCTATCGACCCTGGCCGAGGACCGCCATCGCTTCACCTTCAACGACAGCGAGCCGGTGATCGGCGGCTTGTCCGCATTGCTGGCCCTGCCGGCGCAGGCGTTTGCCGAACGCGCGACGGGCAAGAAACTCATCTCGAGCGATCAATGGCAGGCGTTCGAAGCGGTGCAGACGCGGGTCGAGGCGAAGCTGGTGGCGGCGACCAAGCTGTATCTCGCGACCGCGTCGATTCGCGACACCGGCCCGCTGGTTCCGCTCGACACGGCAAAAGCGCTGCTCGATCGCGGCGACGGCGAGGACGCGATGGCGGTGTTCAAATCGGCGGGGCTCAACAATCCCGAAGTGCAGCGGATGATCGCGGACGCGCAGGGCCAGTTGCGGCGCAGCGAGGCGAATGCGCTGCTGGGACGCACGCTCGGAGCGATGGCGGGCGGGAACGCGGGCGAGGCGCGGGTGATACTGGCCGACTACGAGAAGACGCCGTCGGCCGAGGCGTCGCGCGCGAATTCGATTCGGCGGGTGTTATCGGGGATGCCGGACAGTCACCCTGACTCGATCTACGACGGCGTAATCCGGACCGACGTGCCCACGCTCGACCATCAGGCGTTCGTCGCGATGATCAAGCAGCTCTTCAGCGAGCAGACCGGCTCGGTTCCCAACGACGTGATCGTCAGCGCCAAGGACGTTACGATCGAAGACAAGGACGCGCCGAAGGGGCTCAAGCAGCAGCTCGACAGCTACGCCGGCGCGCTCGGCCGCAGCGCGTGGCTGATGAGTCTCAAGTGCGGATGCGACGCGGGGGCGGTGCTGACGTCGGAAGCGGTCGGCGACGCACTGCTGAAGGCTTCATATTCACCCTCTTTCACGCGGCCGCGGGTCGGGCTACCCTAGCGGGATCAATCTGCATCAAACGGAAGACTCATGAGACATTGCGCATACTGCAAGAAGCAGCCGTCAGTCGGCAACAACGTCAGCCACGCCAACAACAAGACCAAGCGGCGCTGGAATCCCAACCTGCAGGAAGTGCGCGCCGAGATAAACGGCAACGTGCGGCGGATCCTGGTCTGCACGCGCTGTATCCGCGCGGGCAAGGTCAAGAAGAGCGCGTAGCGATTTAATCTAATGTGAAACCCGCGGTGGGTTTCACGCTGCCTTCGGCAGGGGTGAGCCCTGCACCCAGTGTTTTGTGTCTATCACAACAACGCTTCGAGCTTATCCGGCGGACGCGCGATGATCGCGCGCTTGCCGTGAATCACGATTGGACGCTGCATCAGCTCGGGATGCTCGAGCAGGAGGGCGACGACTGATTTCTTGTCGGCGTAGTTGGCGGGATTCAAGCCGAGCTCCTTGAATCGCTTGTCCTTGCGGACCAGGTCGGCGACAGGGCCGTCGAGCAGGTCGATGATTTTCTCGAGTGCCGGCCGCGTCGGATGCTCCTTCAGATATTCGATGATGTCGAAATCGACATCGCGAGCGCGGAGCAGCTCCAGCGCGCCGCGCGAGTTGCCGCATGCGGGATTGTGGTAAACAGTTATCCGTTCCATCGTGTCCTCGTTGGTTTGACTGCGCGAGAGCTTCAGTCCGGAACCCCTAACCTCTTCCTTAGAATAACGGGCGACGGAACAGAAAGCATGGGCTTTGATGGAAATGCCGTGAGCGGCTACAATTCAGTCGGCGCGAAACCTATTGCCATGGAGTCCGTTGTGAAGAACATTTCCAATCGAAGGCCGGGACGCCATCTTCATTTCGCGGCGGCGGCTCTATCGGTAGCAGTTGCAGTCGGTCTGGCGGCGGGGGCGCGGATTGCGCGCGCGGCCAATGTGAGTGGCCTGATGTTGTATCGCGACGGCAAGGCCGCGGATCGCCGCCAACTTCATTATGAGAATCGCATAACCAACGATATTTTCGTCGCGCCGACCAAGCCCGACGGCTCCTTCACGGCCGACTTGCCGCCGGGAGTGTACGATCTTCGCGCCGAGCGCGGCGTCGTCCTCGCCAGCAAGATTCAGGTCGGTAGCGAGGACGTTAACATCGGTCACGTGATCGAGCCGGCGCCGTTGGATGTGCGCCGCCTGTTCGAGCATCAAAGCGTGGCCGAGGCGATCGTCGAAAGTCCGGCACCCGCGACCGCAAACGTCGTTTCCGGACGTGCATTGGAAGGGATGAGATACGGGCACGAAGCGCTAGCTCCATTCGGCGCGCCGGTCGGTACGCCGGCGCCGCAGTCAACCCCGCTGGGCGAGGCAACGCCGGTGGCCGTAGGGTCGCCGGACGCAATGGCGTCGCCGGATATGGGCGGGTACTGATCAGCTCGCGGCGCGCTCCACGAATTCGAGGCGGTTGCCCCAGGGATCGCGGACGAAGAACCGTTCCTGTCCGGGGAATCGGTTGCCGGCGATTATTTCGATGCCTGCGGTTTCCAGTTTTTTGCGCAATGCTTCTAAATTGGCGACGCGGAACGCGGGATGGCGCCGCGATTTCTTGTTGACTGCCGACGCGTCCTGCTCGGTGGTCAGATGCAGTTGCTGGACGCCACACTGATACCATGCGCCGGGGTTGCCGCTGTCGGTGTTGGCGGGACGTTCGAGCGGCTCGAGGCCGAGCAGTTCCTGGTAGAATGCGCGCGCCCGCGAGAGCGCGTCGTCGCCGGCGTCGATGAGAAGGTTGACGTGATCCAGACCGATAATCAGGCTCATCAGTAATCTCCAGGCGCTCTTTCAGTCGTTTCGATTTTTTTACTGCGACCGATCGGAGTCAATCGCCTTAAGCGCTCGCGGCGTGCGTGGTATATCGATCCGACGTTCGTGAATTTTCGGTTGGCTCAAACGATCGCCACTGCGGCCTGCGCGATTGCCGCGATTTACCTGCTCTCGATCCTCGTGACGGGGGGCTATGCGGTAAATTTCGCCGGGATCAGCTTCAATGCCAACAAGCTGTGGCCCGCGATCATCGCGATGCTCGGATTCGGGTTGCTCCGCGCTGCATTCGGGCACGGCTCGGTCGAAGCCGCGCTGAGAGCGCGGCCGGGATTTTTCATTTTCTCGATCGCGTTGATCGTATTTCTCGCCAATGGCCGCACGATATCCGGCGGCGATTCAGTGCCCGCGAAGAACCTACCTCTCAGTATTCTGCTGCACGGGAATTTCTATCTTGACCAGCTGGTAACTCCGGGCCAAAAGAAAATCCCCTACTACCTGCGCGAGAGCGGTGGGCATTACGTGTCCGACTATCCGGTCGGCGCCGCGCTGACGGCGTTGCCGTTCTACGCGCCGTCGGTTGTATCCGGCGTCAGTCCGAACAGCCGGATTTTCGGCGAGCTCGAAAAAGTCTCGGCGGCAACGATCGTAGCGCTCTCAGCCGTGCTGCTATACATGGCGGCCGCGCGCGTAACCGCCAACTGGATGGCGATGATGCTCACGCTCATCTACGCCTTTGGCACCAGCAGCCTCAGTGTGAGCAGCCAGGCACTATGGCAACACGGTCCCGCTCAGCTCGCGCTGGCCGCCGCAATCTATTGCCTGATCCGCGCCCGCGACGATGCGCGCTGGGCGGGATACGCAGGCCTGCCGCTCGCGTTCGAGGTGATCACACGGCCGGCCGACGCGCTGATCGCGGCGCCGCTCGGCCTGTACGTGCTCATCAGCTACCGCCGCGAGGTCTGGAGATTCGTCGCAGCCGCGAGCGCGCCGCTGCTGTTTCAACTCTGGTACAGCGCCACCTACTTTGGATCGCCATTGCGAATCCAATTTTTCACACAGCCAACCTCGGTAGGCGGGCAAACGATAGCGCCCGGCGGATTGTGGACGACCTCGCTCGCCAACGGCCTGGCGGTAGCGTTGCTGAGCCCGGGCCGCGGACTGCTCTTCTATTCACCGATCGTCATTTTCTCATTCGCCGGATTGGCGCTGGCATGGCGCAGGAATGGCGACGTGCTGCTTCGCTACCTGGGAGTCGGCGCGATTTTGAGCATCATGCTGGCGGCGAAATGGCATAAAACATCCGGCGGCGATTCGTTCGGCCCGCGCCTGCTGGCGGATATCACCCCTATAATGGCGCTCGCGCTGTTTCCGCTCGCCGATCCGATCCGCAATCGCCGCGGACTTCAGATTGCGCTGGTAGCACTCGGCCTATGGTCGGTCACGGCAAATTTGTCGGGCGCCTTCATCAGCTACCGGGGATGGGACCAGTGGGCGCTCGACGATGCGGATCGGCGACTGTGGCTGTGGGGCGACAATCCGGTGGTCGACCCGTTCCGATCGACTCTCGACTCGATCCGGATCGTAGTTGGCCGTCGTCCGACCAGCCGGAACTCTCCTGACCTGCTTGACGCCCTTTTGGTCGTGCTCCAACCACCTCCGCATGACGTCGTGCCAAACGCGCACGTTCACGTATCGCTACGCGCCGCCAACATCGGCAAGGCGGTGTGGCTCGCGCGTTCACGGGATGACCGCGGAATGGTCAGCCTGGGGTGGGAATGGAAGCGCGGCGGCAAGGTGGTCGCAGATAGTGAAGTCCGTCGCGAACTTCACCTGAATGTCTTTCCGGGCGACTCGATGGAACTCGACGCGTCGGCGCCGGCTCCCGATGCATCCGGCGACTATGAGATGGAGATTTCGCTCGCAGCCGAAGTCACGAACCAGACCATGCGCACGATTGGCCTGCCCGTGACGGTCCCGGTAACGGTCGCTCCGCCCGCCGAGGCACCGGCGGGTGTTCGTTAAGCATCAAAATAAGAGCGGAACGTCGGGCTCGCGCGTTCGCTATTTGGTCTTTGAGACTGGAGAAGATGAGCCGCTGGAGCCGCCAAACGCTCCAGCTCCAGCCGCCGCGCCTACACCGACACCCGCCGCAAGGCCTACCCCGAGCGCTGTTGCCCCGACCACGCCTAAACCACCAGCGCTACTACCCGCCCAGAATGCGCCGCATCGGACCTCGGTATGCTCACCTTGGTGGATGTCCTTGCAAACGGGCGGATTCTCGGTGTTGCAGACCTCGACTGTGCCGTCGTCGACCGCGACCTTAGTGGTCTTGCGGCAGCCGTGGTGGTCTTCAGTATCGTAATGCTCGTTCCAATCGGTTCCTCGAACCGCTCCGATGGCGTTGGGCGTATTCACCTGAAATGTAGTAGAACTGCCGCGCATTGCGCCCAGTATTACCGTATGGAGGTCGCCGCCCCACAGTCCGACCTTGTTCGGCGCGCCGACCCCGTTCACCAGGACGCTGGAGTCGATCGTGATGGTCGACGATGCGCCTACTTGTAGGGAACTGTTATCGACGAGGCCGATGGTCAGGGATGAATTCGCGTCGGTGCTAATCTGGTCGTGCAGCATGATGGGCATATTCGCCAGTGCCGCGATGGTGGCGCCGTTGCGCTGGATGTTCGCCGTCCCCTGAAGTTGGGTGACGGTGCCGACAGTATTTTGCGCGTGAGCCGCGGGAACCGCTGCCACAATCGTCAGCATCAGCAGTGCAAATAGCGCTGCTACTCTCGATAATCTTATCTGGATTGAACCCTGCATTTTAACTTTACGCCCCCGGATAGCCGGTTCTTTCATTTTGAGCGCGGCCAGTATGGCAGAATACCAATATTGACGAAAAGGATAATTTTGCGGCGCCCGCTAGATATATGCTTTAGGCGTAGTAATAGCTAGAGACATTAAAACGTCAAGGATTTCTCAAGAGAAGCCTAAACAGTCGGCATTTTGTAGCATCCAGGCAACTTCCAGAACTGGAAGTAGGTATCGGCAAGTGGATGATCGGCGTTTGGCGGAAGTCCGACTCAGTCGCGCGATGCGTTCACAGCCTGCCGTCGAACAGGGGCATCCTGCTTGATCGCAGCCATCGCACGATCGCTCGGCCGTGGCGTAACGCCGGCTAGGATGCGGGTGCTTTCTTCCCTGGCAAGCACGCTCCCGTAGAGCGCAAGGGTTTGCGCGGCCATTTCGGCGATTCCAAATTCGCTGACTACACGAGCGCGTCCCGCGCGTCCCATCTTTGCGCGCAACTGGGGATCGTCGAGCAGCCGATTGAGCGCCTCGGCCATCTCATCTGAATTTCTCGGGGGAACCGTGAAACCGGTGACGCCGTCGGGCGATACGTATGGAACGCCCGTGTCGATCCGGGTGTTAACCACCGGGACGCCGCACGCCATCGCCTCCAACTGGACTATCCCGAAGGCCTCGCTGCGTTCGCACGACGGCAGGGCGAAGACGTCCGAGGCGTGGTAATAGTTGATGAGATCGTCGTGAATCTCGCCGAGAAAAACGACGCGGCCGGAGGCTCCGATGCTCGCCGCTTCGCGCTCGAGCTCGGCCCGCAGGGGGCCGTCGCCGACAATCACCAGCCTGGCGTCGACCTTTGCCATCGACCGGATGAGGAACTTTATCCCCTTGTAATGGACGAGCCGTCCGACCGACAGAATTATCCTCGGTCCGAAGCGCTGGCGCAGTTCGCGAACCACCGACCGGTCGACCCGATCCTCGGCAAACTGTTCGGCGGAAATCCCAAAAGGAATGAGTTGGCATCGGTCGGCGTGGCCCCTCAGGACCTCCGAGCTGGCGACGTAATCGGGCGAGCTCGCGATGATCGCGGCACACCGCCGGAGCAGCAATCGCTCGAGTGGCTTGTAGAGGCGGACCAATCGCCGCTGGCGCACGATGTCGCTGTGCCAGGTGATCACGAGCGCACCCGCAGGCCGAGCGACCAGGCAGGCGATCGCAGCGGCCGGGTTCGGCAGATGCAGATGCACGATGTCCGCTTTCTCGCGCCGAAGGCTGCCAATCATCGTCGGGCATATCGGCGCCGATGCCAGCGTCATCAGGCACGGGAGCCGGTCAACGTCGACGCCCTCGATAGTCCCGCGTTCGCCACGCCAGCCGTCGTTGGCCACGATCACTTTCAGATCGACCGACTTGCGCAGTTCCGAGCATAAGTCGCGCAGGTGCGACTCGATGCCGCCGCGGCTCGGCGCAAAGTATTTCCCGATCTGCAATACGCGGAGCCGTTTTTCGTCGGAGATCATCGAGAAAGCCCTGCGACGTCGACCACGTGCGATCTAGAATCGATCTCCATTAACGCGGGTCAACGCAGTGTCTTCGGTTCGTTTGCGCGGCTAATCACGCCGTTCCAGTTCAGCCTGACTAGCCGCGCTCGAACCGATAAAACGAAACTCGTGGCGGTCTAATGGAACGAGGTACTCGGATGCGAGGAACCGCTGAAACAGCCCGCGGCGGCGCACGCACCCAATCCTGCACCAGTTGCGACGAACAGCGCGGATGCGCCGATTACTGGTCCTGCTGCCAGCCAGGCCGGCCCGCAAACGCCCGGCGAAATCGCTGACGAAGATGCGACCGTGGCCGGCGACAGTGACCAGTCTTGCGTCAGACCATCCGGCGGTATCGTGCTGCTGGTCCCGCCCGACTGCAATCCTGACGGTGGAGTCACGACAGTCTTGTAACTGCCCGGGTCGAGACCGGTGATGCAATATGCGCCCGCGCCATTAGTCGTTGCCGAGCCAACCACCTGTCCAGCCGCGTTCGTGACAGTAACCTGGCATCCGGCCACTGGACCGTTGGGCCCGTTCACCTGCCCGGCAAGGTCGGTACAGAAGGCGGCCGGCGCAAACGTAAGGCAAACAGAAGCCGCGAACAGAATTGCAACGTGTAGCTTATTCAATCAGTAACCTCCCCTAAGTCGCGACGAGACCTATACTATCAAAATGCCGCTCTTTGATGTAACCGGACGGGCACCCTGACAGCCAAACCCCGCGAATTTCAACCACCGCCCTCTATTTATGCATTATTTCGAGTTCAGCGCGAGCGCGTGCAAATGAACCAGGCCTGGCTCGCAAACCACTTGCCCGCACCGTCGATGGGCGAGTAACGAATCTGTTTGATCTCGAACCGGCGCCGTAGCTTCGACTTGAGCGCCCGCCAATTGAATCCCTTGTGGCCGTGGGATTTGAACTCGATGCCCGCGTCCTTGACGTAGCTGTAAACGGGCCGCTCGATCCGGCTGCGCTCGTCCGCCATGAGCATCGTGCGGAATTCGGGCAGGGTGTATTTCTCGCGATCCTCGTAATCGCCCAGGCGTTGCCACGCTGCAATCGCGCGAACGAGTTGTTTGAACGCCAACGGGGGTCCGATTTCGATCGGCACACTGATTATGACCGTGCCGGTTGGGGAAACCGTGCGGGACAAATCGTCGAGCGCGGCTTCCACCGCGGCGTCCAGACAATGCTCGAGCACCTCGGTGCAGAGCACCACGTCGTAAGCGCCTTGATGTTCGGGACGCGCGAGGTCGCTGGTCAGGGCAAAGCTGATTCCGGGAAAATCATGAAAACGGGTCCGGCAATCCTCGACCTGCGCGCGATCGATCTCCGCCCCGGTAGCCCTTGGAAAGAGATCGTGGACCATCGCGAGAAACGTCGCATCGCCACAGCCGAAGTCGAGCAGGTTTCCGCCAGCGTACGGTTTCACGATGCGCCGGGCCATCGCGTACCGGCGGCTATGGCTCCATTGAAGAATCCGGTTTCGCGAGAAGAGCTGCTTGCGCGAATAGTGACCGGTCTTCAGAAAGTCTTCGAGTGATTCTTGGGGCATCGAGGGTTATCTCTGGCGGATCAATGATTCAAGGCTTTTGGAAGATGACGCAAGTCTTGATGCCGTTGGAACTGCGGTCGACGATCCATCACGACGCCGCGCATCCTAGCATTCGACGATACAACTCGACGCTCCGATTGGCATACTCACCCCAGCTGAATCGCGATGCCCACCGGACGCCGGTGTCGCGCCGGCTATCCCACCGGCCGGGATGCTCGGACCGTTCGCGCAGCATCGACGTCGCCGCCACAGTCCACGCCGATACATCACCGACCGGACTATAAACGACCACTTCGCCGCCGACCTCGCGGAGGACTGGGATATCGCTGGCAAGCACCGGCGTGCGGCACGCAAGAGCCTCGATCACCGGCAAACCGAATCCTTCGTTGTCGGAGGGCAGCATGAGTATTGTCGATCGCCGATATAACGCTGCGAGCGCTTCCCTGCTCAGCAGCGGCAGCACGGTCATTCGATCCTCGATACCCAGCTCGCGGGCGAGCGCCGACTGGGCTTGCGTCAGTTGGCCCGCCTTTACCAGGCGCGCCGCCGGCGCGATTGGCAGAAGTGCGGCGAATACTCGCAGCAGAACGTCGATCCGTTTGCGCGGCCGGTTGCTGCCGACATGGAGCAATTCGATCGCGTTGGGATCGCGCGGTCCGAGAAGCTGATCAACCTGCGCGTCCGCGGCAGCGTCGGGCCCAGGCTGACACGCCGGATGCACTCCGATGTGTACGACCGAGACGCGGTCGGCTGATAGCACGCGATGCGCGAGGATTTCATCGCGGATCGTCTGGCTATCGCACGCTACCGCCGCGGCGCTCTTCAATCCGCGCAGCAGTCGCGCGGTCATCGCACGGAACGCGATCGATCTCGAATCGCGCTCCGGCTCCAACAGGCACCGAAAGGCGTTGAGGTCGTGGCAGGTTATCGCAACCGGCGTGGCCGGTAGTTCAAGCGCGAGATGACTGTAACTGTGATCCACTATATGGAAGAGATCGAACCGGCTGCGATTGCGCCTGAGCCACATCGGATAGACCATGAAGCGATTGAAGAACCGCTCGGTGGTTCGTATCAGCCATCGGTCGCGCATCCGGCGCGGATAGACCGGGAGCCTGACGAAGCGCGGTTGCACCTTGGTCACTTCGTACTCCGCGGAGTGCGTGGCGGTGAGATGCGTGGCGATCATGTCCCCGACGAGATCCATCGAGAGCCATCCTTCCTCGCGGAAATCGCAGAGTAACGCCAGCCGCGGCCGACTCTTCATGCCTGTGAAGGTTGCGCCGCAGCGCCCCGGCGGTCGATCAGCTCGTCGAAAAAGCCGAGGTGTTGACGAGCGACTATGCGCCAATCGAATCGGGTTCGCGCGCGATCCAGTCCACGGCCGGCCAGCTCTTTACGTTGCGAAGGACTTTCGAGCAGAGCTGCGAGCGCGGCAATCCACTGGACTTCGTCGCGCTCGTCAACGATGACGCCGGCGTCACCGACGACGTATGGAATCTCACCGCTATTGCTGGTCAGCACCGGTACACCGCATGCGAATGCCTCAACCAGCATCCGTCCAAATTGCTCGCGCCATCGCGTGGTCGTCTGGCTAGGCGCGCACAGGATGTCCATCGCGTTGAGATGGTCTGGAACGCGCTGGTGCTCGACGCCCGTGACCACTCTGACGCGGTCGCCGAAATCAGCGCTCCAGCGCCGGATTTCAGCTTCGAGCGGTCCCATCCCGACGAACATGGCGCGCCAGGGCGACGACGTCTTCGACAAAATGCTGGTCAGCAAGCGAATTCCCTTCTCCTCAATCAGCCTGCCGAGAAATCCCACTATTGGCGGTCCCGGCTGGTCCCAGCCGAGCTCGCGACGCACCGAAAGTCCGGCGGCAGCATTGGGGCTGAACGTCGCCAGATCCACCCCGAGCGGAATCACCCGGTGCGGCTTGCGTTCGTATCCGCGAGCGAGTTGCACGCGCGCCACCGACTCGCCGCTCGCGATCCATCCTGCGCAACGGTCGATACAGTAGCGTTCAATGTTGCGAAATGGCGGTGGATATCGCTTGTCGAGATTCTGAAAGGTGTAAAACGCCCACGGCGTATCTCGCGGAATCGACCACGCCACCTGTCCTCCCACCAGGACATACGGCTCCTCCCAACAATGCACGAAATCCCACCGTTCGCGGAGCAATTCGCGTAGCGCTCCACCGTAGAAGAGAAGTTGCGGAAAGCCGGTCAGATGCGTCGGCAGGATTTTCAGACTTAGCTGCTCGCCATTCTGAATTTCGATGCCGGTTGGCCCCAGTCCCGATTGCACGAACGACGGCGCGACCGCGGTCACTTCCCACGCGCCGCCGCTCTCGCGCGCGATTTCCTGAGGCAACTTTCGATTGAGGGCCACCACGTACGAATGCCCGATCGACAGCAGCCGTCGCGGGCGCGATGGCCCCGAGGATACGCGCGCGGTCACGCTGTCCTGCTTCGGGAGCCGGCACGCCAACCGGAAATGTGGCTCTGCCAGGTCTTCAACAGGATCATCAGCTCCCTGCGCAAGTTGCCGTAGCGTGAGACCGCGGGCAAGACGGCCACCAGCCCGGGAGTGCTCACCGATCCAACGCCGAGCAGGTAGCCGAGTCGAATCGGGCGCAGATGCCAGGGACTGTGCTTTCCCAGCACGAAAGCGTGATTGTACGCGCCGTTATAGATTTTTACTTGTAGGTCCCCACTTCTTCCCGGCGAGTAAGCGGCACTGGTCGGGTGGTGCTGAACCTTGTTCTGAAAATCAAATAGCACCTTGTAGCCACGAGCTTTGACCTGGAGGCATACATCCATCTCGAACGCCTGCCAGTAGGGCCTCAGTCCCTCTTCCATGCGGCCGAAGGCGATTCGGCGAACGCTCATATTGTTGCCGACCACATGAACTATTTCTTCCGGCGCACGGCTTTCCCATCCGGGCACGTGATCGTACATGTTGCCGGTCGGCCTTCCATACCAGCTCAGCGTTCCAATTGGCTCGACCTCGCGCTTGGGAAACGCGACCCCGTCCTGGCCGAAGTTGTCGTAGGGACCGCCGACGGCTCCTACCTCGGGGTCGTCGTAATGCGCAAGGTGCCTTGCGATCCAATCCGTGGGAGCGATCGCGTCGTCATCGATGAGCAAAATGATCTCGCCGGCTGACGCGTCCAGCGCGGCGTTCTCCGCCGGGACGATTCCGGGATCCGGGCAATGAACGAGGCGCAAGTCAAAGGGCACACACTCGCGCATTCGAGAAACGGTGCGGGAGGTCTCTGAATCTTCGCCCTGCCACGCCACGATCACTTCGTCGGGTCGGGTGGTCTGAACGGCCAGGCTTTTCAAACAGGTCGTAAGTTTTTGCGGTCGGCGGAAGCTTGCGATCAAGACGCTGGTTCTAGTCTTGGACATACAGCTCTTCAGGCCGCGACCAATCTGAACGCCATCCTGACTCGGTTCAACAGATCCGCCCTTTCATCGCGGCCGAAAATGAGCAGCCACGTCAACCCGAGATAGACACTCGCCGCCAACACCATCTGGTACGCAACTCCGATCCATCCGGTTGCGCCGTAGGAACGGACCAGCCAGACAATCATCGCCGCATAGGGAATCGCAAGTGCGAGCGGCGCGACCACGGAAAAGACCAGGCTCGCAGCCGGCACTCCGAACAAATCGGACATCATCATCGGCATGTACCACACGCTGACGGACAGGAAGGCGGCAGTAGTACCCAGCAGCGGCCCACTGAGTCCGAAGGCCAGCGTAAACACGATACTCAAAACGAGGTTGAGCGCGGTCTGAACGATCGTCATCGGGATCATTCTTCGAATCTGCCCGGTGCCGGTCACGCACCATCCCCAGAGCGAGAATATCGCCTGCATCAGCGCGTTGGCGGCTGCCAGCGCGGTGATCAGATCGCCCGCGTAACGGCTGTGTCCGACCCACAACGAAATAAACTGGCGGTTGAACGCGACGATTGGAACCAACGCCGCCAGACCGACAACCGACACCAGACGCGTCAGTTCCAACAGCCTGCGGCTGAATAAGTCCTTGCGTCCTTGAACGCTCAGTTCTGCCAACGCCGCCCAGCTCGCGCCGCCGATGGTCTGCAACTCGCGCTGCGCCAGCGACGTCAGCCGCTGCGTCAGCACGAACGGCGTGACCAGCGCCGGAGCGAGCAAGCCGGACACCACGATGTTGTCGGTGAGGAGTTGGACTCGTCCGCACAGGTTCAACGCGAAACTTGGAGCGTTGAGTTTGCGAACGTCTGTGCGGGCGGTTTCAGAGGCAGGGCCTCTGGCCGCGTCGATAAGAATAGCGGGGGCCTCGGCGCGGCATAGCCACAGCAATCCGGCGTTGAAGGCCGCCGAGCCGGCGACGACCCCGATAGCTTGTCCGGTGATTCCCCATCCGGCCCACGCCAAAATAAGCGATGCCGCGGTGATCGTGATGGATTGTGCGATCAGAAATGCGCTCAGCCAGTAACCCTGTTGGCGGCCCTCGAGCAGCGCACGGAACGGCGCGAGCGGAAGCATGAAAACGCCGAACGCGCCAATCAGAAATGAAAATCGCAGGTCCGATGCGTAGCTCGCTTGAACCGGGATCAGCCGCGTGGCGACTATTGCCAGCACAACGACCGCGACTACGCTCGCCATCGCGACTTTGGCGTACGCACGGACCCCGGTGACCATCAGGTCGTGCACCGATCTTTCGTCGCGGCGCGCCTCCGAAATCGCGATCAGCGGCATCAGCGCGCCGCCGAGCCCGAACTCGAGCAGGGCGACATAGCCCATCCAGTCGGTCGCAACCTGGAACGCGCCGAATCTTTCGTCGCCCAGCCAGTGCAGGATCAACGGCGTGGCGAACAGGCCGATCACCACCATCACGATGGTGTAGGCCTCGCGCGAAGCCATCGTCAGTATGAATCTTATCGTTCGCACGCCGAGGTCAGAGGACTGCACCGCGGGTATTGCGCAGCGCCTGCAGGAAACCGGTATCGACCAAGTGGCGCATCCCTTCCTCGTACAAGAAATGCCGAAACACTCCGGGGTAATGCGTGCATATCCGGTCGGGCGAGATTCCCGTGCCCCCACCCACCAGGTAGGTATCCGGCAGCAGTTCCACCCCGGCCTTGGTCGAGCATAGGGCATGAAGCGTCTGCTCGAAGCACCATCCGTCGGCGAACAGAGACTCGTTCTCGAGCCATCGCTCGATCGCCTGAAAATCGATAGTCGGAGGCCGGATCAGCGATAGACCTGAATTAATCAGTGGCATGGGACGAACTCCACAACTTGCTTCAAGAGCGTCGAGCGTCGCGGAGTAGAAGTAGGCGTTATCCTTGTTGTAACGGTTGCCGGCGGGAGGATCGTCGCCGGGAAGCAGCAAGTCGGGACGTCGGAAGAATACAATGTCCGAATCGATGCTGATTACGTAATCCGCACTGGACATCGCGTAGAAATCAAAGAGCTTGCGCGTCACTGTATTTCGAGCGCGCCAATCAGCGCAGCGTGGGGCGTTCGCACTCCGCAGCTGCGCGGCCACCTGCTGGTCGGCTGCCTCAGTGGTGACCAATGTTGCAGTTGGAAAATGCTCGCGTAGGCGCTCCGTCTGGCCGGGCGTGAGGCCGCCGTCGTGGATGAATAGAGGAAGATCGGCGCCGGCGAAATGATAGAAACTCTTTAGCGACCAGATCAGATTCATCCAGTCCCTGCGCCAGGTCAGGGCACGGACCTCGACCGGTCCATCGATCGCGGTTCGAATCGGCGGAGTGTCGAGGATAAGGCGCTGAATCAAGCGCCTGCGCAGCACACGCGCATAGCCCTCGCGACCTGCCGCACGAAAGTCATTCCACCGCGGACTGCCGCGAAGCCACGACCGCAAGCTGGCGACTGGAGAGCTAACCGATGACATAAAAGGCGCAGGTGCGCGAGAGCTGGATCATGCTTGCGGCCGTCCGGTGTGAGCAAGTCGTTCCGGAGCCGCGACGATATGATTTCGCCGCGCCTCAAACCTGGCCGCCAACGAATGTCCAAGCGCGACCAGCGGCCGCTCGAGCAGGTAGTAGCTGGCCGACGCGCAGACGAATACGACCACGATGTTCAGCGGCCACTCCTGCACGCGGCTGAACGGAAGCGGACGCGGAACTTTAACGCTCACCAGGAATAGCTGCTGCCAGATGTAGAGACTGTATGAAATCCTGCCGACCCAGCGCATAGGCGACAGTTCGAGAAATCTGCTGAACAACGTCGCGGGATTAAGTACCGTGCCGGCCAAGATGAGTGGAACAAGGAAGGCTTCCCATGCCATATGCAGCGGCGGCCCCAGCGCGATACATGCGATGAGCGCGACAACAAGGCCAGCTGTCACTGTCCCGGACAGGCGCGCCGCCAGTGTCGCCTTGTAAGCTGGGACGCTCACGATCAATGCGATCCAGCATCCCCAGAGCAGGCCGTCGAAGCGAGTGTCGGTTCTCTGGTAGATGTTGCCGGACAGAACACCGGGCCAAATCTGCCCGTGAAAGAAATGGAAGTCCACGATTCGCCAGATCGCGACGGCGATCGCTATCCCCGGTACATAACGCCTGGCGCGAGAGGATCCCAACATCAGCAAGGCGGTCGGCCAGATCAGGTAGAAATGTTCTTCGACGGCGAGGGACCAGAAATGCCCCGTGTACCATCCGACGTCCGGCGGCATCACGATATAGTTGCGCGAGAAGAATACGCTGCTGAGCCACTCGCGCGGAGTCACGGCCAGAACGCCGGCCATCGCGAGCGTGCCGACTATCGCGAGATATGCGAACGCAGGCGGCAGAATCCGGAACACTCGGCGAATATAGAAGCTGCCGAGACTGAGTCCTCCGGTTCTCTCATTCTCGTCGAGCAAACGCCCGCAAATCAGCAATCCGCTGATACCAAAAAACAAATCAACTCCGAATACTCCGTGTTGACTGAGCGAGTACCAGATCGGACTACTGAATCGTCCGCCTGGACAGAACAATGGACTGCCGCCGTGGTCAAACATGACCAGCAGAATGGCGATCGCGCGCCATCCGTCGAGAGTAGGACGGTAATCTTTCGAAGGCCGGCTCACGGGGCGAACGAGGACTGAGTAGTCACGTCGGAGGTCGGTGATGCGAGGGGCGCGCTCGCGGGTACGCCACCACGTCGTGCGATGATGTCTTGGTAGCAACGCTCGATCGCGTCGAGCGCGTTAGCCGGCGAGCATTGCGTCTCGATCAGCTCGCGCGCCGCGAGCCGCATGCGCTCCTGTTCGGGAACGTTTCGCAGGAGAGTCACAGTCCGCTCGACGAGTTCGCGATCGTCGTCGCTCACGATCAGATGCACCCCGTCGCGGACCGGCAGCCCTTCGATGCCCTCGGTGTTGGTGACGACCGGCACGCCGAAGGCCATCGCCTCGACAATCTTCACTTTGATTCCGCTCGCGTGATCGGGCACATGGACCAGCACGCTGCTGTCGTTGAAGAATGGGCGGATGTCGGGAACGTTTTCGATAATTTCCACGTCATGCAAATCGACATATTGATGCAGCATCGATCGCGCGCGCCATCCGACGATTCGAAGTTTGGCGTCCGGCACCTGCTGCTTGATCCCGGGCCACAATCGGGTGAGTAGCCGCACGGCGGCCGAGTGCGACGGACGCCAGTTCATCGAGCCAATCAGGCTGACGATCGGCTGCGGTGGCCGCTCCGCTGCCGGCACGAATCTGTAGAGCGCCGAGTCGATCGCGA
>DATNLS010000291.1:0-2709 GCA_035602775.1 Candidatus Acidiferrales bacterium | reverse complement strand
ACCGTGTGCGTCAAGGCGGCGTCAGCCCGCGACAAGGCGGTCGCTGTTCGCCATCGCGGCGTACTGCAACTCGAATAGCCGGTAGTAGAGCCCGCGCTGCGCGAGCAGTTCGTCATGCGTTCCGCTTTCGCGCAACACGCCGCCGCTCAGCACCATGATGCAATCGGCGCGCTCGATGGTGGACAGGCGATGCGCGATCACGACGGCAGTGCGCTCGGCCAGCAGCTCGTTCAACGCGAGCTGAACCAGGCGCTCGGTCTCGCTATCGACGCTCGACGTTGCTTCATCCATGACCAGGATGCGCGGGTCGTACGCCAGCGCGCGCGCGAACGACAGCAGTTGGCGCTGACCCGCCGAGAGGTTGGCGCCGCGTTCGCGAATCTCCTCTGCGAGTCCGCCCGGCAGGCGTTCCACGAAGCGCAATGCTTGCGCGCGGCGGAGCGCGTCGCGCACCTGCGCTTCGTTGAGCTCGGTTCGCGACAGCCTGATATTTTCCATCACGTCGCCGGCGAACAGGAACACGTCCTGTTGCACGTAGCCGATTTCGCGGCGAAGCGCGCCGAGCTCCCACTCGCGCACGTCGACGCCGTCAACCAGGATGCGGCCGCCGGTCACGTCGTAGGAACGATTCAACAGCTTGATAATCGTGGTTTTGCCAGAGCCCGTCGCCCCGACGATCGCGACCTTCTGGCCGGCCGCGACTGTGAAGCTCAGGTCCTTCAGAATCGGCTCGCCGGGGCGGTATTCGAAATTGACGTGATCGAACACTATCGCGCCGCGCGATACCGCCGGCTGCTTCGGGTGCGCAGGGAGCGGCAGCGTCTTCTCGCCTTCCATCAGGGCGTGAATCTTCTCGACCGCTGCCAGAGCGGACTGGAGCGCGCTGTACTTGGTCGAGATATCGCGCAACGGCATGAAAAACTGCTGAGCGTACTGGATGAACGCGATCAGCGTGCCCACCGTCACCAAGTGCCGAATCACGCTGCCGCCGCCGATCCACAGGATAGCCGCGACCGTGATCGAGCTCAGTGCCTCGACCGACGAGAACTGCGCGGCCTCGTAAACGTTGGCCATCATCTGCACGTTGCGCGAACGCAGGTTGAGCTCGTCGAACTCGCGCCGGCTCTCGCGCTCGCGGGTGAAGAGCTGCACGATCATCATGCCGGCCAGTGCTTCCGACAGGTAAGAGTTCAACGCGGCGAGGCGGTCGCGGATCTGACCGTAAACGATGCGCGATCTGGAACTCAGGAAATAAATTACCATCGTCAGCGGCGGTATCGCGCACAGCGCCGCCAGCGCCAGGCGCGGATTCAACGAGAACATGATCGTCACGATGCCCAGCAGCGTCATCGCGTCGATGAATATCGTCAGCGATCCAGCAGAGAACATATCGTTGATCGAATCGATGTCGGTCGTCATCCGGCTGACGAGCCTGCCGACCGGCGTGCGATCGAAGAACGACATTGGCAGACGTTCGACCTTGCGGAACAGCGCCATCCGAAGATCGGAGAGGCTGAACTGCGCGACCATCATCATCAGATAAAATTGCGCGTAGAATGCGGCGAACTCGCAGACCACAAGCAGCAGGTACAACCCGCCCATTACGAACAGGCCATGTCCGCCGGCCGCACGAAACAGAATCGCGAGCCACGCGGGCGGCGGCGCTCCGTGCGCGCCCGACAGAAATTCGTCGACCGTCAGCTTGATCACGTACGGCTGTGCGAGCAGAAAGGCCGTATCGAGCGGCATCAGAAACGTCGCCAGCCAGAACAGCCCCTGGTATGGCCGAATGAACTGCCACACCCAACGCACCAGCCCGGCGTCGTACACGCGGTCGAGCGGTTTTTCTTCGACCTGCTCCATTTCAGTACCGGCTCAACTCCTCTTCGAGCAATTGGCGATGGAACAGCTCCGCGTAAATTCCGCGGCGGCCCATCAGTTCCGCATGCGTGCCGCGCTCGGCGATCTCGCCCTCTTCGAGCACCACGATCTGATCCGAGTCGCGCACCGTCGATGCGCGATGCGACACGACGATAGTCGTGCGGCCTTCGACGCTCTGCTCGAGACTTTCCAGCACCGCCTTTTCGGTCTCGGTGTCTACACTCGACAGCGCGTCGTCCAACACGACGATCGCGGGATTGTAGGCGAGCAACCGCGCGATCGTGACCCGCTGCTTCTGGCCGCCCGACAGCGCCATTCCGCGTTCGCCGACGATCGTTTCGAGTCCGTGCGGCAATATCGCGATGTCGGGTTCGAGTCCCGCGATGCGCGCGGCGCTCTTGATCTCGTCGAGCGGTGCGTCGGTCTTTCCGAACGCGATGTTGCGCGCGAGCGAGTCGGTGAAAAGCGTCGGCTCCTGCGGGACCATTCCGACTGTTCGTCGCAGCGCTGCGAGCGGCATTTCCTCGACGTCGCGGCCGTCGAGCAGGATTCGCCCTTCGGTCGGTTGCAGTAGCCGCGCCAGCAACTTGATCATCGTGGATTTTCCCGAGCCGGTGCGCCCGACGATCGCGAGCTTTTCTCCCGCGCCGACTTTGACGTTGATATTCTTGAGAGCGTACGGAATTTTTCCGCTTGCGCCGTTGCCGTTATTCGCCAGGTAGCTGAACGAAACGCCTTTCCATTCGACCGCGCCATTGATTTCGACCTTGATGTCTTCGCCCGCGACGCTGTCCGCTCCGCGCGCGTTGAAAATCTCGTCGAGCGGTG
>DATNLS010000123.1:0-7197 GCA_035602775.1 Candidatus Acidiferrales bacterium | reverse complement strand
AGTCGCCTCGGATGCGCTGTACGATTTCGGCAGCGAGCTCGAAGGCACGATGGTCAAGCATACGTTCACCATCAAGAACACCGGGCAGGGCTACCTGGATATCCAAGGGGTGAAGACTTCGTGCGGATGCACCACCGGCGATCCCTCGAAGATGCACGTCGCGCCGGGTGACACGACCGAGATCGCGGTCGCGTTCGACACCCATTTTCAAAAGGGGCACCAAGTTCGCACCATCACCGTGGCGACCAACGATCCCGACAATCCCCAGGTCGCGATGACGATGCAGGGGATCGTCAAGAAGCAGGTCGAGGCCGTGCCGGGCGAGGTCGCATTCGGCGACGTGACGCGCGGGACCGAAGAGACCAAGGAGTTGCTGGTCAACGATCTGAATCCGGGGCGCACACCGTTTTCGGTCGGGCCGGTGAGCAACTCGAGTTCGTCGATCAAGGTCGATCAGGAAAAGCGTCCCGACGGCCAGCCCGGCGCGCTGATCAAGGTCACGCTGCTCAAGACGATGCCGGTGGGACCGTTCGACGACACGATTAAAATTACGACCGATCGCGTGCCGCTGCAGGTTGACGTGTTCGGCACGGTGAAGGGCGACTTGAATATCGATCCCGCGCAGGTCTCGTTCGGGATAGTCCCGCACGGTCAGGACATCGTGCGGATTTTCAAGGTGAGCAACCAGGGGCCTCATCCGATAAAAGTGCTTGACGTCGCGAGCAGCACTCCCTCCGTCGGCGCCGTCGCGGAGGCGGTCGCGCCTGGCCGCGAATACAAGGTCACGGTCACGCTGCGGCACGGCACGCCCGAGGGCCAACTGCGCGGAAACCTGACGATCAAGACTGACGACCCGGATCAAGCGACGCTCAGCGTCCCGTTCTACGCAATCGTAGGCCAATTCAGGACCTGAGGTGCGCGTCCGGTCCCCCTTTCCAGCAAGAAAAGGGGCTAGGGGAAAGGTTTCTCGCCTGCCGCCTCATCGTTGTTTCGCGATCCCCACGATTCCTATATTCATTCAAAGGGAATTCGCGGCTTTCAACAATCGCGAATTTCGCGAGGTTGAAATGGCTCGGCGCGAGAAATCGGGGATCACTTCCTGGTTGCTGGATCGGATGAGCGATTGGGCCATCAGTCTGCTCACCAAGCCGATACACAGTTACTCGCTTCATATTCCGAACGACATTGCCGCGCTCAAGCGTCACATACGCAAGGGCGACGTTATCCTGGTCGAGGGCAACGAACGCATCAGCGAGTGCATCAAGTACTTGACGCAAAGCTCGTGGTCGCACTCGGCGCTATACGTCGGTGACGAGGCGATACGGCGCAATCCCGAGATGAAGGCGCCGCTGGTCGCGAGGTTTGGCGAAGAGGCGAACTTCCTGCTGGTCGAGGCGACCGTCGAGGCCGGCGTCATGCTCTCGCCGCTCAGCAAATATCGCGACTTCAACATCCGCGTATGCCGCCCGTTCAACCTGTCATCGCCTGACTTGGCCGACGTGATGGACGAAGCGCTGCGCAGTGTGGGCAATACCTACGACCTGCGCAACGTGTTCGATCTCGCGCGCTACTTTCTGCCCGTGAGTCTCGTGCCCGCGCGCTTTCGGCGCCAGGCGCTGCAATTCGGCAGCGGCGAGCCAACCCAGGCAATCTGTTCGAGTGTGATCGCGTCGTCATTTCATCGCGTGAAGTTTCCGATCGTGCCGAACTACGAGCACGTGGCCGGCACGCCGCGGCCGGCTCCCCCGAGGCGCAGACTGTGGCCGCTCAGAAAAAGTTCGACCGGCTGGTTGGAATACGGCGCGCTCAGGATGGTCTCGCCGACGCTGGTGACGCCGCGCGATTTCGATCTTTCGCCCTATTTCGAGATAATCAAATTCAATATCATCGAGAACATGCGTTTCGACTATCACAAGATTTTGTGGGCCGAGGACGCGCCGCCCGCGCCGGTGAAGAAGGGCGCCTGAGCAGGGGAACACGAGCACCATCTGAAGCAGGGGAGCATCCAGTGAACAAGGAAAACGAACAAGAACACGCCGGCGGCCGCCGCGAACTTCTCGAAAAGACCATCGCAAAAATCCTCCATCGCCATTGCAACTTCGGATGGGCCAACTACTACATCCCAAGCGAAAAATTCCCCAGCCTGATCGAAGAACTGGTCGAGGTGATGAGCCCCGGCGGCCAGGCCGGCCACGAGGAGCTGGTCCAGTTCTTCCTCGGGGTGCAGCGCCTTCCATCAATCCAGGAGCGAGTAACAAAACTCGAGCAGGAATTCTCGGTATACAAGCGCGGCTGAGGCAGATCGCATTCTATCGTCCTTATCTTTCTGTCATCCCTCGCCTACGCTAGAGATGACACGAGAACAAGACGCTGCAGAGGAAAAGGGCCAAGGAAGAAAGAGTTAGTGCAACTCGGCCTTCAATGCCGTCAACTCGGCCGCATCCGCAGCCGCCTCCTCCACCAGATTCCCCGGGAAGCGATCGTGCAGCGGACTCAAACTCGATCCCAACTGCACGACGCGATGCGCCATCCTTGCCACCGCGCCGAACGGTGCCGGCACCAGCTCTGCGGCGTCGCGGAACTCGGCCAGGCTCGCGTCGTCCCATCCGAGCAGGCCGCTCAAAAACATGTAGATAGGTAACGATCCGACCAGGCTTAGCAGCACGACAATCCATCCGGTGCCGGCATGGCCCGGTCCATCCCACACCGCGAGCGCGAACGCGCGCAGGATCACGTAGTTGCCGAATGCCGCGAGCGCGGGGTTGACCAACGTCTGCCAGATGCTGAGCGACGGCCACGCAACCAGGTAACCCATCAGCGGCCACGCCACGATCGAGCGCAGTATCGACGAGATCAGGAACGCGAAGAAGACGCCCTCGAAGCCGTACCATTGCAGTAGGTACCAGGTCAGGATGACGCGGCTGACGTGCTCGAGCAGCGCGGTCCAGGTGAAGGTACCGGTGCGGCCGACCCCCTGGAAAACCTGGTCGGGCAGGCGCGTGGTGAAGTCGGCCAGCCGCCACAGATGCATCAGCCACATCACGGTCGCCGCGCGCACGAACTGCGGCGGCAGCAAGCCCTTGATGAAAACGTCGGAGAACGCGATGAACGTCCCGCCCAGCATCGACGCCACCATGATTCCCCAGCGCAGGCCCTGGTCGAGGTAGCGCCGCGTCAACGCCATTTTGGCCTGCGAGTAGCTCTCCGATATCGACGGCATCAAGGTGGTGAAGATGTACGCGCCGGTTTCGAGATAGCCGAACGAGAACGCGAAGGTCAGCAGAAAAATTTCGTTGAGCTCGAGAAAGTCGGGCAGCAGAATCGCCATCAACACCGGCACCAGTCCCCAGCTGATGGCGACGGCGAGCTGTCCGCCGGTGAGCTTCGCGCCGTAGATGATCGACTTCTTGATCGTCGCGCGGTCGAAATGCGCGAGGAAGATCGTCGCGAGGTTGAAGCCCATCTTTTCGTAAAAGATCGAACAGAACAGGCCCATCAGCAGGTTGGCGATCACGCCGCCGATCGCGAAACCGAACACCACGCCCATCCCTTCGCCGAACACCGGATGCATCAGGCCCCAGTGGCGCATGTACACGCCGCAAATCATCTGCACGACCGGATTCAGGACGTAGGTCAGCACGATCAGCAGTTGCGCGTAGTCGAAGCGCTGCAGCGCGCGGAACAGCGAGAAGAAAATCGAGATGAAGCCGGGGAACTGGATCAGCGTGTGCAACACGACGAACCACGCCAGGTATGCGACCGGTGTATGCGGCAGCCACGCGGCCGCGGCCAGTCCCAGCGCGGCGATCTGGAACATCCCGGCGATTGCGTGGAACCAGATGAAGAACTGCGCGAAGGTGATCGCCCGGGCCGGATCGGTCAGGCGATACTCGGCGAAATATTTCACCATCGCCTGGCTGGTGCCGAGGTCGAGCAGGGTGAAAAAAATCAGCATGAACTGCGTGACCGCGGCCCACGCGCCACGCGCTTCGAGAAACGGATTGACGAAGTTGCGCTCGATGTAAAAGGTGACGGCGAAGTTCAGCGGGATCATGATGATCAGAGAGAGCAGGTAGTTGTAGAAAAATCCGCTCAGCGGCCGATGGAACCCGACGACCTCCCATCGCGGATCGCCGCGCGCAGTATCAGCTCGACTGGCCGGCGCCGCCGGCGTGGCGGCCGCGGCGCCCAGCGACGCGGGCTGCGGCTTTGCCGGCAGCGTCGATCGGTAAAAATGCTCGAGCAACTCGGGATGGCGCAGGCTGTAGCGGCGCACGATTACGTACGCGATGACGAACATCGCGAACATCGCGAAAAAGATCGCGGCGAGAATCCTGACCTGCGCTCGATCTGGCACTGGCGACGCGATCCAGTCGCCATACGCCACTGTCGGCGCGCCCGCCGCCGCGCGCGACATCGCGTACAGCAACCAGTTGAAGTACGGCCACCGCTGGAAGTCGTAATTCTCCGCGCCTTCGATTCCCCCGAGCATCGTCAGCATGCTCGCGATTCGCGCGCGCTGATCACCGTTGCGGAGCCATTCGTTAAGGACGTAGATCGTGCCCTTGCCGGAATGGATTCGCAGCAGAATCGGCGTCCCCGGCGCGACCGGGTCGCGTGCATTGGTCTTGACCAGTATCTCGGCGCCGTTAGCGTCGAGCAGTGAGCGCTCGTGCACCCGCACCGCCGACAGCCAGCTGATATTGCGTGCGAGTGGGTCGGCTTTCGGACCGACCCAGTTGACGACCGCCGCAATATGCTCGAGCCCCTGGCCGTGAGCCGCGCCGCGTGCGACGTCCACGATGCCGGTCTGCTTGATCGCGTCGCTGGTGAAGGACGCGAGCGCGGCGGCATCGGTATGCCGTCCGAGAATCAGCACGACGCCCATTCCCGACGCGACCCGCGCTTTGAGCGCTTCGAGCTGCGGCCCGGGTGGAGGTAGATTGTCCTGATAGACGGCGGTCGCGGCGTCGTCGAGATTGGCGGCGCGATGCGTGGATGGATCGAGCAGCAGGCGCGTGAGGACAAGGTCCTCGCTGCCGGAATAATAAATGTTGAATGGCGGCTCGGCTGCGTGCGCGAAAGCGGGAATAAGAATCGCGATCAGAAGCGCGGCGGCGACTCGCGCAAGATTTCTAACGGATAGTGAATCCGCAACGCACCAATGCCGCAAAGCGCTTCCCCAAATCGAACTGGATTCAACCGCCGGTTGATACTACAAGTTTTTGTGGCTCCTTAACACACGAAATTTCAGATGGAGGCGATTCCATGGACGCGCTTGAAGCGATTCTTACACGCAAGGTGCAGCGGGTGTTCGCGGACAAACCGGTCGAGCCCGAAAAACTCGCGAAGATCGTCGAGGCCGGGCGCCATGCGATGAGCGCGCGCAACCTGCAGCCGTGGCAGTTCGTCATCATTCAGAATCGCGAGCGGTTGAAAGAGATTGGCGCGCTGTGCTCGACCGGCAAGTTCGTCGCCGATGCGCCGTCGGCGATCGTCGTGCTCAAGGACGCCGCCAACGCGCGATGGGCCGACGTGGATTGCGGGCAGTCTGTGCAGAATATGGCGGACGCCGGATGGGCGCTCGGCCTTGGCACCTGCTGGGTGGGCAACTTCGACGCGGCCAAGATTGGCGCGATGCTCGGGGTCAAGGACGGCTGGGCAATCTTCACGATTCTGCCGTTCGGCTATGCCGACCCGAAAAATCCACCGCAGTCGAAGCCGCTCAAACCGCGCGCCGAGATGGTGCATTATGAGCGCGTGGGAAATCCCAAGTCGTAGAAATCTGATAGAGTCTCGATACTGAAAAGAGGAAATTTTGCGATGCCGATAAAACAGCAGGTCCCACCCGAAGCATACGAAACGCTCAAGCAGAATCTCGACGCGCTCTACCTCGACGTTCGCACCGAAAACGAATTCGCGGCCGGACACGCCGCCGGCGCGATCAATATCCCGGTCATGGTCGCGAAGGGTCCGGGGCAGATGCAGTTGAATCTCGACTTTGTCGAGGTAGCCGAGAAGGTAATTCCGAAGACTAGGAAACTGGTCGTCGGATGCATGGCGGGCGGGCGTTCGCAGCGCGCGTGCGAGATGCTCGAAGAGGCCGGCTTCACCGACCTGACGAACGTGGTCGGCGGCTTTGGCGGCCAGCGCGACCCGTCGGGCAAGGTTGTCGTCGCAGGATGGAAGGACGCGGGACTGCCGGTGACTACCGACCTCGGCGACGCGGCCTACGCGGCACAGAAAGCAAAGGCGGGCGTATGATGGCGATTCGTCTCAGCCGGATTTACACGCGCACCGGCGACAAGGGGCAGACCGCGCTGGTCGGCGGCAAGCGCGTGCCCAAGGAGAGCGCGCGGCTGGAGGCTTACGGCACAATCGACGAGTTGAATTCGATCGTCGGGATTGTTCGCACCTACCTGCCGGATTATCGCGAGCGGTTGCGCAGTGAGTTCGACGCGTATTCAGAAAGCCTGCGTCGGATACAGAACGAACTGTTCGACGTGGGCAGCGAACTCGCGACGCCACCCGACGGCGAATATCCCCAGATGCACAAGATGGGCGCCGGCGAAATCAAGAAGCTCGAAGAAGAGATGGACGCGATGGAGAAGGAGCTCGAGCCGCTGAAATCTTTCACGCTCCCCGGCGGCGGCGTGCTGAATGCGTTCCTGCATCAGGCGCGCACGGTCTGCCGTCGCGCCGAGCGCGTATGCTGGCGACTCAAGCGTGAAGAGGACATCAACTACAATCTCATCATCTATGTGAACCGCCTGAGCGACCATCTGTTCGTGCAATCGCGATGGGTCGCAAAGCGACTCGGCGAGCCCGAATTTCTGTGGGACCGAGCGCTGCGAATCGAAGAGGACGAGAAGTCGGCGCGCGCGGCGAAGAGGGCAGGCCGGGGCGGCGGCGGCGCGAAATCCTGAGCGAGGAAATCCTGCGATGGCTGACACGTCAAAAATCTATCTTCGGCAGGCGCAGATCGGGCCGATGGCGAATTTTGTGTACCTGGTTGGCGATCCCGCCACGCGCAAGCTCGCGGTCGTCGATCCTGCGTGGGACGTCGAGGCGATACGCAAATTTGCCGAGTCAGAGGGTTACGACATCGACAAGATTCTGATTACGCACTATCACCCCGATCACCTGGGCGGCCACATGATGGGCCAGAATATCGAGGGCGCCGCCAAGATGCTCGAA
>DATNLS010000136.1:0-5248 GCA_035602775.1 Candidatus Acidiferrales bacterium | reverse complement strand
TCTACTGCGTTGTCCATCACCGCCTCGACCGCGGTAAGCACTCCGCCCGCCGACAGCAGCGCGGTCTCGTAAGTATCGCGCGAGCTATGCGTATCAGGATCGAAGTCGAATCGATCGAGCGACGCGGTCCGCGCCACCGTCGCGACGTACTCGGGCGTATGACAGCTCGCGATTTCCTCGTTGGTCGCTTCGCGCGGTGTCATGAATCTGAGGTCCGGCCGCGTGAGCGATTCCGCCATCTCGAGCATCGCCTCGATGCGCTCGGGACGCTCCGGATGTGCCCGGCCGGCAAAGTGCTTCAGGTAGCGGCGATCGGCGACGACCCCGGTTTTAAGCATCGTTGACACCCAAGTCGGGTATGATGATTAACTGGCATGGAGTGGATGCGCGGAATTTTTCCGCGCCGCGCGAAGTCAGCGCCTTGTTAATGGTCATCGAAATTTGCCTGATATTTTTGAAATAGCTCTCATCCTCGCGATCGCGCTGATCGTCGTCGGTCCCGAACGGCTGCCCGAGGTTATGCGCACCGTTGGAAAAATCCTGCGTGAGTTGCGCCTGGCGAGCAATACCGTGCTCCACGAGCTGACCGACGTGCTCGACGAACCGCCCGCCAACGTGCCGGCGCCACCCAAGTCCTCGCCCGAGGCGGTCAAACCGCCCGGGCCGCCGGCCACCCGGCCGACCGAGAATAAATAGCTGGTCATCCCGCATCGTGCCTAGCGAGGATATCACACCGCCAGCGGTCATCGAGCCGACGCCGGAACAGGCGCGGATGTCGCTGATCGAGCATCTGCAGGAACTACGGACGCGCCTGATACGCGCCTTCATCGCCATCGGCCTCGGGTTCATCGTCGCGTACTTGATCGCCGATCCGCTGTTTCACATGCTGACCTGGCCGATTCGCGAAGTCTCGGGCGGCAAAGTGATCCTGATTGGCACGGGCGTCGGCGAGGCGTTCTACACCAAGATCAAGGTCGCGCTGATCGCCGGGCTGTTCATCGCGAGTCCGGCGGTATTTTTCGAAATCTGGAAATTCATCGCGCCCGGCTTGTACGAAACCGAACGCCGGATGGCGAGGCCCTTTGTATTATTTGCGACGTTGTTTTTCGTGCTCGGCGGATACTTCTGCTGGGCGGTAGTCTTCAAAGTCGGCTACGCGTTTTTCCTGGCGCAATATGCCAGCATCGGCGTGACGCCCACAATTCGCATCAGCGAGTATCTAGCGTTCTCGTCCAAGCTGTTGCTCGCGTTCGCACTGACGTTCGAGATGCCGATTTTCGCGTTCTTCTTCACCAAGCTCGGGATGATCGACTATAAGATGATGGCGAGCTACTGGCGCTATGCGATTCTCGGCATCTTTATCGTCTCGGCGGCACTCACTCCGCCCGACATGATCTCGCAATTCCTGCTGGCGATTCCGCTGCTGCTGCTGTACGCAATCAGTGTCGGCGTGGCCTGGATGTTCCGAATTGAGCCGGCGGAGAAAACCGCGACGACTCCGAAACCGCGACAACCCGAAATTGTTTGAGCGCGGAGCGAATCTAACAGGAAGCCCATGGCAAGAATCATGACATCGCCGGTCGCCACCGGCGCCCCCGGCATCCCGCCACGATGGACCCACAGCGCCAAGGACTCGGTCTGCACCGCGTACTCGTCGGCGAGCCGCCTTTGGTTCACGACCTCGTCCGGCGTCCTCAACGAGATTTATTTTCCGAGGATCGATCAGCCGCAGGTCCGCGACCTCCAGTTCCTCATCACCGACGGCGAGACCTTCTTCCACGAGGAACGCCGCCATCTCCAGTCCACCACCGAGTATCTCGCCGCCACCGGACTCGGCGTGAAAATCGTCAGCCACTCGCCCGACGGCCGCTATCACCTGTTCAAGGAAATCATCACCGATCCGCATCAGCCCACCCTGCTCATCAACGCACGTCTCGACGGCGACCCGGAGCTACTGAAAAGACTTCACCTCTACGTACTGCTCGCGCCGCATCTGAACGTCGGCGGATGGGGTAACAGCGGATATCTGACCCGGATCGTCGGCCACGAGTTCCTGACCGCGACCAAGGATGGCTTCTGGCTGGCGCTGGGCACTGAGGTGCCGTTTCTCAGGACGTCGTGCGGATACGTTGGCAACACCGACGGATGGCGGGACATCAGCTCCAACTTCAAGATGGATTATCAGTTCGCCGCCGCGCTAGACGGCAACATCGCGTTGACCGCCGAGATCGATTTGCACAAGAGCTATTCGTTCACTCTCGGCCTCGGCTTCGGCCGCGAGCTCAATCGCGCCGTCACCACGTTATATCAATCGCTCGCCGTCCCTTTCGCCGAGCATCGCGCCCGCTTCCTGGAGCAATGGGAGCGCGCGTGCCAGCACTTCACCCCGCTCGCCAAATTTTCCAGCGACGGCGGCGCGCTGTATCACCGCGGACGCGAATTGCTGCTCGCGCACGAGGACAAAACCTACCCCGGCGCGCTCATTGCTTCGCTCAGCATTCCGTGGGGCGAGGCCAAGAGCGACGACGACCTCGGCGGCTACCATCTGGTCTGGACCCGCGACATGGTCAACAGCGTGACGGGTCTCGCCGCGGCTGGCGACCTGTCCACCGCGCTGCGCGCGCTCATCTACCTGACCTGCTCCCAGCGTCCCGACGGCGGCTTTCCGCAGAATTTCTGGATCGACGGCAAGCCCTACTGGAACGGGATTCAGCTCGACGAAGTTTCGTTTCCGATCACGCTCGCGTGGCGGATGCATAAGGAGGGCGCGCTCAAGAATTTCGATCCGTATCCGATGGTACTCCGCGCGGCGCACTTTCTGGTCGATAACGGGCCGCCCACGCCGCAGGAGCGATGGGAGGAAAACGCCGGCTACTCGCCCTCGACGCTCGCCGCAAACGTGGCCGGGCTTATCTGCGCGGCATACTTCGCGCGTGACCGCGGCGACCTGGTCACCGCGCAATTCCTCGAGGAGTACGCCGACTTTCTCGAAGCGAATATCGAAACCTGGACCGTCACCAACGAAGGCTTCCTCGTCCCCGGCATCAAGCGCCATTACGTCCGCATCAATCCCATCAACATCGCCGATCCCGACGCCCCCGAGGGCATCGAGGGCAAGCGCGTCTTCATCAACAATCGCCCGCCCGGTGCGCAGGCGGAATTTCCCGTCGCGGAAATCGTTGACGGCGGATTCCTAGAACTGGTCCGCTACGGCCTTCGCAAGGCCGGCGACTCGCTGATGGAAGATTCGTTGCGCGTCATCGACGCCGTGCTCAAGACCGACTTCCCCGCCGGTCCGTGCTGGCGCCGCTACACCCACGACGGCTACGGCCAGCGCGACAACGGCGGCCCGTTCCTCGGATGGGGACGAGGACGTCCGTGGCCGCTGCTGACGGGTGAGCGCGGGCACTACGAGCTCGCGGCGGGGCGCGATCCGGCGCCTTACCTGAAAGCGATGGAACGGTTTGCGAATTCGACGCGGTTGCTGCCCGAGCAGATTTGGGATCGGACCGACAGCCCGCGGAGATTGCTCAAATTCGGCGAACAGACCGGCAGCGCGACGCCCCTGATGTGGGCGCACGCCGAGTACATCAAGCTGCTGCGCTCGGCCGCCGACGGCCGCGTGTTCGACATGATCGACGAAGTGCGAGACCGCTACCTGAAGCCCGGGCGAAAGCCGAGCCGGCTGATGGTCTGGAAATCGAATCGCCGCGTCCGATCGGTCTCACCCGGCGACCGCCTGCGCATTCAGGCCACCGCGCCATTCACGCTGCATTGGTCCAACGATGAATGGCGGAACGTCAACGACAACGGGTCGATCTCGACGCCGATCGGTTTCGAATACGTCGATATCGACGTCGGCGCGAACGACCGGGCGCCGATCCGCTTCACCTTCAACTGGCGCGAGACGCGCAGTTGGGAAGGCCGCGACTACGCCGTCGCGATTAACTCTGCCTGACAGATAATTAACGCTCTTTAATCTCTGGCGGCGTGCACCAAATCGGCGACGAGGCCGCCGCATTTGCGCGTCGCTCACATTGTCTGCTTCCGGACTCTCCGCGCTCATCGATCGCAATTGTTCGCCTTCCCTCGGGGTCAAGCTCCGCGGCGCGATGGCACGAAGCTGGCTCTCCTTCTTCGGACGCGCGCCTTACGATCCGTTAATAACCAAATCGGCGCGCATACGTACTCCTGCCAGGAGGATTGACGATGAGCAGCAAGGATCCGATTGTGCGCGACGCGGTAGAAGTGAGACTGGTGTTCGCGTTGCTCGTGCTGATGGCGCTCCTCGTCATCCAGGGATGCACGGCGTTCAATCCGCAGGGCGCCGCAATCCAGCAAGCGCCCAACTACTACAACGGCGAATCGTACAGCCAGTTGTCGCCCGAGCAGAAGATGCAGCTCGAGGATCACCTATCCAATCAGAGCAACACGGCATGGCGAACCAGCGCCGAGGTCGCATCAGGCGCCGGACAACTTTCGCAGGGGACCGGATTTCTGCTGTGGGGGATTCACTCAATCCAAAAATGACGTGAGCGGTCAGAGATTTTGATGTTGTTCGTGACGCCCGGTCCTGCCGCGACAATGCTCGCGGCAATTATGCTCGCGCTTGTGCTGGCGGCATTGCCGGGATGCACTAACATGATGCCACAGTATGCCGCCCAGCAGTACGCGCCGACCTACTATGAAGGCGGTTACAACACGCTGACGCCGCAGCAGAAGTTCCAGCTCGAGGACCATCTCGCCAACCAGAGCAATCAGGCGTGGCAGACTACGGCGCAGGTCATGGGCGGCGCCGGCAAGTTGCTCGGCGGGACCGGAAGCCTGCTGAACGCGATACACGCGATGCAGAAGCCGTCTGCAAGCGCGGCGCGAGCACGCTCGCATCGCCTCGTAGAGCGCTAGCCTCGTACCGGAATTTCGCGATTCTCCGGTACGGCTCCTGCTCATAAAACATCCTTATTAACAGGTGTTTAGAGTTCGTAACCCGCAAATCCATCTTTCCGTATTCAGAGACAGGAGAGACACTTATGAAAATCTACACAACTGTAACTGCCGCGATCTTTGGGCTCCTCATGATGGCGATGCCGATGACTGCATCGGCCGATGTCATCGTGCGACATGTGCAGCCGGTGGTCGTCCAGGAAGTCGTCGAGCCCGCCCCGTTCACGACCGTGGAATACTATCGGCCGTGGGCATGCGCCAATTCCTACTTCCGCCATCATCATCGGTGGATGTGCCGCTAAAC
>DATNLS010000137.1:0-12898 GCA_035602775.1 Candidatus Acidiferrales bacterium | reverse complement strand
TGGGCCAACAAGTTCACGCACATCTCGACTGGCGGCGGCGCGACGCTCGAATTTCTGGAAGGCCGCGAGCTGCCGGGAATCAAGGCGCTCGAAGTCTGATCATGCGCAAGAAGCTAATCGCCGGGAACTGGAAGATGCATCTGCTGCCGGTCGGGGCGCGCGCCCTGATCGAGAAAATCCGCGCCGAGATAGATCCCGAGGCCGCGACGCTGGCTAAAGACCGCGACGTGATGGTCGCGCCGCCCGCTATTCTCATCCCGGCCGTGGCGCAGGCGCTCGCGGGCTCGTCGATCCTGCTGGGCGTGCAAAATATGCATTTCGAGGACAAGGGCGCGTTCACCGGCGAAATCGCGCCGCCGATGTTGCAAGCCTACGGCGTGACCCACGTAATCCTCGGCCATTCGGAGCGCCGCCATATTTTTCATGAAACCGACGGCCTAATTAACAAAAAGGTGCTCGCCGCGCTGCACCATCGGATGAAGCCGATTCTGTGCGTCGGCGAAACCCAGGCCGAACACGACGGCGGCCACGCGCTCGACGTGGTCCTGCGCCAGCTCCAGCACGGACTCGAAAATGTCCACGACGATCAGGTGACCGAAGTGGCGATTGCGTACGAGCCGGTGTGGGCGATCGGCACGGGACGCACCGCGACGCCCGAGCAGGCCGAAGCGGTCCACGGCGCAATCCGCGGCGCGCTGCTTGAACGCTACGGCCGCGATCGCGCCGACGCGGTCCGGATAATCTACGGCGGCAGCGTCAACGACGAGAATGTTGACTCGCTCGTGTCCAAGCCCGATATTGACGGGGCTCTGGTCGGCGGGGCAAGCTTAAAGGCTGACTCGTTCGCGCGCATCGTCAGGGCGCGGACCCGCTAAAGAGAAAAATGGTATCAATTGTCGTTTCGATTCATGTGATCGTCTGCGTCGCGATGTGCGTCATTATCCTGCTGCAGCAGGGCAAGGGTGCCGAGGTGGGCGCCGTTTTCGGCGGCTCGAGCCAGACCGTGTTCGGCGCGAGCGGCGCGGGCAACGCGTTGACCAAGGCGACGTGGGCGTTCGCGATAATTTTCTTCGCGAGTTCGATTTTCCTGGCGCTGGCGTCGGCGCGCCGCGTGACCGGCAGTATCTTTGACAACTCGTCGGCGCCCGCGTCGAGCGTGATGCCGGCGTCGAAGCAGGCGCCCAAGAGCGCGAATCCCGCGGCGCCCGCCCCGGCCGGTCATAATCCCGCCGGCGCAGCGACGCCAGGGTCAACGAAGTAGTCCCGAATTTCCGCTGTCGCACCGGAGCACTCAGACCCTCTACCTCTCTCCGGCTCGGCACGCATGATGCGCGGGTGGTGGAATGGCAGACACGCCAGTTTGAGGGGCTGGTGGTAGCAATACCGTGCGGGTTCAAGTCCCGCTCCGCGCACCAAAAGATAAAAGAGATACACTTTATTTAATGTGAAACCCGCGGTGGGTTTCACACTTCCTTCGGCAGGGGTGACCCCTGCACCCAGTATTAGGAAAAAAGATGCGGGGCTTCGCCCCTGTTAGAAGGGTTTTGGGAGCACCCACCTCCAAAATCGGGTTCCCTTCCCCCTCGGGAATCTCGGGAATGGGTTAGGGGTTAGGTTCTTGCGTCCGAATCTTACCGCGTCACAACCGCCCGCCAGGTTAGAACGACAACGTAGCTTGGCGCGGCGGCTGCGGCTGGACGGGCGGTTGCACCATGTAGCGATCGCTGACTGGGAAGCCGTAGCGCTCGCGGATGCGATCGAAAATCTTGCGCATCCGATCGTCGTAGGCTTGTGGAGCATACTCGGCGCGTCCGTAGAACATGTCGATGCGCTCCGCCAGGTGCGGGAAGCGCTCCTTGACGAACGGAATGAAGCGGCGCGCCGCCGCGGGTTTCAGAAACAGCGAACGCCACCATACTCCCGACGCGTTCGCGCGCCGCGCTCCGCGAATCACGTTCTCGATCGCCGCGGGATCGTCAGTGAGGCCCGGTATCATCGGCATCATCAGCACGTTGCATCGGATCCCCGCGCGCGCCAGCTCGAACAGCGCGCGCAATCGGAGTCCCGGCCGCGGCGCGCGCGGCTCAAGGATCCGCTGCAGCTTGCGGTCGAGCGTTATCAGCGAGAAGTTCACCGACAGCTTCGAGCGCCGATTGATCTTTCGCAGCAGCTCGAGGTCGCGAACGATCAGACTCGACTTGGTCGTAATCGACAGGTCCAGGCCCGAGAGATTGGCGAAGATTTCGAGCATCGAGCGCGTCAGCCCGTACTTCCGCTCGGCCGGCTGATAGGGGTCGGTCGCCGTGCCGATTGCGATTGCGTCGGTGCCGATCGGCGTGCGCGAGAGCGTGCGCGACAGGACTTCGGCCGCCATCCGTTTGACGAAAATCTTGCGCTCGAAGTCCATCGGGTCGCGCAGCTCCAGAAAATCGTGGGTGTAGCGCGCGTAGCAGTACACGCATCCGAACTCGCAGCCGCGATACGGGTTGATAGTCCATCGAAACGGCATGCGCGGGCTGTCGCATCGATTGAGAATCTGCCGCACCGGCATCTCGATAAACTCGACCCCGCGAGTCGCGTCGAGACCATCCGGCGGCGGCGAATAGAGGGGCAGTGTGGCGGCGGTGTTCATCTGACGGCACGGCTATCTTCGCTTTTTCTTCGCCATATTGTCAAGTCTGGTGACCAAGCTTCCGTTTTATGAGGCAGGCCGGCAGGCTCGTGCGCGGAGAGATCCTTCGCCGCGGCGGCTCAGGATGACAGAGTCTACGGCGCAGGTGGAGGAAACTGCGTGCGCAGGAAGGCGTCGAAGGCGCGGTCCGGGAGGACCCGGCGCAGGCCCATCAGGATGCGCGCGGCTAGCGTGACCTTGTAGCGAGTCTTGGGACTCGTCGCCGTGATTGCTTTTTCGATCACTTCGGCGACTGCTTCGGGCGGGGCGGCGAATCGGGCCATCGGGCCGCTCTCGTAGAACTCGTGAATCTGCTTTTCGAGCCCGGCGTTGAACGCTGCGTACGCCGAGTCCTTGGCCGGCGCGATCACGCCGACGGCGGTGTCGCCGAAGCGCGTTTTGATTGGGCCCGGCTGGATCACAATCACGTCGATGCCGAAACCTTTCACTTCGAATCGCAGCGCATCGCTGAGCGCTTCGACCGCATGCTTGGTCGCGTGATAGTAAGCGCCGCCGGGGAAGGTCAGCTTGCCCCCCATCGAGCTCAGGTTGACGACGCGGCCCCATCGCTGGCGGCGCATCCCAGGCAACACCAGCTTGGCCATCGTGACCAGACCGAACACGTTGGTCTCGAACTGGCGTCGGATGTCGGTCATCGGCGCTTCCTCGAACGCGCCCAGGAGGCCGTAGCCGGCGTTGTTGACTAGTACGCCGACCGCGCCCTCGGCCCGCTCGACGGTTTCGACCGCCGCGCGCATCGAGGCTTCGTCGCAGACGTCGAGCGCGAGCGTTTTGCATCCGCGCGACTTGAGGTCGGCGATCGATTCGGGTTTGCGCGCGGTGGCGTACACGTTCCATCCGCGGTTAACCAGCCATTCGGCGGTGGCGCGCCCGATTCCGGTCGAGCATCCGGTGATCAGAACTGCCTTCGATATCGATTGTGCCATCTATGTTCTCCGGGTTTGCTGGTGGAGTGTGACGAACTAAGCTGTCTGATACCAGTGGGATAGCGCGCTGCCGCAGAACCTCTCCCCGGTCCCTCTCCCTTCTGGAGAGGGGAGCAAAGAGAGCGGGTCGTTCCAAATTGTCACGGAGGAAATCGCGATGGCGGACAACGGGCGCAAGTATCGGGAGAAGTACGGTGATTGGGCTCTGGTAACTGGCGCGTCGGCGGGAATTGGGCTTGAGTTTGCGCGGGCGCTGGCGCGCGAGGGCATGTCGATCGTGCTGACAGCGCGGCGCGAGGATCGATTGAACGCGCTCGCCGGGGAACTCAAGGAGAAGTATAACGTCAACACGCGCGTGGTCGCCGTCGATCTCGCGGCGAACGACGGCGCGGATCGGCTGGCGGACGCCGTCGCGGACTTGGAAATCGCGGTGCTCGTCAACAACGCCGGCTTCGGCTACGCGGGCCGGTTCGACAAGCTCGCGACCGACCGGCTGCGCTCGATGGTAGTGGTTAACTGCGTGGTGCCGGTGGTGCTGACCAGTCGCATCATACCCGGGATGGTGAAGCGCGGGCGCGGCGCGGTGATCATCGTGGGATCGGTGGCGGGACGCCAGCCGCTGCCGCTGCATGCGGTGTACAGCGCGACCAAGGGATTCGACCTGCTGTTCGGCGAGGGCTTGTGGGGAGAGCTGCGCGGGACGGGCGTCGATGCGCTCGTGATCGAGCCGGGTCCGACCAAGACTGAGTTCCAATCCGTCGCGGGCGAGAGCGTTGGCGACGATCACGGCGAGCCGGCGGAGAACGTGGTGCGCGTCGCGCTCGACGCGCTCGGCAAGCATCCGAGCGTTATCTCGGGATGGTTCAACTGGGTGCGCGCCAACGCGGTCCGGATCGTGCCGCGCTCGACGGCGGCGATAATCGCGAAGAAAGTTGTCGAAGGGCAGACTCCGGCGGAGCTGCGGTAGGCGTTGAGTCTAGCGAGGGGCATGCCTATGCTCCGTAGGAAATCGCTCTGAGCGTCGCGAGGAATGCATGTCGCGTCCCCAGGCAAAGAGTCTTCGCAGTCCCGATCAGGTCCGGCGTTTTCCCAACGGCCGGATAGCGAACGTTTCTCATGGTGAAACCACGGTGGGCCGGTTTATCCTGGAGCCCGGCTGGCGCTGGTCGCGTGACGTCGGCCCAATCGCAGGTACCCGCTCTTGCCAGATACACCACCAAGGTGTCGTTCTGAGAGGACGGCTACGAGTGGAAATGGACTCGGGTGAGGTGTGCGAATTCGTGGTGGACGACGTTTATGACATTCCTCCCGGTCACGATGGCATGGTCGTCGGAGATGAACCTTGGGAGGCGATAGAATTCGCGAGCGCCCGGATCTTCGCGGCGCCAGTGCACGGAGATCGCGTGCTCGCTGCGATGCTATGCACCGATATCGTAGATTCAACCGCGCATCTCAAGCGGCTGGGCGACATGGCGTGGCGCGAGCTGCTGCTCGAGCATAATCATCAGGTGCGCTTCGAGCTGAACAACTTTCGAGGGCGCGAGATACAGACGACAGGCGATGGATTCTTTGCGGTGTTCGACGGTCCCGCCCGGGCGGTTCGATGCGCTCGATCGATTTGCAGCTCGGTCTCCCGACTAGGCATTGCGATTCGGGCCGGGGTTCAAACTGGCGAGGTTGAGTTTGTGGGAGACAACGTAAGAGGCCTGGCCGTCCATGAAACCGCACGCGTCGCGGGGGTTGCGATGGCCGGCGAGGTACTGGTTTCATCCACCACGAAGCACTTGCTGGAAGGTTCAGGGATCGCGCTTGAATCAGCAGGAGTCCACGAATTCAAGGGCCTCGGCGAGGCGCGCGAGCTATTTAGAATTACGGATTCCGAGTGAGGGATGCGACGCAGCATCCGTTTGTGCGTCGAAAGACAAGTGTCCGGGCCGGCGAGTCGCGATCAATGCCGTAATCGCCAAATTGCCGTGGATAATATCAGCCAGAGCAGGGTCGCGCCGCATAGAATCGCCACAGCACTGTGATTGTCGATCAGTTGCCATACGAAAGCGGCGAAAACGATGACTCCTATGCTACCGAGTCCGGCGCCCGCTGCGTCAAGCGCAGCAGCTCCCGCTCCACGCCTTACGCCGTTGAGTCCGGCTCGTTTCTTTTTTTCGATTTCGTGTTTCTCGACCAATGTCACGCTCGCCGGAAAGATCGCGGGAAAGGCCAGGAAGAGGCCGCCTATGCCAGGTCCATAGCGGTAAGCGATTAAGCCAGCTGCGACTGTTACCAACCCGCCGAATAGAAACCGCACCGCATAATCCATCCAACCGGTGCGGCGCAACGCTGAAAGATTTATGGAAACCGTCATCTAGCCGAGCCAGATGGCGCGCAAACCAAAGGCTACTACCACCCACAGCAGGATGAAGGCAGGTGCAACCATCGCGGCGGAGAGCTTGAAGCGCTGTATGACGTAAGATACTGAGCACGCATAAACGATGAAAGCGATCGCACCTATAATCATCGATCGGGCTTCTATAGCAGCGTATCCGGATCCTTCTCGAGCGACAGTTAGAGAAAGCGTTGCGATAGCAACCGATGGAGCAGCGCCGAAAAGTCCCGCGAAACTCTTTGGCTTAAGGATGTCGCCCAGAACCGCAAAGGCCGACACTATTGATCCGCCAATCAAGAATCGTATGGCTAGCTCGCCCACAGGATCGCCATCGTAATATTACAGTCTAAGAGTCAGGACTTCTTATAGTTCTTCCAATCCTTTTCGATAGCCTGCGCCATAGCTTTACCAGCCGACCGCAACCAATTGGATTTCCTCTTATGCAGGTCCTTCAGGATTTGCTTGATCCGCCCTTTGGATCCCAGGTGGACATTGGCGGCTTCAGAGCCCATCGCATGAAGTAGTACTTCTTCGTCACGCTTCTTCGGTAAGGATGCAATCTCGACCGGATTCGAATCCGGGGAAAGCCGGCGAATTATCCATCTGCCAATCGTTTTCTGGAACGGGTCGTGCGCTCGCACCGCCTTCGCGATAGCCTGTTCATAGTAGGGATTGCGGTCGCCGCCATGGCCATCGAGCCACGCGCATGACGACGGGACCATCTGTTTCGCTTCCCGTGCTATGCAGCCTCCTTGCCACTCAGCGATCGCTACAAAGCGCCGCTGCCCGCGGCTACCTAGCCCTGCCTTTCTCGTTACAAGCTTATAGCTGAGAATGCCGTCGGGCAGAGTCCCTTCCAGCACTTGCTTGGCCTCGCGTGGTATTTCATGTCGCGCCGCCGGGAGATGATTCAGCTTTACCCAGAAATCTTCCGGAGGATCGATCGACTCGAAGCCGAGACGCTCCATTATCGTCTCGTGTTCCGCCAACACTATAGGACGTCCTCTAGCTTTGAGCGCTGCCTGATAACTTTCCAGTATGATCTCGCATCCGCGCTTTAAACCAGTATTCAGCTGGCCTAGGTCATTAACTATCTTGAGACTTGCAGTTAGCCGCACCAGATCACTGGTATAAGGCAACGGATAGGAGTCGTCGAAGTCGTCAACTCCCCACGCCATCCGGCCTTCCGCATCACGCCACGTACCGAAGCTATTAACGTGAAGGTCGCCGACTGCGATAACCCTGGGCGCGCGATTGAGGTCGCTGCATATCTCCGGCCACAACTGAGCCCATCGGTAGAATGTTCCGCGGAAGAACAAGAACAGGTCGCTCTTCATCTGTTCGTGCTTGGACCTGAGATCGGATTCGACGACCGTAGTATGCGTACGCATCCAGCGTTCATAACTCGTCGTCGCTTGCTGAATATTCATCGTCACCTTGCTTGACACGCCCCTGTATTGTGGCGTGAAGCGTCCGCGATTGCGACTAACTGATACAGAGAGTTTCGGAACTGCTCAGGGAATGATCGCGAGGTCGTAGGCGGCTGGCAGTTTCTCGGCGATTGTCGCCAGTGACGAACCATCAGCGGTCGCGCGCACGACCGCGCCGTCGTTGCAAACCGCGAAGAAGCCGCCGTCCTCCGGGTCGGCCTTCAACCGCATCACCATCCCGCGTCCGAAATTCTGTTCGATTGAAATCGGCGCGAAGCTTTCGCCGCGATCCGCGCTCCGGAACAGCATCGCATCCGCGCCGGTAGGCCCGCCGCGCCAGCTCGGCGGCGGACCCATCGCAGCTGCCGTGAAGATATCGTCGCGATCGGGCGCGCTGACCAGCAACGGAATCGTGTATGTGCGATTGAGCCCGCGCGTCACCTGCTCCCACGACCGGCCTGCGTTGCCCGACAGGTAGAAGCCGCCGCCGGTGGTGGCGTAGAGCCTGCGCGAATCACGCGAGTCCACCGCGATAGTGTGAATATCGACGTAGAGGCCGTCGTTGAGCGGCTCGAATGACACGCCGTCGTTGCGCGATCGATAGATGCCGCCCTCCTCGACCCCGACGTACATCGTCGATGGTTCATGTGGATCGAAGGCAATCGAGCGCACGTGAGGAATGTGCGGCGGCGGCGGGAACGTCCAGCGGTCGCGGCCCGGGATTTTCAGAAAGCCGTCGGACTCCTTGAAGACGCGTCCGCGATCGTCGCTGCGGAACAGGCGCGCGTGCGACGTGCCGATGAATACGCGATCCTTCACGGCGGGCGAGGCCGCCAGCGACCACACTTCTTCTTCGCGCGCGAGCGGCGGCGTGACGTCAGTCCAGGTGCGGCCGCCGTCGGCCGATCGCGCGAGCGTGCCCTTGCCGCGGACATGCTCGGTCGATCCGGCGTAGATGAGATTGGGATCGGCGCTGTCCTGCGCCATGCACCAAATGGCAGACGGATCGGCCAGCACCATCAGTGGAGCCCCGCCGCGCGCGGGATCCAGAATCACAATACCTTTGGCCGTGCCGATGCAGAGTCTCATCCGATAACCTCCCCAGCCGCGCCCGGATCGTAGCGCAACGGAATCGGGCAGAACAGCGGGCTAGGGGAAATAGGAACGTTATCGTAGTGAAACCCTCCTTGGGTTTCACACTTCCCTGGGCAGCGGTGACCCCTGCAACCAGTATTTAAGATAGGATGCGGGACTTCGATGAACACTCGACACGCCGCCTCGATCGCGCTCGTTGCATGGTACCTGATGATCCCGCCGATCGGCGCCGACAACAATGTCGACGAGCACGCGCCCCTGTTGCAGTGGAGAAAAGGCGTGACCTTTCAGTCCGAGAGAGAATGCGACGATTCTCTCAAGGACGCCATTCAGAACCCGATGACTCCTGACGAGTATCAAGCAGCCGCGAAAGCAACGCGGAAGGCGAAGATGATGCCGCTGAGCAAATCGGAAATGACAAAACGCACACTGGAATCACTATGCGTCGCGGACGACGATCCGCGCATCAAAGCAAAAGCAAAACCAAGTGCGGCGCCGAAATAATCACGTCAGCCTGATACCGACACTAACTTCGCCTGAGGCTGCAAGCTCGGCGGGAGCGACCTTCTTAGGACTCGGATCGATTCGCGCTCGCTTCACTGTAATCGTTCCGCCGGCGAGCGCGATCTTCATGCCGTCCGCATCGATCGCCACTATCGTTCCCGGCGCCGTGTCTGAACCGCTGGCTGAGTATCCCGCTTCATACATGCGCAGCCGTTTGTCGCCGACGCTCGCGAACGCGCCCGGCTGCGGGTCGCATCCGCGGATCAGGTTGAAAACTTCGCGCGCCGGTTTTGCGAAATCGATCTTCGCGTGCTCGTCGCGGCACGGTGGTTCGTAAGTCGCTTTGCTTTCGTCCTGAACGATCGCGGGCGCGTTGCCCGATTTGATCAGATCGACCGCTTCGACCATCGCGTCGATGCCCATCGGGAAGAGGGTGTTGAAGTAGATCGAGCCGACGGTGTCGTTTTCCGCGATTGGCACTCGCTTCTGCACGAGGATCGGCCCGGTATCGATACCCTTGTCGGGCCAGAACCACGTGACTCCCGTTTCCGCGTCGCCCTGGATGATCGCCCAGTTGATGCCGCTGGCGCCGCGATGGCGCGGGAGCAGCGACGGGTGAAAACAAATCGACTTGTAGCGCGGCGCGTAAAGAATCCGATCGGGAACTATCAGTGTGACGAAGGCCATGATGGCAAGGTCGGCGTCCAGCGTTTTGAAATGCTCGAAGGCAGTGTCGTTCTTGAATGACTTGGGCTGGCTGAGCGGCAGGGCCATCGCGCGCGCCTTGGCGGCGAGCGCGTCCGGCCTGCCGGCGGCTGGATCGGGAGGCGCGAATACGTGAACGATCTCGTCGCCGTGATCGACGAGCGCCGCAAGCGCTTTTTCCGCGAATGCAGCCTGGCCGAGCAGTGCAATACGCAAGGGTGTGACCTCCGGCTATTCTGCGGTCACGCTACCAAATCAAAAATGCAGTTGCACCTTGAAACGACGCGTCAACCGCGGCGTACATTGAACTGAGCTCCTGGGGGACTTAGCGATGCGCAGGTCTGGCATCTCAACGATTGTCGCAGCGGCGATATTCACGACTGCCGTGATTTCCGCGGCGGCCGGCGCGCCCGCGAATCAGCCGCTGCCGGCGTCGGGGAATCATAACGAGTCGCTCGTGCTCGGCGCGGGCGCCAACAAGACGACGCGCACCTTCATCGTGCATGTGCCGACAGGATTCGATGGCAAATCGAAAGTGCCAGTGGTCTTCATGCTCCACGGTGCGGGCGGCAGCGGCGAGGGCGCGATTCCCGAGACGGGATGGGACGCGAAGTCGGATCGCGAGGGCTTTATCGCGGTGTTCCCGGACGGGACTACGGCGCATCCCCTGTTGCCAGCGCGATTTCTGACGAATCCGCGGCTGTGGAACGACGGCTCCGGCCGCGGCGCGATTGGCGTTGAACATGTGGACGACCTCGGCTTCATCTCGGCGATGATCGACTTTGTCGAGGCGGCCTACGATGCCGACCCGGCGCGAATTTATTGCACCGGCTTTTCCAACGGCGCCTCGATGACTTTCAGCGTGGGGCTCAACTTGTCGAATCGAATCGCTGCGATCGCACCCGTCGCGGGCCATCTGTGGGAGCGCGAAAAACAGCTCGCGTATCCGGTTCCGCTGCTCTATATCGTTGGCACTGCTGACCCACTCAACCCGCTTGGCGGTGGCAAAGTGAGTCTGCCCTGGGAGACGATTCAGAATCGCCCGCCGGTCGAAGATTCGCTCAAGGAGTGGGAGCGGATGCTCGGCTGCGGCCCGGAAGTGCAGACGGCGCGCGGTAAAGGCGTGTTGGAAATCACTTACGATCAATGCGCCAAGGGCGGCGAGGTCGAGTACTACCGGGTCGAAGGGTTGGGGCACATCTGGCCCGGCGGGAAAAATCGCCTGCCGGAAAAATGGGTCGGCAAGCCGAGCGACAGCCTGATGGCGACCGACGTCATCTGGGATTTTTTCAAGGCGCATCCGCGGACAGCGGCAGCCAAAGCCAGGCCGCTCGCGAATAACGATTGACACGATCGCTTGCCAGCCGCTTTGATGACCGATCGTATGTTCACTCGACGGTTGTCTGAAATTCTCGCGCTCATGCTCGTGTTGGTCGCCGCGCCGGCTCGCGCGCAGGATGCTGCCGCTACGCATCGCGGGCGTGGGCGAATCGTGGTGCTTATGGTATGGGACGGGCTGCGGCCCGACTTCGTCACTGAGCGCGATACGCCGAATCTGTTTCGGCTGGCACGCGAAGGCGTGCGCTTCGACAAGCATCACTCGATCTTCCCGACGCTCACGATGGTGAACGCGACCGCGCTCGCCACCGGTGCGCCGCCGGGCGTCAACGGACTCGAGGGCAACAATTTTTACTTGCCACCGTCGGCAGAGACGCCGAAGGGTCAGATCGTCAGCGCTGAGGGCCCCAAGGCGATACTGAATCTGAACGTGGCCGCCCAGTTCAAGGGGCGGCTGATCGGGCTCGACACCATCACGCAGGAGGTCGCGCGCGAGGGCGGCTACGTCGCCGTGATCGGCAAGCAGGGGCCGACTTCGGTGTTCGACAACCGCGTCGCGACGATCGTCGACGGCAAGGATATCGTCGGCGAGATGCGCAAGGATTACCTGTTCGCGTCGGAGGACTTGGTCTCACCGGCGTCGGCCAATCAGAAGATAACGGTCCCGGTAGATTCGAAAACCACGGTGGCCGACGAGCAGCGCGATTTGTACTTCGCGCGGCTGGTGGTCGAGGATGCGTTGCCGGCCGCGAAAGCCGCCGCCGATACGGGACGGCCGGCGCTGGTCGTCTTCTGGCAGCATAATCCCGATCTCACGCAGCATGTGGCCGGGTTGGGCACGGCGCCTGCGATCGAAGCGCTCAGCCTGTGCGACAACAACCTGATGCGAGTGCGCGCGGCGATCGACGCGCTGGGAATCGCGGACAAGACCGACCTGATGGTGGTATCGGATCACGGTTTCGCGACGATCAAGTTCCGCGTCGTGCTGTCGGAAATGCTGGTGTCGGCGGGAATCAAGAAATCCCACGACAGCACCGACGTGGTCGTCGTGCCCAATGGCGGCGCGGATCTGGTTTATCTGTCGCCCACGGAATTCGCGACGCCGGAATCGAAGCAGGCGGTGCTGCAGAAGATCGTCAACTTCGCCGAGGCGCAGGAATGGTGCGGCCCGATTTTCTCGCGCGATCCGGCCACCGCTCCCGACGAACCGAACCGTCGCGGACGACGTCAGCGCGCGCCCAAGCCGTACCTCGGATGGATCGACGGCACCTTCAGCCAGCGCGTCGTGGGTCTGTACAATGAGGCGCGGTCGCCGGACCTCGTGATTTCATTTCGCGAGGAGCCCGACGCCGACAACAAGAACCTTACGGGCCCGGGCAATCCCGCGTTCCTGATAGGCCAGATCGGACAAGTCTCGACGCCGAACAAATCCGCCGAACTGCTGCATCCGGTGAAGGGCGTCGTGTACGCGGACACCGGGACCAGCCAGACCTTCACTACCGGCATGGGGATGCATGGCGCAGCAGGCGAGCGGGAGATTCATAATTTTTGCGCGGCGACAGGCCCGGACTTCCGCCGCGGCTTTGTCGATGTCAATCCAACCGCTAACACCGACCTCGCGCCGACGATCACGCAGATACTCGGCACGCTGCCGAATATCGGCCCCGGCGGCGTCGCGCCCGCGGGACGCGCGATGAGTGAGGCGCTGACCGACGGTCGCCGCAGCGCCGGCGGCTCGCACACGCAAACGATGACGGCCGACCTGACCCTGCAAGGCGTAGAAGCAGTGACGACACTTCGAGTGTCGTGGATCGGCGACGAGCCA
>DATNLS010000154.1:0-4382 GCA_035602775.1 Candidatus Acidiferrales bacterium | reverse complement strand
CTTTATAAATTGACAGTAGCTTGACGTGATGCGAGATTGTGCCCGGCGCTCCAAAGTCAGCTTACCAGCCGAAATTTGCCAACGCGGCCAAATCGCGCCGCGGGGAGGGGTCCATGGCAGATCGAAATCGGAGCTTTGCGGTTGCGCTAATCGCACTGCCGCTTTTGTTCCTTGCGATGCCGGGGTTGGCGAGCGCGGCGACCATTACCGTCGATACCCTCAGTCCCACCAGCGTCACCGGTCACTGCAACCTGTCTGACGCGATAGCGGCGGCCAACGGCAAGACCGGTGTTCAAGGGTGCGCGGCGGGAACCGGCACCGACACGATAGACTTCAGCCTGTCCGGCACGATAACGCTGACGAGCAGCCTTCCTGCGATCGCGATTAACTTGACGATCGATGGCAGAGGCCAAGCGATCACTGTTGACGGTGCGAGCTCGTTCCAAATTCTAAGCGTGAATCCAGGCGCCACGCTCAATCTGCAGAATCTGACCATCGCCCACGGTTTCTCTTCCGGCGACGGCGGCGGAATCGACAACACGGGCACCTTGACGGTCACCAACATCACATTCTACGACAACAGCGCCGACGAGGACGGCGGCGGCATCTACAACGAAGTGGGCACATTAACAGTCGCCAACAGCACCTTCTCCGACAACAGCGCTGGCGACGGCGGCGGCATCGACAGCTTCGGCACGCTGACAGTCACCAACAGCACGTTCTACGGCAACAGCGCGATCGGCTTCGGCGGCGGTATCGAGAATGCCGGCACCACGAAGGTCACCAACAGCACCTTTTCCGGCAACAACGCGGACTCGGTCGGCACCGGCGGCGGTATCGACAACGCTGTGGGCAGCACGACGCTGAAGAGCACGATTCTGGCGGGCTCATTAAACGGGAGCGGGAACTGCGCGGGCTTCGGAACGCCTCCTGTCACCGACGCAGGCTACAACATCTCAGACGACGGCACATGTGACTTCAGTGGCACCAGCATTAATAACAGCACTACTCTGCATCTTGATCCGGCGGGATTGGCGAACAACGGCGGACCCACTCAGACTATCGCGCTCGAACCGAACAGCGAAGCGGTCGATTTTATTCCAGTAGCTGATTGCACTGACCAGTCATCGCCAACGCCCTTGCCGCTGACGACCGATCAGCGCGGCTTTCCGCGGCCCGATCCCGGCAATCCCGATTTCTGCGACGCCGGTGCATTCGAATTGCAGACGACGCCCTTCGTGCTCGCGCTGAATAGCGAACGCTTGCAGATAGCGCGCTCGACCAAGCCCGATTCGGATCAGGTCAACATGGCGTTTACCTTCACCGAGAACGGTTTCCCGTCCTGCGACGCGGGCGACGATGCGTTCAACGGCTTCACCGTCCTGCTGAGATCCGGCAGTTGCGGCTTGCTCGACGATGGCTCGCTGGAGCTGATGCTGGAGCCATGGGTGGTGCATACGGTCAACCACCAGAGCTACGGAACTCTCTTCCAATCGACGCCGCCGGAGACGGTCTCGGCCCGGATGGTCCAGTTGCCGACGCCCGCCTCACCCGCATGCGGTGAATGGACTGTGAATATCGAGGTGGCAGGGATCGATTCGTCGGACCTCGGCAACGGCCCGTTCGCGCTGATACTCAGCAACCCGGACGGCGACACCGACTGCTTCGACATCACCAACGCGATAGTCGGCAATCAGATCGATCCGCCGACCAGGACAGTGAGGCGTGGCGTGCGGCGGTGAAGGGATCAGGTTTCGGCGATCAGCGTTCTTCGCCGAACAAAAAGATCGAGATCGCGATCATCGCGAACATGAAGTTCGGAATCCATGCGGCCACTACCGGGATCAGCAGACCCGAGCGGCCTAGCGCCGACGTGATCCCGAGCGCCGTCCAGTAGGCGAAGCCGATGATGATCGCGAGCCCGAAACTGCGCCCGAGGCTCAGGTTGCGCGGCAGCGGATCGAGGCTGAGCGACATCCCCAGCGCGACCATTATCACGCACGCCAGCGGCATCGCGTATTTCAAATCGCGATCGACCACGTAGCCGCCCGGGTCCAGCCCCTTGCTGCGCAGGTCGGCGATGTAACGGTCGAGCTCCCACAGGCTGAACTCCTCGGGGTCGAAGCGCAGCAGGCCGAAATCGGCCGGCGTCAGCCCGAGTTGGAGTTGCTTGGCGTCAGTCTTGGTGACCGCGCCGCCCTCCGCGACCTGGAAAGAATTCAGCCCCACTTCGACCCAGTCGTGACCGTCCCATCGCGCACTCGACGCATGCTCGAGTTCCTTGAGTCCGAAGGTGTCGTCGAGCTGATAGTGCGTGATGCCGGTGAGCAGCGCCTGACTCTTGTCGTAGCTGTCAACCGAAACAAAGCCGTCGCGCACGCGCACCCAGATGCGCTTGTTGGCGAATACCGCCCGCAAAGAGCGCTTCTTGAGTTCCACCGAGTAGATGTACTTCGCCTGGCGCGTCGCCGCGGGCACCACCGTCTCGCTGATCAGAAAATCGAAACCCGAAATCAGCACGGCGACCAGTAGCACCGGCACCGCCATCTCGAGCCGGCTGATGCCGAGTTGCTGGCATGCGAGCACCTCGCCCGATCGATTGAGCAGCGCGAAGCCGAGCAGTACGCCGGCCAGGCACGCCACCGGCAGCACCTGCGACACGATCAGCGGCAGCTTGAGGGCGAAGTACTCGAGACCCAACAATCCGAGTCCGCCGTAGCGGATCAGATCGTCGAATCGATCGAACATGTCGCCGAGCAGATAGGCCGCCGTGAACGCCGCCAGGCAGACCATGAAAGGGCCGAAGAACTGGCTCGCGATAAAGCGATCCATCACCGGCGACAGGCGCGGTCGTAGTCTCATGCAGCCTGCCTGCTTCGTTCGTAACGCTCGACCAGATCCCAGATGATGTCGCCGGGGCCGCGGCCCTGGTCGGCCTTGTCCGACGCGGCGCGATAGAAGAACCAGAACGCCAGCGCCATGAACACCACGTCCGGGATACTCATAGCGATCCACGAGTTGAGCATGCCCCGCTGCGCCAGCGTCTCGCCCACCCGCATCAGCGAGTAGTAGAGAAAGAACAGCGCGACGCTGACGCCGAAGCGCTCCGAATGCCCGCCGCGCGCCGGCTTGAGTCCGAGCGAGATGCCGAGCAGCGCGAACAGCATCGTCGCGAACGGGACAGTGAACTTGGTCGCCATCTCGGTCTCGGCGTCGTAGTCCGGCTTGCCCTTGGCGCGCGCCGCCTTGATATCGGCGCGCAGGACCGAGTACGTCATCTCGTCCGGCTCGACGTCGGTAACACCCATCGACTCCTCGGAATTGACGCTGAGATCGTAAGTCTTGAAGCTGGTGACGTGAGTCGAGTTGTCCTGCGGCTCGACCCCGAAAATAGAACCGTCGAACAGCCGCAGCGTGATCGACTTGTTTTTGCTGTCGGGGATCATCGCGCCGCGCTTGGCGACTATCGTGTTCTGGTTATGCGGATCGCGCGCGTCGGAAATCATGACGCCCTTCATGCTCGAATCGACATCGGACATCTCGTCGACGTAAACCACCAGGCCGGGGAAATTGCTGTTGAAGATTTTCTCCTTCATGCCGGCGCTGGTGCGGGTCTGGCTGAGCTCGTAGAGCTTGTCGCGCAGATTGGAATTTGCCCACGGCCGCAGCGAGAACGCGAAGTAGCTCGAAATCGCGTACACCCCCAGCGCCACGATCATCACCGGCACCGCCAGCCGATACAGGCTTATCCCGCATGCGCGTGCCGCCGTCATCTCCTGGTCGCTCGACATCCGCCCGAAGCCCATCAACACGCCGAGCAGCACCGCCATCGGAAACGTGAGCTCGAGGAAGGCGGGCATGATGTACCCGATGATGCCGCAGACCTCGCCCAGGCTGACGCCGTGATTGACGACCAGGTCCATCAGCTTGAGCAATTTGCCGGTGACCAGCGCGAAGGTCAGCAGGCCGACGTCGACGGCAAAAGGCGCGAGCACTTCGCGCGCAACGTAGCGATCGACAATCGCAAACCCTGGAACTTTCATCCGATAATCGGCCCCGACGATGCGGCGCCGCACCCAAGTCTAAACATCCCGCCGTCCGAATGAAACTTCCACAAATAATCCGGTTCCCCTTCCCGCTCGGGAAGGGGTTAGGGGTTAGGTTGTTGGCAGGTCGCCCTCACCCTCACCTCGACGCGATTCAAAACAGCGCCACTCCCCCGTCGCTCTGATACTATCGCCTCACGATGAGAGATTTTCGCGACAAGAGCCGCACGCCCCGCTTCAACCGCAACGCGCCGCGCCCGCCGCGCCGCGACTCACCTGCGTCACCAGGCAAACCTCCGGCACCGCAGCCGCCCGCGCATGACAATCGGCGCGCCG
>DATNLS010000159.1:0-11186 GCA_035602775.1 Candidatus Acidiferrales bacterium | reverse complement strand
CATTACGATCACGCCGAAGACCAGCGCTTTGTAGAGGCTAATCATGACGTCGTGGCCGGTCATATAAGAGGCGATACCGTTGAAGTACGCACCCGACGGCGCGCCCATCAGGCCGACGCCGACCATGTAGCCGCCGTAGATGCCGACCACGTCGAAGATCGACGTCAGCAGCGGGAAGCTGAAGACCCCCGCCAGCATCCGTGGCGAGACCAGGTATTGCACCGGATTGATCGCCATCACGGTGAGCGCGTCGATCTGCTCCGTCGATTGCATCGAGCCAAGCTCGGCGGCCATCGCAGAACCGGCGCGCGCCGTGATCATGATCGCGGCCAGCACGGGACCGAGCTCGCGCACCAGCACCAGCGCGACGACGGTGCCGAGCGCGCCGTCGGAGCCGAAGCGTCGCAGCGTATTGTAGCCTTGCAGGCCGAGCACCATGCCGGTGAAGCCGCCGATTAGAATGATCAGAAACAGCGAGTCGGCACCGATGATGCGTATCTGCCTGATCCACAGCCGCGGCTTGAACGGCGGAAGGAACACATAGATGACCGCGCTCAGCAAAAAAAGCACGAACGCGCCGAGCTGACCGACACTGTCGATCACAAGCGCGCCGAGCCGCTCAATCATTTCCACGATCGACATCAGGCGTTTTTCAATTTTTAGTGGTGCGCAATCCCGAGCCGGGCCAACTGGTTTTGAGTATGCGTGGCGGACCCGGCGCGCTCGAACTCGGCGAGATCGGCGATGACGTCGAGATCCAGCGCGGGCCGCGCAAGTCGCAGCACTCTAGCTGGAACCGAGGCGGTGCGGCAATCGTCCAAATGACGCACCAGGCTCATGCGTCCGAATCGAGTCGGCACCACCCCGGCCGGTGAGCGGCATATGATGTTGGTGCCGGAGAAGTCGCGCGAGGGAACCAGCACCGCGCCGCCTCCAGCCGGCATCGCGTCAAACACCGCGTCGATATCTTCGGCGGTGACGAGCGGAATGTCGGACAGTAGCGTGCAAACGGTTTGCGCGCCCTGCGCAATCAGCGCCGAGGTGCCGAGCGCGACCGCGACGTTGAGCCCGCGCGGAAATTCCTCGTCGATTGGCTGGGCACCGGCCGCGCGCGTCATCGCGAGCAGGCCCGCATCGGAGGTCACCACACTGACGTGCCGAGTCGCGGTGGTGCCGAGCGCGGCGGCCAGCACGTCGCGAAACATGGCCTCGGCGAGTTCGCGACGCTCACCGCCAGGCAGGACCGGCGCGAGCCGGGTCTTGGCGAATTCGAGCTGCTTGGCGGCAATCAGGATTGAGCGCACGGCGTTTCTTTATAACCTAACCAGCAAAACCATCCAACGGGAAACTCACCGGGCGCGACGAACGCGCTCAGTGCGTAGAATGTAAAAACTACCGCGTTCGCACCTCGGGTCGCGATCCGGCCAGCCGCTTGACAGTGTTTCTCCGCTCATCTCAACATGAATTGTAGATTTTGCCGCGACTGGTCCGAAGATTGCGACTCGGAAGGCGGATTCGTCCGGGAGGCCCCCTCTTGTGAACATGAAACGAAGCATTCCGGCCCGGATTTGGGCGATAATCGTTGCAGGAACGATGATCTTGATGGCCGCCGGATGCCATCACAAGATGGCCGAGGACTACCTTGCCGATGGCGACGCCGCGATGCAGGCGACCAAGCTCTCCGAAGCCGAGACGGATTACCAGGAGGCGGCGAAGCTCGCACCCAATGATCCGCGCGTGCATATCGCGCTAGGTAATCTTTACAATTTCGAACACAAGCCGGGCGACGCGCAAGTCGAGTTTATGAAGGTCCTCGAGATCGATCCCAAGAACGCGGCGACCCACGTCGCACTCGGCAACCTCTATAGCGATCAGAACCAGCGCGGACTCGCGGAAAATCAGTACCGCGCAGCGGTCGCGCTCGAGGAAGACCGCGACAGCTACCACCTCGACTTAGGAGAGATACTCAGGCAGGAAGGCAAGACCGCCGCTGCGGAGGATCAGTTTCGTACCGCGATCGGACTCAGCCCCAAAAATGCAAAGGCTCACCTGGCGCTGGCTAATCTGCTGGCGTCGGAGCCGGATCGCGCGGCGGAAGCCAACGCGGAATTCGACGAGGTGCGAGCACTCGACGCCAAGCTGATGCCCGTGCCGGCGGCGACGACCGCTGCGATCGCACCGGGCGCGGCGCCTCCGACGACGGTCGCCTCGGTACCCGGAGCCGCGACGGCGCCACCGCAGATCAAGCCGCTCAATAAACTTTTCCTGTTGACCAAAAATTCGCCGGTCTATCTGAATCCGGATGTGGCGAGTTCCACTATCGGCCAAGTGCGCCGCAAGAAGTACGTTCACGTCACGGGCATCGCCGGCGACTACCTCCAGATCAGACTCAAGAACGGTACGACTGGCTTCATCCCGGTAGCAGCCGCGGAGTAGTTGCGCGGCGGGGCTCCGAATTTAATTTTATTTTTTTGAGGTGAAGGGTCGTGGCTAAGGGAGATCTCGTCACGCGTGAAGTGACCTATGTCGGGCGGGCCTGCGGCATCAAAGCGTATGTCGCCGAGCCGTTGGCGTCGGATTCGCCGCCGGCGGTGATCGTCGTGCAGGAATGGTGGGGGTTGAACGAGCACATCCGCGATATCGCGCGGAGGCTGGCGCGCGCGGGCTATTTCTCGGTCGCGCCGGACTTGTTCTCGCGCCAGGGCCACAAGGTCGCGACCGATCCCAACGAAGCCGCGCGGCTGATGGGCGGGCTGAAAAAGGAAGACGGCATCGCGGATCTGCAGACAACGATGGGATGGCTGCGCGCGCAAGAACAGACCCGTACGGCGCGCATCGGCATCACGGGATTTTGTATGGGCGGCAGCTACGCCATGTTGCTGCCGTGCGAGAGCAAGGAAATCGCGGCCGCGGCGCCCTTTTACGGCGAAGTACCACCAGACGAAAAACTCGAGCACCTTGGCTGCCCGATCTTTTACGCATACGGCGAGAACGACGGATGGATCCAGCGGGCCGACGTCGAGCGCCTGGGAACGGCGCTCAAGAAATTCAATAAGCCGGGCGAATTCAAGATTTACAGCGGATGCTCGCACGGATTTTTCAACGACACTCGCGCCGACGTCTACCGCCCTGAAGAAGCCAAGGACGCGTGGGATCGTATGCTCAAGCTGTTCGCCGCAAATCTGAAAGGGTGACGGACGCGCTCTAGATCTTCACAGTCTCGAGGCCCTGGATTTTCGGAAAACTCCTAAGGTCGCGCGTCGCAACACGGTAATCGTGAGCCATCGCAGTCGCTGCGATCATCAGATCGTGTGCGCCAACTCGGCGGCCGGTGCGGTCCAGCTCAGCCGAAACTGCTGAATGGACTCGCGCGACGGCGAGATCAAATGCTAGCACCGCCATCTGCGTCAATATCGCTTCGATGTAAGCGTCGCGGCGCTCCCGTTGAGCAAGCGTTCGACTCCAATGCAAGCCGTATAGCAGTTCCGATGCGGTAACAGCAGACAGCGCGAGAGGTTCGCCGCGGAACGATGCCAGAAGATCTGCCAGGTCGACCTGTCCGCGCTCGCCGGCGATGAAAACGCTGGAATCGATCAGCGCGGCCACTTTGACTTCTCGGCCTTCGGCTGTTTGCGAACATGCCGTTCGACTGCGTCCAGATATTCCTGGTCGGGGTGCGGCAAGGAACGGAGCAATTCCACGAATTCGCGGCCGGTGAAGGTTTTGCTCCGCACCGGGATGATCTCGCAGACGGGTTCGCCGCCTCGTTTCACGACGAAAGTCTCGTTGCGATATCGCACGCGGTTCAAGACTTCTGAAAAGCGCCGCGCCGCCTCGGTAGCTGAAATCTCTGATTTCATGATTATCTGATTTTATGATCCCCAAGCTCATCGAGCAAGCAGCGAGCGTCCTCACCACCGCGTTCAGCTTGCGAGCGCGCGATCGTTCACCTTACCTCAAGGGAAGGGGGTCAGGGGTTAGGTTGCCAGCTCATCCCCAGCGCAGCCGGATCAAATCCCGGACCGCTCAAGTAAATCAGGCGGCCTTCGTCGGACGAGCGCTCCCGGAGCCATCGCGCGACTATCGACATCCCCTCGAGCTCGCCGCGCTCGACCGCCTTTAACTTGTAGCGCTCGTAATTCGCCGCGACGAACGCTCGCACCTCAGTCGCCGCCTCGTCACTGTCCAGCCGCCGCGTCATCGCGAGCCGTCCCGACAGCACGACGTGCGCCGCGCGCTCGCCAGCCTCGCCGGTAACAATCACGAGATTGTTTTCCGTCACCACTTCGCTGAGCCGGCTCGCGCGATGCGCCAGCGTGGTCAGCGCTTCGAGATAGCCGCGAACGCGCGCCGCCTCCTCGAACCGCATCGCAGCGCCTGCCTGATCGCGCGCCCGGGCCAATTCACCAAGTAGCGGCCCGCTGCGTCCGCGTAAGAAACCAACTGCGCGCCGCACCCGCTCCGCGTATCCGTCGTTATCGATGCTCCCGTTGCACGGCGCGGTGCAGTGACCCATCTGCCCGTAAATGCACGGCGAAATTTCCTCGCTCGGCGCGAGCTTGGCGCCGCAGGTGCGCAGCCCGAGGATTCTCGACAGCGCGCGCACTGAATGCTCGATACCGCGGCGGCCGATGAACGGCCCCAGATGCATCACGCCGCGCCGCGCGTTCATTTTGGTTGAGAGCGTCACGCGCGGAAACTCGTCCATCATATCGACCTTGATAAAGTACGCAGGCGCCGCCGACTTCAGCATCCGGTTGTACGGCGGCTTCAGCTCGCGGATCAGTCGCGCTTCGTCCAGCGCCGCCTCCAACGGCGATCGTGTCGTTCGCGTTTCGATTTTGTAAACGTGCGAGATGAGCTCCGCCGTCCTTGCCTTCACCGACGCGGTGAAGTACGAGCTCACCCGCTCCCGGAGCCGCCGCGCCTTGCCGATGTAAAGCAGGTCGCCGCGCTCATTGCGCATCATATAGACGCCGGGCGCGTGCGGAATCGCCGCAATTTCCTCGGGCGGCACGTGACGCTCGATTCTTTTACCCGCAATTCCGCGATGATGGTCGTCGAGCAGGCGATCGAGCCGCGTGATTCCCATCTGCTGCGCCATCTCGAGAAAAATCGAGAGAATCTCCGCCGCCATCCGCGCGTCGCCCAGCCCGCGATGCCGTCCTTCGAGCGACAGTCCGAAATGTCCCGCGAGCAAGTCAAGCCGGCGGCGCTTGAGCGACGGCATGAACCGGCGCGCCATCCGCAGCGTGCACAGCACGGGATTCGCCAGTCCAATTCCAAAGATGCGTCGGTATTCGAAGTCGAGAAATCCGAAATCGAAGGACGCGTTGTGCGCCACCATCACGCGTTCGCCCATGAACTCGCGAAAGGCCGGCAGTACCTTCTCGATCGGCGGCGCCTCGCGAATCATCTCGGTCGTGATCGACGTCAGCCCCGTGATAAACCGGGGAACCACGCCACCCTGCGGCCGTATCAGCTGCGAGAAAGTCTCAGTCAGCCGCTTACCAACCATTCGGTAGGCGCCGATCTCGATGATCGTGCCCGGGCCTGCGCGTCCTCCCGTGGTTTCCAAATCGACGACGGTGAACTCGGCCTGGTCCAGGCCGACCCGCAGCCGCTCGCTTTGCGCAAGCCGCCACTGCGCCGTCTCAGTATCGAAGATAAAATTCGGATCGCCGCCGAGAATCTGCCGGACCAGCCGCGCGCCGAGTTCGGGATCCGACCCGACTCCACTGAGCAGCAGCCCGATCAGCTCACCCGCATCCGCGCCCGCCGGCCGCGAGCACAGAAAATGATAAAGCTTCTGCTTGGCCGAGACGCCGAAATCACGCTGATTCGCGCCCGGTATCGCTGCTTCCTCCACCCGCCACTCCTTCGTCCTTTCTTCGCTTTAGCAGGGCGGCGCCGCAACCGCAATGTTCGGCGCCAAGGAGAGCGAACAAATCACTTGATTGAATGTGAAACCCGCGGTGGGTTTCACGCTTCCTTCGGCAGGGCTGAGCCCTGCACCCAGTGTTAAGAAATCGCGAAATGTCGAGGACGACCTTTCGCTCTCAAGTTCCGGTTCCCCTTCCCCCTCGGGAAGGGGTTAGGGGTTAGGTTCGTAGGTCAAGGTTCTGCGATTCAAGCTGCATGCATGCCACGTCGCGATCTTTTCTTTTACTCAGGGCCGCCGCTTATCGTGAGATCGCGTTCGCCTCCAGCGCCGCCAGGACCGAGAGATTTCAGGATGTACGAGTTACCGTCGCTCTCATATACGAACGGACGTCCCCAAGGGTCCCGCGGCAATCGCAAATGAGGAGGACCAGTCCCGCGGAAAATCCCCGCGTCTATTTCCTCTGATCCAAACAGGAAGTCCAGACCCTGATCAGTGCTCGGATAGTAGCCGAAGTCCACGTAGTACCGGCGAAGATGTTGTCGAAGCTCCGAGAGACTCGATGCGAGCAGACTGACGCTTCCGGCGATTGACCGCATCCCGGGTCGCAATCACCGCCACCACAAGCACGATGGCTAACGCTCCGACGGCCGCAACTGAAACCCATCGGGCTCGTGCGTCCTCGATCGACAATCTTAACGGTCTTCCCCCGATCCGCACTTGTCAGATGACGCAAACGCCGGTGAAAGATTCATCGACGCGATAACATCTCGCCCCCCGCTATGGTTCGCGCGGCACCGTCGCGGTACAATGGTTATTCTTACAAGGAAGGTATTCGTCATATGGAACGCGTTGAATTGGCCCGCGAAATCGAAGGTGTCCAGGTCCCGGCCGGAAACAAGATGATGCTCGAAAAGGGGCTCGAGGCCTTTATCACACAATCGCTCGGCGGAACCTTCACTCTGCAAATCCCCGCATACGGTGGCCTGTTCCGCGTCGCCGGTAAGGATGCCGACGCGCTCGGCAAAACGCCGGGAGACGCGGGCGTCGTGTCGGCGTCGGGCGGCGGCGACCTTGAAGCGATGGTCTGGGAGCAGCTCAAGACCTGCTTCGATCCCGAAATCCCGGTCAATATCGTGGACCTCGGCCTGGTCTATGGAATGGAAGTTAAGGATGCCGACGACGGCACCAAGAAAGTCGAAGTCAAAATGACGCTGACGGCGCAGGGCTGCGGCATGGGCGCCTCGATCGCAACCGACGCGCGCTACAAAATCATGAGCCTGCCGGGAGTGTCGGAGGCGGATGTCGATTTGGTGTGGGATCCGCCATGGACGCCGCAGATGATCTCGCCTGAAGGCCGCGAGCGCTTGGGGATAGATTGATTGGAGCGCAGCCTGGTTTATCGCGAGAGATACCCCAAGGGCACCTCGGTCAAGGTCGCTTCGCGACAAGAACTCGAACAGTTTCGTGAGACGTGGTGCTACCATCATAAGTTGGAAGCCGAGCAACTGTTGTACGCAGGCCGCACCACCCGCGTCACGTCGGCCGGCTTTTACCACGGCGGCGATGTTCTCTACCAACTCGAAAACATTCCGGGCATTTGGCATGAGTGCTGCCTCCGAGTCGTAGATTCAAATTAGCGAACCAACTGCGTTGACTTGCCTGACTGCGTCCGATAATTGTGTTCGTTCGGCATAGCGATGTTTGCAATAGTAAAGACAGGCGGAAAACAGTACCGCGTCGGCGTCGGCGACCAGATTACGGTCGAGCGGCTCGAAGGCGAGGTTGGCGCGGCTATATCACTTGACCAGGTGCTCGCGGTCGGCGGCGACGCGCCCAAAGTCGGCACCCCGGTCGTCGCGGGCGCGTCGGTGACGGCGAAAATCGTTCAGCAGCCGCGCGGCACCAAGATAATCGTGTTCAAGAAAAAGCGTCGCAAGAACTACCGCCGCAAACGCGGGCATCGGCAGGAACTGACCGTTCTCAAAATCGAGGAAATCTCCGCCGGCGCGTAGTCGGCGCGGGAATTTTCAATTGAACTGCGGCCCGGAAGGCCGCTTCATCCAGGGAGACACTGCGTGGCGCACAAAAAAGGCCAGGGTTCGACGCGCAATGGCCGCGACAGTCCGGGCCAGCGCCGGGGTATCAAGATTTACGCGGGCCAGACCGTCAAGGCCGGCAATATCATCATCCGCCAGCTCGGCACGCGCGTGCATCCGGGGCGCAACGTCGGTCTTGGCCGCGACTATACGATTTACGCGCTCATCGATGGTGTGGTTAAGTACGAACCGAAGGGTGAGAAGCGGCAAGTGAGCGTCGAGCCGCTCCCCGCCGGCGACACCGCAGGGGCGTCCGCATAGATCGTTAAGAACGATATTGAGTTGAAGCCCTGCGGCAATGCCGTGGGGCTTCTTTTTTTGAGCGTAACGCGGACGTTTCCGCGATGGAGGAAATTTCGATGCGACTAGGTTTACTCTCTGGCTATTCGGGCGCGCAGATGGGACTGCCGATGGACACGATCCTCGAGGCGGAGCGCGCAGGCTTCGACTCCGTCTGGACCGCGGAGGCATACGGCTCCGATGCGATCACGCCGCTGGCGTGGATCGGCGCGATGACCAAAAAGATCCGGCTCGGCACCGGGATCATGCAGATGCCGGGACGCACACCGGCAATGACTGCGATGACCGCGATGACGCTCGACGCGCTGTCGGGCGGTCGCTTCATCCTCGGTATCGGGCCGTCGGGTCCACAGGTGGTCGAGGGCTGGCACGGCGTGTCGTACGGCAAACCGCTGCAGCGCACGCGCGAGTACATCGAGATCGTACGCACGATTCTCGCGCGCGAAGTCGCCGTCGAGCATCACGGCAAGGAATTCGACATCCCGTACACCGGCCCAGGCGCGTCGGGCCTCGGCAAGCCGCTCAAGAGTATCCTGCACGGGCGCAAGGACATGCCGATTTACACCGCGTCGATCAGCCCCAAGGGAATCGCGCTCGCGGCGGAAATCGCCGACGGCGTGATCCCGGTCTGGATGAATCCGGAGCGATGGGACATCTACGACGCGCCGCTGAAGGAAGGCTTCGCGAAGACCGGCGGCAAAAAGAGCCTCGACAATTTCGACGTCGCGCCGTTCGTCACCTGCATCATGGGACCCGACGTCGAGAAGTGCCGGATGCCGGTGAAGGGGATGCTCGCGCTGTACATCGGCGGGATGGGTGCGCGCGCGAAAAATTTCTACAACGACTACGCCAAGCGGATGGGTTACGAAGACGTCGCGGGAAAAATCCAGGACGCGTTCCTCGCGGGCAAGAAGGCCGAGGCGATGGCGATGGTGCCGGACAAGCTGGTGGACGAAGTCGCGCTGGTCGGCAATCGCGAGCGAATCGCGGATCGTCTCAAGGCGTGGAAAGCGTCGCCGGTCAAGACGATGTTGATCGGCACCGGCGACATCAACACGGTCCGCGCGCTCGCGGAGATTTGTCTGTAGTCGGATGCCCGCGCAGAGTGGAACGGAGCGGAATTTTGATTCGCGCGCGGAATAGCGCGCTGCGCAAGGACCCTCTCCTTCATCCTCTCCCTTACAGGGAGAGGAGACAAAGCCATGCGATTTATCGATGAAGCCAGGGTCTTCGTGCACGCCGGGAAAGGCGGCGACGGTGCGATCGCGTTTTTGCGCGAGAAGTACCGGCCGTTCGGCGGGCCGGCGGGCGGCAACGGCGGACGCGGCGGCAGCGTAATCTTCCAGGTCGATGAAGGCCTCTCGACGCTGCTCGATTTCAAATATCAGCCGCGTCTGATCGCGAAAGACGGCGAGCCCGGTCGCGGCAAGGAGCAATACGGTCACGGCGCCGACGATATCGTCGTGCGCGTCCCGCCCGGCACGATCGTCTTCGATGAGGAAAGCGGCAAGACGCTCGCAGACCTCGTGATGCCGGGTGACACGGCGGTGATTGCGCAGGGTGGCGAGGGCGGCCGCGGCAATATGCATTTCGCGTCGTCGACGCGGCGCTCGCCGCGAATCGCGACGCCGGGAACCGCGGGCGTGCAGCGATGGATTCGCATGGAGCTGCGGCTGGTCGCGGAGGCCGGCCTCGTGGGACTTCCGAATGCGGGAAAATCGACGCTGTTGACCGCGCTCAGTGCGGCGCGCCCGAAAATAGCGCCCTACCCTTTCACGACGCTGGCGCCCAATATCGGCCGTGTGTCGATTGCGGGCGAGGAAAGTTTCACGCTCGCGGATATTCCCGGGCTGATCGAAGGGGCGCACAACGGGCTGGGGCTGGGCATTCGGTTCCTGCGGCATATCATGCGCACGAGGCTGATTGTCTACGTGCTCGACGCGAGCGACGATCCGGCGGCCGCGTTCGCGACGGTCCGCGGGGAGATCGCGGCGTTCGATCCGATGCTGGCGGAGCGGCTGGCGCTGGTTGCGCTCAACAAGATCGATCTGCTCGAGGCGGCCGAGGTGACGAAGATCGCGCGCAAGCTGCGCAAGGTCACCGGGCTCGAAGTTTTTCCAATTTCGGCGGACAAGCGCGAGAAGCTGGCGCCGCTGATCGCGGCAATCGCGCGAATGCTGCATACGATGGACCAGCCGGCGCATGTCTCAACTGAACTATAAGGAATCGACGGTCGCGGGCGCGCGGCGAATCGTAATCAAGGTCGGCAGCGCCGTGTTGTCCGACGTCGACGGGCTGCGTGTCGACGTGATCGAGCAGCTCGCGGAGCAGATCGAGTCGGCCGCGCGCGCGGGCCAGGAAATCGTCATCGTCACGTCGGGCGCCGTTGCCGCGGGACGCGCGCGGTTGTCGAAACTTCACGGCGCAACAATCGCGGCGCGGCAAGCGGCTGCCGCCACCGGACAGATCGAGCTGATGTCGGCGTGGGCGCGCGCATTCGCGACGCATGACCGCAGCATCGCGCAGATCTTGCTGACGCATCAGGATTTGGCGGAACGCCGGCGTCGTCAGAATGCGAATCAAACCATCGCTGAATTACTCGGCGCCGGCGTGATTCCGATCGTCAACGAAAACGACACCGTCGCAGTCGAGGAAATCCGCCTCGGCGACAACGACGTGCTGTCTTCGCTGGTCGCGAGCCTCGTGCAGGCGCAGCTCCTGATTATTCTGAGCGACGTCGATGGCGTCCTCACCGGCGACCCTCGCGAGCGTGCCGATGCGCGGTTGATTCCCGTAATCAACGATCCCGAGGCCGAGATGCGCGGGCTGGTCGCCGAGAACGCGGGTCCGCTGGGCGTGGGCGGGATGGCAACCAAGTTGAAGGCCGCGCGGCAGGCGGCGCGCGC
>DATNLS010000194.1:0-3058 GCA_035602775.1 Candidatus Acidiferrales bacterium | reverse complement strand
ATGCTCGAACTCGCGGCCCAGCGCGGCAAAATCGCGATCCTGAAGTTTGAATACGCCGTCGTCGGCAACGAACATAACGCAATGCGGATTGCCCATCGAGACCGCCGTGATCGACTCGCGCCGACCGCTGACCTCGAGCGGGTAGTCGATGATTCGGCCGTCGGCATTGACCGGGATATCGCGGCCTTCGAGAATCGGCTCGCCCATATCGACCGTCGCGCCAACCACGCGGCGGCCTTCGAGCCGCAGCTCGACCGTCTTGAGCCCGGCGTCAGTCTCGATCACCATCGGATTGCGGCGCACCAGGCCACGCTCGAAGGCGAGCCGCGCAAGGCATCGAATTCCATTACCGCACATGTCGCCGCGGCTGCCATCGGCGTTGTACATCTCCATTCGGATGTGGGCCTTGTCCGACGGCGCCAGCATGATCAGGCCGTCGCCGCCGACGCCGAAGTGGCGATCGGAAAGCTTGACCGAGAGCGCCGACGGATCGGCGGGACGCGCGCGCATCGCAACGATATAAACATAGTCGTTGCCGCATCCGTGCATCTTGGTGAACTCGAGGGTTGCCATCGCGTCTATGCGCTCTTACGCGGGGTCTTCAGGTCAACGATATGCTCGCCGCGGATCTGATCCTCGAAGGTATCGCGGTCGCGAATTACGTGAACGTCGGCGCCGTCGACCAGCACCTCCGGCGCGCGCGGGCGGCTGTTATAGTTCGAGGACATGACGAAGCCGTAAGCCCCAGCGCTCATCACGGCGAGCAGGTCGCCCTCCGCGGGCTCAGCCATCTCACGCTCGCGCGCGAAGAAATCGCCGCTCTCGCAAACCGGACCGACGATGTCCGCGGTCACGGTCTTGCCGGGCTTGCTGCGATCGACCGGAACAATCGCGTGATAGGCCTCGTACAGCACCGGACGAATCAGATCGTTCATCGCGCCGTCGATTACGACGAAGCGCTTCACGTCGGTATGCTTGTTGTAAAGCACCCGCGTCACCAACACGCCCGCGTTGCCAACCATCACGCGTCCCGGCTCGGTGATAATCTTGAGCCCAAGACCCGCGAGTGGCTTGAGCAGCACCTGCGCATATTCCGACGGCGGTGGCGGCTGCTCCTGGTAGGGGATTCCGAGGCCGCCGCCTAGATCCAGGTACTTGAGCGCGATTCCCGCGCTGCGCAGCCGCCCGACAATCGCGGCGACCTTCTGCCCTGCTTCGGCAAACGGCGCCATCTCGGTTATCTGTGATCCGATATGCGTGCTCAGGCCGACGATCTCGAGCTGCGGCAGCGCGCTCGCTTCGGCGTAGTACTCGTCGACCTGCGACAGCGGGACGCCGAATTTGCTGTCGCGATGGCCGGTCGAGATGTGCGGATGCGTCCCCGGATCGAGATCGGGATTCACGCGCAGGCTGACCGGCGCGCGATGCTTCCTCCGGCCCGCGACCTCGGCTACGCGAAGCAGTTCCGGCCGCGATTCGACGTTGATCATCAGGATGCCGGCCTCGAGTGCGGCCGCGATCTCCTCGTCGGTCTTGCCGACGCCGGAGAACACAATCTTGCGCGGGTCGGCGCCGACGCGGAGGCATCGCATCAGCTCGCCGATCGACACAATGTCGAAACCCGCGCCCATCGAGCTGAACAACTTCAGGATGCTCAGATTCGACAGCGCCTTCATCGCGTAGCAGATCAGATGGTCGGTGCCGGCGAATGCCTCGTCGAAGACCCGGAAGTGCCGCCGGAGCGTGCGCGCGCTATAAACGAAAAAGGGCGTCTGCATTCGCCGCGCCAGGTCGGCGATCGGCACGTCCTCTGCGTAAAGTTGATCGTTGCGATATTCGAAGTAGTTCATTGTGATGTAGTGATTGGGTGAAGTTTCGTTTCTATCATAGCGCAGCTCGCCGATTAAACGGACGCGCCCCCGGCCTGGTTCGCGCGCAAGGCTATTGAATCGGGACCGGGGTTGGCACCACGAAAGTGTCGGGGTTCGGCGCCGCCGAGGGATGCTTGCGCTCGATTGTCACGTCGTTCGACGGCTCGCTGACGTAACCGTCGGTGGTGTTCGAAGTCACCTGGTAATGATAGGTCTTGCCCAAAATGGTCGATTCGTCGATGAACGAAAAAGTGTTCTGCACCTGGAAGCGCCCTTCGTCGTGCACCTCGACTTCGCCAATCTTCTCGACCGGGCCGCCTTCCATTTTGCGCGTGATCGAGAAACCACCGAGGTCCTTCATTTTTTGGCCACCGGCGTAGTTTTCGGGGCGGTCCCAGGTCAGCCGAACTCCTTCTTTCACATTGGCGGCCTCGAGTCCCATTATTTTCTCGGGACGCGCCGCCTCCGGCGCTATCGGCGGTGACTTCACGCCGCACCCGAGGAACATGAGGTTCCCGAGCGCGGCAATCATGAGCGCGAGCGTCAACCACTTCGCAGCGGCGGGCTGTCGATTCATCGGCCTCCGAGCTCCTTGAGGCGGCGCTTGACTGTGGACGGCGCCGGACCGCCTTCGATCGTACGCCGCGCGACCGAATTCTCGGCGCGAAGGATCGCGATCGCGTCGTCGCCAAAGGTGTTGGAATGCCGTCGAAGCTCGACGATGTCTATTTCCTCGAGCGTCCTGCCAGCCTCAGCCGTTTCGCGGACGATCGCGCCGACGATTTCATGCGCTTCGCGAAATGCCGTGCCGTGACTGACCAGGTACTCCGCGAGATCCGTCGCCAGCGCAAATCCGCCGGCCGCCGCGTGCATGCGCTTCGCATCGAACCGCAGCGCCGGCCATAGCTTCGCCATCAAATCGAGCGCCGGCTTCAGCGCGTCGAGCGCGTCGAACACGCGTTCCTTGTCTTCCTGCAAATCCGAGTTGTAGGACAGCGGAAGTCCCTTCAACACGGTCAGCATCGCGACCAAATCGCCGATCACACGGCCGGTCTTGCCGCGAATCAGTTCGAGCAAATCGGGATTCTTCTTCTGCGGCATCATCGAGCTGCCAGTCGAAAATTCGTCGGGCAATCCCGCGAACCCGAACTCGGCGGTCGTCCACAGAATTATTTCCTCGCTCATCC
>DATNLS010000282.1:0-6351 GCA_035602775.1 Candidatus Acidiferrales bacterium | reverse complement strand
CTTGCCGCGAATCAGTTCGAGCAGATCGGGATTCTTCTTCTGCGGCATCATCGAGCTGCCGGTCGAAAATTCGTCGGGCAGCGCAGCAAACCCGAACTCGGCGCTGGTCCAGAGAATTATTTCCTCGCTCATCCGCGACAGATGCACCTGCGTGAGCGCGGCGGCCGAAAGAAAATCCACGATAAAATCGCGATCCGATACCGCGTCCATGGTGTTGGCGGCGATCGCCTTGAAGCCCAGGATTCGCGCGACCATCCGCCGATCGAGGCGCAGCGTTGTACCCGCCAACGCGCCCGCGCCAAGGGGCATGACCGCAGTGCGCGCCGCAGCCTGCTCGAAGCGCTCGCGATCGCGCCCAAGCATCTCGACGTATGCGAGCAAATGATGCGCGAGCGTCACCGGTTGCGCGCGCTGAAGATGCGTATAGCCGGGCATGATCGTCGTGACGTGTCGCCGCGCGAGCCGAATCAGTGCGGCGCGAAGTCCAGTGACCAGCGCGATCACGCCGGCAATCTCGTCGCGAAGGTAGAGCCGCATGTCGAGCGCGACCTGATCGTTGCGCGAGCGCGCGGTGTGCAGCTTGCGCCCCGGCTCGCCAGTAAGCGCTATCAGCCGCCGCTCGATCGCAAGGTGGATGTCTTCATCGGCAATGTCGAACTTGAAGCGTCCATTCGCGATTTCATTTTCAATCCGCTCGAGGCCACCGGCGATCGCGTGCAACTCGCCAGCCTTGAGCAGACCGACCTTCGCCAGCATTTGCGCGTGCGCAATTGAGCCGCGAATGTCGTGCCGAAAAAGCCTCCGATCGAACGGCAGCGACGCCGTGAATGCTTCGACTTCGGGGAGGCGGCCGCGCGCAAATCTCCCGCGAATGAGATTTTTCTGGCTGCGATGCGCTTTCACTGTCAGGCGAGCGGAGTAGTTCGCGGCGAGCGTGTCAATTGAGCGGCCGCAGTTGGCAGGAGCATCCGCGCGCCGCACAACTCATCGAGCCGTCGGGATGGGTGATATGAACGTCCATCTTGTGATGGCAGTGATCGCAATCGCCGGTGCGCGGACGCGGCACGAGCTTGGGTTGGGTGCGCGGCTGCTTGAACTGGATGACCTTGCCCAAATCGATCAGTCCTTCCTGGCGCTCGCGCGGGCCAGCGCCCGAAGCCGCACGCCGGCGAGCCTGATGAAACCGTCGGCGTCGGCCTGGTTGTATCCGCCGGCTTCCTCGAAGCTGGCGATCTTCGGATCGTACAGGGAATTCGGTGATTTGCGGCCGGCGATCCACACACCGCCCTTGAACAGCTTCAGCCGCGCTATACCGTTCACGTTTTTCTGCGTATCGTCCACCAGCGCCTGCAGCGCCTCACGCTCGGGCGCAAACCAATATCCGTAATACACCATTTCGGCGTAGCGTGGGATAAGCGAGTCGCGCAGGTGCATCACCTCGCGATCGAGCGTGAGCTGCTCGACCGCGCGATGTCCGTGAAAAAGGATCGTCACGCCGGGCGTCTCGTAAACTCCGCGCGATTTGATTCCGACGTAGCGGTTCTCGACCAGATCGACGCGCCCGATGCCGTGGCGGCCCGCGATCTCATTGGCGCGCTCGATAATTCTCGCGGGCCCGAGCTTCTCTCCATTGATCGCGACCGGATTGCCGCTGGCGTATTCGATTTCGACATACTCCGGCTGGTCGGGCGCGTCTTCGGGCGAGACGGTCATGCGGAACATGTCGTTGTAAGGCTCGCGCCACGGGTCCTCGAGAATCCCGCCCTCGTAGCTGACGTGAACCATGTTGCGATCCATCGAATACGGCTTCTCGGCGGTCACGGTGAGGGGAATTTTCTTCTCGTTGGCGTACGCAATCATGTCGGCGCGGCCCACGAAGGGCCAATCGGTTCGCCGCCACGGCGCGATGATCTTCAAATCCGGCGCGAGCCGCGCGAACGTCAACTCGAAGCGCACCTGGTCGTTGCCCTTGCCGGTGCATCCGTGCGCGACGGCGTCGGCGCCTTCCTGGCGCGCAATCTCGACCAGCTTCTTGGCGATGACCGGTCGCGCGATCGACGTGCCGAGCAGGTAGTAACCCTCGTACACGGCACTCGCGCGCAGCATCGGGAATACGAAGTCGCGCGCAAATTCCTCACGCAGATCGACGATATAAAGTTTGCTGGCGCCGGTCTTGAGCGCCTTCTCTTCAAGGCCGTCAGTCTCGTCGCCCTGTCCGACGTCGGCGCAGTATGCAATCACCTCGCAGCTGAACTGGTCCTTGATCCAGCGCAGCATCACCGACGTGTCGAGTCCGCCCGAGTACGAGAGCACCAGTTTCTTTATTTTTTCGGTAGCCACGATTCGTATTCCGTCATTCCGGCGACGGCGCGGTCTGCAAAATTTCAGGACGTATCAGCCACACCATCACGGCCTTCTGCGCATGCAGCCGGTTCTCGGCTTGATCGAGCACCACCGAGCGCGGTCCGTCAATCACGTCGTCGGTTATCTCCTCGCCGCGATGCGCCGGCAGGCAATGCATCACGATCGCACCCTTGCGCGCGTTCTTCAGCAGCGCGTCGTTGACCTGGAAGCCCTTGAAGTCGCGCCGGCGCTGCGCCGCTTCCTTCTCGCGGCCCATCGAGGTCCACGTATCCGTGTAAACGACGTCGGCGTCTTTCACCGCCTCGGCGGGATCGTCGGTGAGCGTGCCAATTTCCTCGTCGCGCAACCGTTTCATGAAATCCTTCTCGGGCTCGTAGTCCTTCGGACAAGCGAGCCGCAGCTCGAACCCCGCCAGCGACGCCGCCTCGATCCAGCTCTGCGCGAGATTGAACCCATCGCCGACAAACGCGACGCGAACTTTCCTGAGATCGCGCCCGAAGCGTTCCTGCAACGTCATCAAGTCGGCGAGCAACTGGCACGGATGCAGCAAGTCGGTGAGTCCATTGATGACGGGCACGGTGGCCTCGCGCGCCAACTCGACCGCGGTTTCGTGCGAAAAAGTGCGAATCATGATCAAATCCACGGAGCGCGAAATGTTGCGCGCGACGTCCTTCACCGATTCACGCTCGCCGATACCGATATCATTCGGCGCGAGATAAATCGCATGCCCGCCAAGCTGCGCCATGCCGGTCTCGAAGGTGACGCGTGTCCGCAGCGACGGCTTCTGAAACACCATCGCCAGCGTCCGCCCGCGTAGGTACGGATGCTCGAGTCCTATCTTGAGCTCGGCCTTCAGGCGCGCCCCCAGCGCTAGCAGTCCGTTGAGTTCGGCCGGCGAGAGCGAGCTGAGATCGAGAAAGTCGCGCTTCATTTCGGAATCGGCGCGCTCTTGAAAGCGCTCTCGATAATCGCGAGGCCCACGTCCGCTTCCTCGCGCGTGAGATTTAGCGGCGGCAGCAGCCTGAGAACGTTGCCCGCGGTGCCGTTGACGAGCAGGCGATTCTTGAGACACTCCTCGACGATCGGACGCGGATCGTGCTTGAGCACCACGCCGATGATCATGCCAAGTCCACGAACCTCGACGATTCGATCGCACGAGCGCCCAAATTCGCGGAGCCGCTCGAGGATATAGGCGCCCACGCTCGACGCGTTCTCGAGCACGCCGTCCTGCTCGAGCGCGTCGATCACCGCGACCGCCGCCGCGCATGCCACCGGGTTTCCGCCAAAGGTGCTGCCGTGACTGCCGGGCGTGAAGCTCGACGCTATCTCAGCGCGCGCAATCATCGCACCGATCGGAAGCCCGCCGCCCAGCGCCTTGGCCAGCGTCACGATGTCGGGCTTGATGCCGGCGTGCTCGTACGCGAAAAATTTCCCCGTGCGCCCCATCCCGGTTTGTACTTCGTCGAGTATCAAAAGCAGCTGGTTGCGATCGCACCACTCGCGCAGTCGCTTCAGGTAGTCCGCGCGCGGCACGACTACGCCGCCCTCGCCCTGGATCGGCTCCACCATCACGCCGACGGTTTCGTCGCGCCGCGCGCGATCGAGCGCCGGTAGATCGTCGAACGGCACAAATCTGAAGCCGGGCATCATCGGCTGAAACCCCTGATGGTACCGCTCTTGCCCAGTCGCGCTCACAGTCGCTAGCGTGCGTCCGTGGAACGAGTTGAGCGTCGTCAGAATCTCGAAGCGTCCGCCGCCCCATCGCCGCGCGAGCTTGATCGCGGCCTCATTCGCCTCGGCCCCGGAGTTTCCTAGAAAAACTTTTCCGTCGCCGAAATGATTCGCCAGCCGCTCGACCAGGCGCGCCGTCGGCTCGGTGTGAAAAACGTTGGAAACGTGCGTGAGCTTTTCCGCCTGCTCCTTGATCGCGCGCACGACGCGGGGATTCCCGTGGCCGAGGCTGGTGACCGCAAGCCCGCAGAAAAAATCCAGGTAGCGGTTGCCGTCGGCGTCGTATAGGTACGCTCCATGCCCGCGCGCGAACGCCAGCGGCAGGCATCCGTAAACATCGACCATATGCCGATGCGTGAGTTCAATTATCTCGGCGTTGTTCATCGGGCCTTACCGGACTGCGCGCTGCGCGCCGTGTCGGTCAGCGCCGACACCTTGGCGCGGCGCTGCACCACTTCGGTGCCGATTCCCGAGCGGGTGAAGATCTCGAGCAGCACCGCATGCTTGTTGCGGCCGTCGATTATGTGCGTCTTCGCGACGCCCTTGTTCAGCGCCTCGATGCAGCATTCGACCTTCGGGATCATCCCTTCGTGTATCACGCCGCGCGCGATCAGCCGCCGCGCTTCCGCCGCGTCGAGGGTCGAGAGCAACTTGCCATCCTTGTCCTTCACGCCCTCGACGTCGCTCAGCAGGATCAGTTTTTCCGCCTTGAGCGCGGCCGCGATCTCGCCCGCCGCCGTGTCGGCGTTGATGTTGTAAGTCTGGCCGTCGCGGCCGAACCCAGTCGGCGCGATCACCGGAATAAAGTTGTTGACCTCTAGCGTGCGCAGCAGTTCCGGATTCACCCGATCGACTTCGCCGACCAGCCCGATATCGACGCGCGAGCGCTTGCCGTTGTCGTCGGTCACGACCATCCGCATCTTGCGCGAGCGAATGAGGTCGCCGTCTTTGCCCGAGAGCCCGACCGCGCGGCCGCCCATGCGCGAAATCGTCGCGACCAGGTCCTTGTTGATTCTTTGCAGCACCATCTCGGCCGCTTCCATCGTCGCCGGATCGGTCACCCGCATCCCGCGCACGAAGCGCGACTTGAGCCCGAGCTTGCCGATCAGTTCCGTGATCTGCGGCCCGCCGCCGTGCACGATTATCGGGTTGATGCCGACCAGATCGAGCAGCACGACTTCCTGCGCAAAACTTTCGCGCAGCTCCTCGGTCTGCATCGCATGCCCGCCGTACTTGATGACGAACGTTTTGCCGCGAAAGCGCCGAATATACGGCAGCGCTTCGAGGAGCACGTCGGCTCGATTGTGACTGACTTCTTTCACGCCCCTAGCAACCTCAGTAAACCTTTCACTGAAAAAAGAAATGAAAACAGTATTGCACGCACGGCGCAATCCGTCGGCCTGCGTGGCAGTTAATACAAGCGTAACGGTAGCGCGGGAGCTACAGAATATACCGCGACAGATCCTCGTCCTTGACGATTTCGTCGAGGCGGCCGTGAACGTAGCCGGCGTCGATTGTCAGCTCGCGATTCTGCATCTCCGGCGCGTTGAACGACAACTCTTCCAGCAGCCGCTCGAGCACCGTATGCAGCCTGCGCGCGCCGATATTTTCCGAGCGCGCATTAACCTTGGCCGCGATTTCCGCCAGCGCCGCGACCCCATCCTCGGTGAAGCGCATGTGCATGCCCTCGGTCTCCATCAGCGCGACGTATTGCCGCGTGAGCGCGTTCTCCGGCTCGGTGAGGATGCGGATGAAGTCCTCGCGCGTGAGCGCCTTCAGCTCGACGCGAATCGGAAAGCGTCCCTGGAATTCGGGAATCAGGTCCGACGGCTTCGAGGTGTGAAACGCGCCCGACGCGACGAACAAAATGTGGTCGGTTTTGACCGCGCCGTATTTGGTGTTGACGGTCGAGCCTTCGACGATTGGCAGCAGGTCGCGCTGCACGCCCTCGCGCGAGACGTCGGGCCCGTGCGATTCGCGGCCGGCAATTTTGTCGATCTCGTCGATGAACACAATCCCGGACTGCTCCGCGCGGGTGATCGCCTCGTGCGCGACCGCCTCCATATCGACCAGCCGCGCCGCTTCCTCCGCCGTCAGCAACTCGAGCGCCTCGGGGATTTTGACTTTGCGCGTGCGCGTCTTCTTCGGCATGAGCTGATTCATCAGCTCCTTCATGTTGAGGCCCATCTCTTCCATGCCCTGCGGCGTGAAGACCTCGATATTCGGCACCGAGTTGGCGCTGACTTCGAGCTCGAC